>CAOKRG010000027.1 GCA_948471095.1 uncultured Oscillospiraceae bacterium
GCGAAGTTGCCGTTCGCTCCGCGAAGTTGCCGTTCGCTCCGCGAAGTTGCCGTTCGCTCCGCGAAGTTGCCGTTCACTCCGCGAAGTCGCGGCCCTCTCCGGGACGACTTGGCGAAGCCAATGTCATAAGTCCCGGCTTTCATCGGGAGGAAAGCGGGGCACTCTTCCCCCCAAACCGCGCGCTTTACTCCTCCGGCCCGTCCCCCAGCCAGCATAAGGGCTTTTCCGAGACCGTGTAGCCCAGCCTTCGGTAGAGCTTCAGCAGGCGCTGGTCCCACTGGGGGATGTGCGCCAGGGGCGCGAAGCATTTTTCCAGGCACCAGCCGGTGATGTGCCCCACCAGGGCCCCGGCGGTCTTTTCCCAGTCCTGGTCCGGCCGCACGGCCAGCATGCCTATGCCCCCCTCGGGGTAAAGGCCGATGACGCCGGTCAGCTCCCCCGCCGTGAACGAGCCGTGCATCGTCCCGCTCTGCAGGCGCTGAAAAATCTCTTCCTCGCTGAATTCCCCGGGAAAAGCCTCCAAAATCTCCTCGCCAAAGCGTTCGTCCAGCTCCCGCACCCCGTAGCGGCTGGGCACGAAGGGCGGCTCCGGGTCCAGGTAGGCGGCGGCCCAGCACTCCATCATCTGGCTATAGTTGAAAATGTCCCGGAACAGCTCGCCGCCCGCGCTGCCGTGCACGGCCAGCTGCACGGGCTTTTTCAGGCCCATCACCAGCCGCTCGCCCGCCTCGCTGTTCTCCGCGGCCAGCATATAGGCCCGGCTGTTCCGCTCGCAGATGAGCGCGCCCTCCTCGCTGACCGCGTACACGCTGCCATCGCCCCGGCGCAGGGCCTCCAGCATATCCATGCACAAAACCGGGTGCCTGCCCAAAAAGGAATAGGCCCGCTGTTCCATCTCTCTCATAGGGTCCACCTCCGTCCCATTACCAGCTCATTCCAGACGTTCTATCCCCCCGCCTTTCAGCAGCAGGGGCCGGGCCGGGGAGCCGTCCAAACCAGCCATCTTTAGGGGCTGGCACACCAGAAAATAGTCCCCCTCCGGCACGCCGTCCAGCACGCAGGCCTCCAAAACGGCGGTCTCGTTCCCCAGCAGTTCCCGGTGGATGGGCCCCGTGTCTCCCCCCAGGGGGCCCACGGTCATGCCCTCCACGCCCAGGAACCACAGTCCCAGCTCCGTCATCCGCCGGGCCGCTTCCAGGGTAATGGCAATCTCCCCGGCGATCAAAAGCCGCCGGACTCCGCCGGCCAGGGCCTCCTCCACCCACCAGGGGTCCAGCGGCCCCTGGGCCCGGACCACCCGGCAGGGGCCCAGGCACTTTTCCAGGTCCATCCGGTCCACGCCGCGGCCCCCGGACACAAAGTGCCTGGGCGCGTCCATGTGGGTGCCGTTGTGGCTCCCCAGGGTGAGGACGGACACGTTGCAGGCCTCCCCGGCCTCCATGCTGAAAAAATCCCGCCGCTCCGGCCTGGGGTCGCCGGGGTAGACGCTGGCGGCAAACAGCTCTTTGGAAATGTCGTAAATCTTCATCGCGCCAGCCCCTTACAGCCGGCCCAGGGCCCGGGTAAGCAGGCGGGCGGTCTTGTCCGCGCACTCCTGGGTAAAGGCGGGAAAATCCGCCGGGGACTCGTCGTTGGCGTTGTCGGAGATGGCCCGCAGCACGGCGAAGGGGACGCGGTTCATATAGCACACCTGGGCGATGCTGCCGCCCTCCATCTCCACGGCCTTTGCCCCAAAGGTCTCGCCAAGCCAGCGGTTCTTCTCCTTGTCCGCCACAAACTGGTCCCCCGTGGCGATGACCCCGGAACAGGCCCCGCCATAGATGCTTTGCGCCTCTTCCAGCAGCACGGCCGCCGCGGCCCCGTCGGCGGGCAGCTCCACCCGCTCCTCCGGCTCTCCCTCGTCCCAGTAGAGGAACAGATTCCCCAGGGGGTAGCCCATGGGCGTGGCGTCAAAATCGTGCTGTACGCAGGCGCTGGCCACCACCAGGCCGCCGATGCTCACGCCCACGCCTCCGGCCACGCCCACGTTGATCACCAGGCGGGGGGCATACTTTAAAATCATGGTCTGGGCGCAGACGGCGGCGTTGACCTTGCCCTCGCCGCACTGGGCGATGACGCAGGGGACTCCCGCCAAGGAGCCCCAGTGGAACACCAGCCCGGCAAAGCGGTCTTGGCCGGACTCCTCCATTTGGTCGATCAGGGCGCGGACCTCCACGCCCATGGCGCCGATGATTCCGATTGGCTGTTTTTTCTCCATGCAAAGCACATCCTTTTCTGTCTATTATAGAAAATTTGCGGGGCTTCGTCAAGTGTGAAATGGAGGGGGGAGTGTCCAGACGCGTTGATAAAGGGAGATGGGATGGTCAGTGCGCCAGTAAAAGTTTTGTCCGCTTCTTGGGGGGTGAGCGTCTGCCGGGTACTTGGCCTGCCAAGTACAGCAGACCACGCCGCGAACATGAGTTGGCAGGCGAGGCCCTGACGAATCCCTCTCCAACACTCCCATAGAGGGGAGGCGGAACACGCTCCACATGGTCAAGGGCGGGCCCTCCCTTTCGCGCCTTTCCGCCCGGCCCCAAAAAGAAAAAGGCCGCAGGCTTTATCCTCCCGCGGCCTTATAAATTTCCCTGCTCTTTACTTGGCGCTGAACTCCTGGCTGTAAATCTCCGTCCCGTCCGCCGCGTTGTAGGCCACGACCACCTTCGGGTCCGCCACATCGACCACTTCCTTGATCGAGGTGGCGATGTTCTCGAACACGGAGGCCTGATCCGCCATGTTCTTCTTCAAGGAGTCCGCAATGGCCGTTGTGTCCGTGCCCTCCTCAAACTCGGCAAAGGTGAAGGTATACACCAGCTTGTCGTCGTTGGCGCTCACGGCAATGCCCATGTCGCCCTGGGCCAGGGCGTCCACCATGGCGTTGATCTGCTCGCTGATCTGGGGATCGTCCAAAAACGCCTGAATGGAGGCGTACTTCCCGTCTACCAGGCCGCTGGTTTCCCCGCCGGCCTCAGAGCCCTCCTCCGGCGCGCTGGATTCCGGGGCCTCGCTGGAGCTGGAAGCTTCGCTGGAAACGGCGGAGGAAGCGGAAGAGCCGTCCTCGCTGCTGGAGCCCTCTTGGCCGCCGCAGGCGGCTAAAGCCAGCATCATGGCAATGGCCAGGACCCCGGCCAAGAGGCGGAACAAATTCTTTTTCATCAAAGATCACCTTTCTTTTCGTTAACGTATTCTAGGGCTAGTTCCAAATGTACACACTGCCGCGCCCGGCACGGTCGGGCCGGACGCCAATCACAAGTATACTCCGGTACGGCCGTGATGTCAATAACAAAACAGTTACAGGTTTGAAAGTTTTCTCCACCGCTTCGAGGGCAAACAAAAATTTTCGTTTCAAAAGCGCCGGGTTCAGAACCTGTATCCATAGGCGGGGGATGCCGGGTGGGCGAGGAATTTTGCGGTCCAGCAAGGCAAAAAATCGCAGGAATGCTGGCGCATTGCAAGATTTTTTAACGCCGCTGGACTGCAAAAGTCCCGCCCATACGGCGTCCATCGACTATGAATACAGGTTCTCAGTCCTGCTCTCTCAGATCCCGCACGCTGTCCCGCTCCACCAGCCGGGCGGGCAGCTCATAGCGCAGCCAGGGGTCCTCCTCCCGCTCCCGCAGCCGGATGAGGTTTTGCAGCAGCATCACGCACTCCCGGCCCATCAGGTGGGGGGAGTTGTGGACGCTGGTCAGGTTGGGCTCGATGGCCGTGCACAGGGCCTGGTCGTCAAAGCCGACGATGGACACGTCCTCCGGCACCCGCAGGCCCAGCTGCTTCAGGGCCTTGACGGCCCGCCAGGCCTGCCGGTCGTTCTCGCACACCAGGGCGGTGGGCAGGCGCCGGGCCGCGGCCAGCCGGTCCGCCAGGCGCTGGTACTCAAAGAGCTCCTCTCCCGCGCCCCCCTCGAAATAGTATTCCGGCCGTTCCTCCACGCCGAACTGCTTCATCGCCCGGCCGAACCACTTGCGCCGGTCCACCTCCACCGGGGTCTCCCAGCCGCTGAGCACATACCCGATCTCCCGGTGCCCCTTTTCCACCAGATGCCCCACCGCGCTGTTCATCCCCCGCCGGTTGCTCACGCACACGCTGGGGGGCTCCCAGCCGCTGGGCATGGGGGAGAACGCGTCCATGAAGACGCAGGGCACGCCGGCCGCCCTTACGTCCTGCTCCACCCGGGCGTCCAGCCTGCAGGGGTGCACGATGGCCCCCACCACGTTGCCGGCCCGCCGCAGCTGCCGGGCGATGTCCAGGTCCCGCCGCCGGTTCATGTGCAGCATCACGATGCAGCAGTCGTTCTCCCAGGCCTCGTACTCAATGCCCTCCAGCACCTGGGTGAAGAACTGGTAGGGGTCGTTCATATCCTCTTGAAAATTGTTATACATTATATAGGCGATGGACTTGCAGGCGCAGCGCTCCTCCTGGGGCTCGGGCCTCGCGCCGGGGGCCCCGCCCTCCCGGCAGGCGGGGGAGAGCATCTCCTCGTGGCCCAGCTCCTGGATCTTTTCCAGCAGCGCCTTGCGCAGGGAGTCGCTGATGCCGGGCTTGTTGTTCAGCACCAGCGAGATGGTGGCGGGGGAAACGCCTAATTTTTTCGCCAAGTCTTTTGCCTTCATGTGAAAACCACCCCGGAGAGAGATTTATAAAATCTTTATAAATTAAGTATAAACCAAACCGCGCATAAAATCAAGGCCGGATTTCACAAAATCGGGAAATATCCGCCAAAAAAGAGGCCGGCGGGCAGGAGGCCCCTCTTCCGCCACAGGGAGCGTCCGAAGAGCGCATTTTAACAAGAGAAAAGTTCGCTGAGTGCAACAGGAAAAGTTTTGTCCTTCTCAGCTGCCGCTTCGGTCGGTTCGTAGCTTGTGTGCCACTGGCACACACTCACCTTTTTCAAGAAGTGGACGAGTTATCCAAAGGATAACTCGTGGGTTCTTAGGGGGACTTGGCGAAGCCAACGTCATAAGCCCCTAAGCCGCCGGAGGGGGAAGGTCCCCAATGGGGACCGTTCTGACCACGAGTTGACTTTGTCAACTCGACCGAGCCGGGAGGCGAGACCCCACTCCGTATGACTCTATTAAAAACTGCGTGCTTTGACCACTCCCCCGCCACACTCCCGCTTGACATTCCGCCGGTTCTGCTTCATAATAGTAGCGTATCATTCAATCGGGAAAGGATCGGTCTTTATGGAAAAATCGGAAAAAGCCGTGATTACGGTCATTGGCAAGGATATGGTGGGCATTCTGGCGAAGGTCACGGCCCTGTGCGCGGAAAAGGACGTGAACGTGCTGGAGGTCACCCAGTCCATTTTGCAGGATCTGTTCGTGATGGTGATGCTGGTGGACATCACGAAGGCAACCGCAAGCGTGGCGGAGCTGGCGGACATTTTTGATGAACTGGGCGAAAAGATGGACTTGAAAATCCACATTATGCACGAGGATATCTTCAACTCCATGCATAAGATTTAAGGCTCACTGGCGTTCGCGTTAAATCGCCAAGTTTTGCTTGATGCTCGAGGAGCATCATTTTGCTTCGCAAAAGCGCAAAACCTTTGGCTGGGTGGGGACTGCGGGCCAGGATGGAAAGAGATTGGACCCAAAAGGGGGAAATACATTGAACACCAAAGAAATTTTAGAGACCATCAACATGATCGACAACGAGGACTTGGACGTGCGCACCATCACCATGGGCATATCTCTGCTGGACTGCGCCGGGCCCGACCCGGAGGCCGCGGCCCGGCGGGTCTATGACAAGATATGCGCCTACGCCCAGGACCTGGTGAAGACCGGGGAGGACATCAGCCGCCAATACGGCATCCCCATTATCAACAAGCGCATCTCCGTCACGCCCATCGCCCTGCTGGCGGGGGCCTGCCCCGGCGCGTCCCCCCTTCGCTTCGCCAAGGCCCTGGACCGGGCCGCCCACACGGTGGGGGTCAACTTTATCGGCGGCTACTCCGCCTTGGTCCAAAAGGGCTTCGGCCCCGGGGACTACGCCCTCATTGAGAGCATCCCGGAGGCTCTGAGCGAGACGGAGCTGGTGTGTTCCTCGGTGAACGTGGGCAGCACTAAGGCGGGCGTCAACATGGACGCGGTGGAGAAGATGGGCCGGGTGGTCCGGGAGACCGCCCAGCGCACGGCGGACCGGGAGTGCATCGGCGCGGCCAAGCTGGTGGTCTTCTGCAACGCGCCGGAGGACAACCCCTTTATGGCCGGAGCCTTCCACGGCCCCGGCGAGCCGGACTGCGTGATCAACGTGGGGGTCTCCGGCCCCGGGGTGGTCCGGGCCGCCATCGAAAAGGACGGCAGGGGCCGCTCCCTTACAGAGATCGCGGAGCTGATCAAGCGCACGGCCTTTAAAATCACCCGCATGGGCCAGCTGGTGGCCCAGGAGGCCTCCCGGCGGCTCAGCGTGCCCTTCGGCATTGTGGACCTCTCCCTGGCCCCCACCCCGGCGGTGGGCGACAGCGTGGCCCACATTTTAGAGGGCATGGGTCTGGAGCAGTGCGGGGCCCACGGCACCACCGCCGCCCTGGCCCTTTTGAACGACGCGGTGAAAAAAGGCGGAGTCATGGCCTCCTCCAGCGTGGGCGGGCTCTCCGGGGCCTTCATTCCCGTCACCGAGGACGCGGGCATGATCGCCGCCGCCCAGAGCGGGTGCCTCACCCTCTCCAAGCTGGAGGCCATGACCGCCGTGTGCTCGGTGGGCCTGGACATGATCGTCATCCCCGGCGATACCCCGGCGGAGGTCATTTCCGGCATCATCGCGGACGAAGCGGCCATCGGCATGGTCAACTCCAAGACCACCGCCGTGCGGGTCATTCCGGCCATTGGCAAGCGGGCCGGGGAGGAGCTGGACTTCGGCGGGCTGCTGGGCCGGGGTCCGGTGATGCCGGTAAACGCCGCCTCGCCCGCGGAATTTGTGCACCGGGGCGGGAAGATCCCCGCGCCCCTGCAAAGCTTGAAGAATTAGGAGGGCTCAATTTATGCCGCAGCGCGGAACAAACCAGAACTACCGCCGGAGCCGCTACACCTTAGGACCCGTGGGCGGGCTGCTGGTGCTGATCTTGCTGTTTTTCCTCTCCAGCCGGTTCAACCTTTCCGGCACGGCCCCCGAGGGAGTGGAGTCCGTCCCCCTGCCGGAAAGCCCCGGGGCGGAGCCCTTGCAGGTCTACTTCCTGGATGTGGGCCAGGGGGACAGCCAGCTGATCCGCATTCCGGGAGAGGCCGGGTACTTCAACGTGCTCATCGACACCGGGGAGTACCAGTATGCCGACGGCCTGACCGCCTACCTGGAGGGCCTGGGCGTGGAGCGCGTCGACGCGCTGATCGCCACCCACCCGCACACGGACCATATGGGCTGCATGAACCGGGTCATTGAGCGCTTCGAGATCGGCGGGCTCTACATGCCCCTGCTGCCCGAGGACAAAACCCCCACCAGCGTGGGCTATGAAAAGCTGCTGGACGCGGCCTCCGCCAAGGGCCTGACCGTCAGTCCGCTTCATGAGGGCTCGGCCATCGAGAGCCCGGCGGGCTCCCAGTTCCAGGTTATGTCCCCCCAGGTGGACGCGGACTGGGAGGGGGCCAACAACTACTCCGCCGTGATCCGGCTGGTATATGGGGGGACCGCCTTCCTCTTTACCGGAGATGCGGAGCAGGAGAGCGAGGAAATCATTTTGGAGGCGGGCTACCACCTGGATTCCGACGTGCTGAAAATGGGCCACCATGGGTCCAGCACCTCCACCTGCGAGGCCTTCTTCCAGGCGGTTTCGCCGGGGCACGCGGTGATCAGCTGCGGGGAGGGCAACCGGTACGGCCACCCCCACCGGGAGACCCTGGCCATGCTGAAGGAGGAGGGCGTCCCCTATTACCGCACGGACCAGGACGGCACCATTTTGGCCCAAAGCGATGGGGCGGTCATTACATTTACCACCGGGCTGGACCCGGTGCTGGACCGGGACGCCTACCGGGCCGCGCAGAAGCGGGCCGCGTAGCCGGATGTTTGCAGTCGTTCCAAAGGACATAGTTTTTGGGAGTAATACGGAGTGGCCTCCGGCGGCCAGGGTTTCACCCTGGACTGGACCAAACTTTTTGAAAAAAGTTTGGATCAAAAACTTTTAATGCCGCGCTTAGGGGGCTTTCTCTTAGAACCTGTATTCACAGCCGAAAACCGATTTACGCTGACAGTTAAAAATAGGAGAAATACGCGGTCCAGGGGCGTTAGGCCCCTGGTAGGGTTCTTAGGGGGACTTGGCGAAGCCAATGTCATAAGCCCCTAAGCCGCCGGAGGCCACACATTACAAAATGGGCCGTAGGCCCACTTCGGGACATAGTCCCGATTTTGCTTTTCCTATCATTTAGCGCAGGAGTATAGTAAACACACTTAAAAATCGGTAGATACCGATTTTTAAGTTGGGCGGCTACGCCGCCTGGTTCAAAAGAGGTATTCTACCTCTTTTGAACTGTGTTAACTATAATATATACGAAACGAGGACGGAAAGCGGCGGGCTTTCTGTCCTCGTTCTTTGTGGGGCGGCAACGGGCGCTCTCTGGAACCAATTCTTGTCCTTCTGAGTAGAATGGCATGGAAGTTTTTCCCCTCCTGTTTAAACTTCCCTGTTTCCGGTTAGAATAACGGTGAAAACAAAGGCAGGAAAGGAAAGTGGTTTCAAGGTGAACGTGCGCAGAGGAGACATCTATTACGCGGACCTGAGCCCCGTGGTGGGCTCCGAGCAGGGCGGCGTGCGCCCGGTGCTGATCATCCAAAACGATGTGGGCAACAAGTTCAGCCCCACCGTGATCGCGGCGGCCATTACCAGCCAGCACGACAAGGCCAACCTGCCCACCCACATCGAGGTGGACGCCCAGGGCAGCGGACTGATTAAAGACTCCGTGGTGCTCTTAGAGCAGGTCCGCACCCTGGATAAACACCGGCTGCGGGAAAAAATGGGCAAGCTGGACTCCGACTCCATGAGCCGGGTGAACCAGGCCTTGTCCATCAGCTTCGGCTTGGGCCCTACATATGGTTAGGGCCTTCTTCCAGCAGCTCCAAGGCCCGGGCCATGAGCCCGGGCTTTTCGTTTGCCAATTTTCCGGCCAGCACCTCTTCCAAAAGCTGGCGCAGGGTCCGCCCCAGCCGGGGCCCCGGCGGAACGCCCAGGGCCAGCAGGTCCCCGCCCCGCAGGGCCAGGCCCCCCAGGGTCAGGCAGTCGCCCCGGGCCAAAATGGCTTGGGCCTCCTCCCGGGCTCGGTCGATGAGGGGCAGGCGCTCCGCCGCCAGATGGGGCGCTTGGGCCAGCACATCGGCCCGCATCAGCCCCAGCAGGCGGCCAAAGCCCTGGGGTCCCAGCCGGGCCAGCAGCCTTTTCAGCCGCTTTTCCGAAAAAGGCAGGACCTGGCCGTGAAGCTCCACCAGGTCCAGCACCGTCTCCCGCTCCTGATTGGAAAAACGCAGGCGGGCCAGCAGCGCCCGGGCCAGTTCCACCCCGGCCTGGGCGTGGCCGTAAAAATGGGCGCGGCCGTCCGGCCCGTAGGCCTTTACGCCGGGCTTGCCGCAGTCGTGGAGCAGCGCGGCCCAGCGGTCCAAGGGGGCGGCGGGCGCGGCCTCCACCGCCCGCAGGGTGTGCCCCCAAACGTCCCAGCAGTGGTAGGGGGACTCCTGAGCGCAGCGGGACAGGGGCTCCAGCTCCGGCAGGGCGGCGAAGAGCAGGGCGGCGTTTTCCTCCAAAACCAGGCGGACGGAGGAACCGCAGAGCAGCCGGTCCAGCTCCGCCCGCACCCGCTCCGGCGAAAGGCAGGCCAGCAGGCCCCGGCATTGGCAGGCCCCGGCCTGGGCGGCGGGGTGGATGGAAAAGCCCAGCACGGCGGCAAAGCGCAGCAGGCGCAGAATCCGCAGGGCGTCCTCCTGAAACCGGAGAACCGGGTCCCCCACGCAGCGCAGAACGCCCGCCTCCAAGTCGGCCCGGCCCCCAAAGGGGTCCCGCAGGCCCCGCGCCGGATGCCATGCCATGGCGTTGACCGTAAAATCCCGGCGGGCCAGGTCCTCCTCCATGGCGGCGGCATAGCGGACGGACTGGGGGCGGCGGTGTCCGGAATAGGGGCCGTCCGTACGAAAGGAAGTGACCTCCACCGGGCCCTCCGGCAGAAGCAGGCGGACGG
Organism: uncultured Oscillospiraceae bacterium; assembly: GCA_948471095.1. GTDB lineage: Bacteria > Bacillota > Clostridia > Oscillospirales > Acutalibacteraceae > Acutalibacter. The sequence continues at coordinate 10,191 of CAOKRG010000027.1, forward strand.
TCCCAAAGGCGCGGCCCGCCTCTACGGCGGAAAACTCGGGAAACCACGCCAGCACCTCCTCCGGCCGGGCGGCGGAGGCCACGTCCCAGTCGGCGGGAGCGCGCCCCAAGAGGCTGTCCCGGACGCAGCCGCCCACGCACCAGGCCTGACGGCCCCGGGCCTCCAGACGGTCCAAAACAAAGCGGATATGGTCGGGGATTCTCATGGCGCTGCCTCCTGGGGCCGCTGGGAAGCGTGAATTTTGGGCGGAGCTTATCAAACGGTAGGAAAAATTGCGCGGTCCAGGGGCTTACAACATTCGCTTCGCGAAGTTGACATTCGCTCCGCGAAGTTGACATTCGCTCCGCGAAGTTGGCCCCTGGCAGGGTTCTTAGGGGGACTTGGCGCAGCCAACGTCATAAGTCCCGACTTTGCTTTTCCTATCGTTTAGCGCAGAAGTAATATTTGAAGTGTTAGAAGGCCTTCATGCGCAAAGGCCGCGCATTACGGCAAGGCCGCGAGACTCTGTCTCGCGCTCTGCAACCTTTGAAAAGGGCGAGCGTCTGCCAGTGGCAGACAAGCTGCGAACCGACCGAGACGGCAGTCGAGAATGACGAAACTTTTCATGTTGCGCTCAGTTTGCTTTCTCTTTTACCACACAGCTTCGGCTACCCGCCGTAAACCAAAAAGGCGGGCCGGAAACGCTCCCTCCGCCCGCCAGCTGGAGCTTTCCCACGCCGCCCTAACCGGGCAGCCGGGCCTCCACCTTTTTGCCGGAGCGCTTCTTTTTCTTCTCCGGCTTAATGGTCTTGCCGATCAGCTTGCGGGAGAAGCCCGCGTTTTTCTTCAGCTCCTCCCCCAGCCTTTCCTGGGCGGCCTGGAAGCTCTCCTGGCTCAGTCCGTTGAGCAGGGTGTAGGTGAGGATGGAACGCAGGTCCAGGTCGCCGTTTTTATACATATCGTCCAACAGGGCACAGAGCTTGGCGGCGGGCTCGCTGTCCGGGTACTGGCGCAGCAGGTCGTCGCAGCGCCCGACCACATGGGACTTGACGAACGTTACGTACCGCACCTGCCCATACACGATCTTTTCCCCATTGAGCTCGTCCTTCAGCTCGGGAAAAACGCCGACCAGCCGGTTGATGAAAAACAGGGGGTCCACATTGCGGTCCTCGCCCTTGGCGGACTTTTTCCGCTGCTGGACCATGGCCACCCGCTTGGGGCCGCGGACCACCTCGGTAAAGTCGTTTACAATGCTCTCCGCGTCGCTTCTCTCGCCGGTGTGCAGGTCGAACAGCCAGGTGGAAAGCTGCCGCCACTGGCCGGGCTCGCCCTTTTCGTCCAGAGAGGTGGAACGCAGGACGAAGCTCTGCTTTTTGCTGTCATACAATACGCTGTAGGCCACCTCGTCCGTGGCGAAGAGGACGGCCCGGCCGGCCGGGTCCTCCAAGGGCTCCGGGTCCCGGAAGCCCTGCTGGGACAGCTCCTGGGCCAGGGCGTTTTGTATCAGGTCGAAGGGTTTAAAATCCATAGGTTTTCACTCCAGTTAAGAGATATTTGGTCCGGCTATCACAAATCCGCAATGTGCGTCTCGCGCACGTTATGACATAAATCCGCTTGGAGCTTTCGCCGGAAGCAAAAGCCCGCGCCTCGCGCGAAGGGCAAAAACTCGCAATGTCAGCCTTGCGGACATTATAACATAAATCCGCTTTGAGTTTTGGCCGGATTTTTGCGAAGCAAAAACGAGCGCTTCGCGCGAAGGGCAAAAACTCGCAATGTCAGCCTTGCTGACATTATAACATAAATCCGCTTTGAGTTTTGGCCGTATTTTTGCGGAGCAAAAACGAGCGCTTCGCGCGAAGGGCAAAAACTCGCAATGTCAGCCTTGCTGACATTATAACACATCGGTGCAAAAAAGTCCAGGGCGAAAGGCGGCGGGGCCGCGCCGCGCGCCCCGCTTTTTTTCTTGACAAATCCCCCTTTTTTTCGTATAGTTAATACATTGCGTTTGCATCTGAAAAAGGCCGCGCTTTTAGGAGGTCCGCGGCCATAAAAGCGGCCCGGTTTTACGCTGCTCCGGCCTGTCCCCGTTAGCGCCCCTGTCCCTAGGCGGGCGCTGAAATTGGGGAGGACCTGAAATCCTTTGCTGGGAGCGGCGCGTTCCAGTCCGGGCTGGGTTATGTTGTGAATAACGAAAGACACGCAACTAATTTCCAGCGCGGCACGCCGTTTTTGCGCCAGCCCCTCCCCGCTTTTCTTCCGGCGCCCTCTGGGGCGCCCCTTTTCCGCGGCAGAGGCGGCCCGCGGCCCGCGCTGGCAGCAAAGGAGATGCACTGACCTATGAACCAAACGATCATTTCCCTCAAAGACGTCGCTGTGTCCTACGATGGCGAGCCGGTCCTCTCCGGGTTTAACCTGGAGATCCGGGACGGAGAGTTTATCACCCTGCTGGGGCCCTCCGGCTGCGGAAAGACTACCGTGCTGCGCACCATCGGCGGCTTTATTAAGCCGGACGCGGGCGAGGTCTTTTTCTCTGGGAAAAACATCACCGCCCTGCCCCCCCACAAGCGGGAGGTCAACACCATTTTTCAAAAGTACGCCCTGTTTCCCCATCTAAACGTGTACGACAACATCGCTTTCGGCATGCGCCTTAAGGGCAAAAGCGAACGGCAGGTGAAAGAGACCGTCCACGAGATGCTGGGCATGGTGAACCTCTCCGGCTACGCCCACCGGGGCGTCAGCCAGCTTTCCGGCGGCCAGCAGCAGCGGGTGGCCATGGCCCGGGCCCTGGTCAACGAGCCTAAGGTCTTGCTGCTGGACGAACCCCTTTCCGCTTTGGACCTGAAGCTTAGAAAGGACATGCAGGTGGAGCTGAAAAAGATTCAGCAGCAGACCGGCATCACCTTCGTGTTCGTCACCCACGACCAGGAGGAGGCCCTTTCCATGTCGGACCGGGTGGTGGTGATGGACGGGGGCGTGATCCAGCAGACCGGCAGCCCCACGGATATCTACAACGAGCCCCAAAACGCCTTTGTGGCGGACTTCATCGGGGAATCCAACATTCTGGACGGCCTGATGCTGGAGGACTATTCCGTAAAATTTGCCGGGCATAAGTTCCAATGCCTGGACAAGGGCTTTGGCCGCAACACCCCGGTGGACGTGGTCATCCGGCCGGAAGACATCGACGTGGTCCAGGCGGATTCCACCCACATCACCGGCGAGGTCACGGGCGTGACCTTCAAGGGCGTGCACTATGAGATTATTGTGGACGTGGCGGGCTTTAAATGGATGATACAGTCCACGGACTACCGGGCCGTGGGGGACCGCATCGGCCTCTCCCTGACCCCGGACGACATCCACGTCATGTCGAAGTCCGCCTATTCGGGCAGGTTCGGCGATTACAGCACCTTCTCCGACGAGATGGAGGAGGACAGGGCCGCCACGGAGGAGGCCATGGAAAGCGGGGAGGGCGAAGCGGATGAAGACAAACTCTAAGCTCCTTTCCGCCCCCTACACGGTGTGGATGACCATATTCATTATCCTGCCCATGCTGCTGGTGGCCTGGTTCGCCTTTACGGACCAGTCCGGTGCCTTTACTCTGGAGCATATTTTAAGCGTGGGGCAGTATTCCAACGTGTTCCTGCGCTCCATCTGGCTGGGGGCGGTGGCCACGGCGGTTTCCCTGATCTTGGGCTATCCGATGGCCTACATTATCGCCAAGCTCCCGGCCAAGCGCCAAAGCGTTATGGTAATGCTGGTGATGCTGCCCATGTGGATGAACTTCCTGCTGCGCACCTACGCCTGGATGACCCTTTTGGAGGACAACGGGCTGATCAACGCGGCCCTCTCCGCCATCGGCCTGCCCCGGGTCCACATGATCAACACCGCCGGGGCCGTGGTGCTGGGCATGGTCTACAACTACATTCCCTATATGATTCTGCCCCTGTATTCGGTGCTCACCAAAATCGACCCCAGCGTCATCGAGGCCGCCCAGGACCTGGGCGCCGACGGTAAAAAGGTCTTTTTAAAGGTGGTGGTGCCCATGAGTATGCCCGGGGTCATCTCCGGGGTCACCATGGTCTTCGTGCCCGCGGTCAGCACCTTCATCATCTCCAAAATGCTGGGGGGCGGCGGGAACCTTCTTATTGGGGACCTGATCGACATGCAGTTTTTGGGCAGCGCCTACAACCCCAACCTGGGCTCCGCCATCTCCCTGGTGCTCATGGTGATCATTCTCATCTGTATGGGCATTATGAACCAGTTCGACGAGGACGGCGCAAGCCAGGAAGGGGGGCTGATGCTGTGAAAAAGGCGGCGGCAAGGCTATACACCTTTCTTATGTTTTTGTTCCTTTACGCGCCCATTTTGGTGCTCATCGTGTTCTCCTTCAACGACACGGAGACCGCCAGCCGCACGGTTTGGAGCGGATTCTCCCTGAAATGGTACCAGAAGCTCTTCGAGGACCGGCTGATTCTGGAGGCCCTGCGCAACACCCTGATCATCGCCGTGGCCGCGGCGGCGGCTTCCACGGTGCTGGGTACCATGGCGGCCATTGGCATCAACTCCATGAAGCGCCTGCCCAAGCGGGTGATGATGAACATCACCAACTTCCCCATGGTCAACCCGGAGATCGTCACCGGCGTCTCCATGATGCTGCTGTTCGTGTTCGCGGTGGGGCTGTTCGGCGGGCGCAGCCTGGGGATGGCCTCCATCATCGCGGCCCACATCACCTTCTGCCTGCCCTATGTGATCTTGCAGGTGCTGCCAAAGCTGCGGCAGATGGACGAGAGCCTCTTCGAGGCGGCCCAGGACCTGGGATGCCCCCCGGCAAAGGCCTTCTTCAAGGTGGTGCTGCCGGAGATCATGCCCGGCGTTGTCACGGGCATGATTATGGCCTTTACCCTCTCCATCGACGACTTTGTGATCAGCTACTTTACCAGCGGCACCACCCAGACCCTGCCCATCTACATCTACTCCATGACCCGCAAGCGGGTCAGCCCGGAGATCAACGCCCTGTCCACGGTGCTGTTCGCGGCGGTGATGGCCCTTTTGATCGTGGTCAACGTGCGCACGGCCAAGGCAAGGGGCCAGGCAAAGGAGGAGCGCAGATGAAAAAGCTTTCCCTTTTCCTCACGCTCGCCCTGTTTTTCGTTTTGGCGGCCCCGGCGGCCTATGCCCAGGACGCCCCGGACCGTGGCGTGACCCTCAACGTGTACAACTGGGGGGAATACATCGCCAACGGCACGGACGGCTCCATGGACGTGAACGCGGAGTTCACCCGCCGCACGGGCATTAGGGTGAACTACACCACCTTTGACAGCAACGAGTCCCTCTACTCCAAGCTGGCCGGGGGCGGGGCGGATTACGACGTGATCTTCCCCTCGGAGTACATGGTCTCCCGGCTCATCAACGAGGGCCGTTTGGCGGAGCTGGACTTTGCCAACATCCCCAATTTTCAGTACATTGACCCCCAGTTCCGGGACCCCAACTACGACCCGGGCAACCGGTACTCCGTGCCCTACACCTGGGGCGTGGTGGGAATCTTCTACAATACGGACTACATTGAGGAGGTAACCAGCTGGCAGAGCCTGTGGGACAGCCAATACGCCGGAAAGATCCTCATGTTCGACAACCCGCGGGACAGCTTCGCCATCGCCCAGTTCATGCTGGGCCAGGACGTGAACACCACAGACCCGGCGGACTGGCGGGCGGCGGCGGACCTATTAAAAGGCCAGAAGCCCCTGGTGCAGGCCTATGTGATGGACCAGATTTTCGACAAGATGGAAAACGGCGAGGCCTGGATTGCCCCCTACTATGCCGGGGACGCGGCCATTCTGGTGGACAACAGCGACAACATCGCCTTTGCCGTGCCGGAGGAGGGCACCAACTTTTTTGTGGACTGCGCCTGCATTCCCATCACAGCCAGCCATAAGCGGGAGGCGGAGGAGTACATCAACTTCCTCTGCGACCCGGAAATCTCCGGCGCCAATATGGACTATGTGGGCTACTCCACCCCGGAGACCGCCGCCCGGGAGTACCTGAGCCCCGAGGTGGTGGAAAGCCCCCTGCACTACCCCAGTGAGGAGACCCTGAGCCGCACCCAGGCCTTTGTGAACCTGCCCGAGGACGCCGCCAAGCTGGTAGACCAGCTTTGGGCCGAGGTAAAGATGGGCGGGCCGGGAGAGTCGGCGGTGCTCATTGCCATCATTCTGGGCTTTTTGGCGGCGTACCTGGCCATTATCGCATACAAGCGGCGCAAGCGCCGGCGGGAGCTGCGCTGAGCGCCCCAAGGAGGCAGCGATGAAAAACTTAGCCACTTTTTACGACCATATCTTGGAGATCGCGAAGCAGGAGCGCGTCTCCGCCGGAGAGGCCCTGGAAGAGGCGGCCCGGCTAGGGATCGCCTGGGTGGAGGTCTCTTACGCCAACGCCCAGGCGGACCCAAGGGCCCTGGCCGGGGAGCTGGCCCGCCGGGGTCTGGGGGTCTCGGCCATGCCCGCCTTTTTCGACTTCGGCCAAAACCCGGACGTGGAGGCCCAGGCCGCGCCGGTGCTGGAGGCGGCGGAAGTTTTGGGGGCCAAAACGCTCCTGGTGATTCCCGGCTTCTGGGCCGGGGACGAGGCGGGGCGCCCCGCCCAGACGGAGGCCATGCTGGTGGGCGTGGAGCGCCTGGGCGGGCTGGCGGACAGGCGGGGCATCCGGCTGGTGATGGAGGAATTCGACAATGCCGCCTCCCCCATTGCCACCCTGGAGGGCCTGGGCCGCTTTTTGGACCGCTGCCCCGGGCTTATGGCCTGCTTTGACACGGGGAATTTCCGCTTTGCCGCCCAGGACGAGCGGGAAGCCTGCCGCGTCCTGGCGGCGCGGACCGGCCATGTGCACCTGAAGGACCGGCGGCTTACCCCGGAATTTGGCGGGGATTCCCTGACCGCCCTGGACGGGGCCGTGCTGTATCCCAGCCCGGTGGGCGGCGGCGTCATCCGGATGGAGGAGATCCTCCGCCGGCTGAAGGCGGCGGGCTACCAGGGCCTTTACACCATCGAGCACTATGGCGCGGCCCCCATGCTGGACTGCCTGCGGCGCTCGGCGGAGTGGGCGCGGGGGAAAATCGAACCGTCCACACAGCCCGAAAGCGGGCCTAAGTAGCATACAAAAGAGCTTCGCCCCCTTTAAAGGCTGGGCGAAGCTCTTTTTGTACGCTCGCTGATCAAGTTTGTTCGGACGCGGAAGAAAAAGCCGCGGGCCCGCTCTTTTTCCCTACGGCGCGTCCGCCTCCAGAAAGTCCTTCCGGTAATCTACCCCGAAGAACTCCGCCAGCTCCTTCATCTCGCTGTCCTTAATGGTGTTGACTCTGGGCAGATGGGCGGTAAGCATGTAAATCTGCGCGGCCTTCTCCACGGTCTCGATGAGCCCAAAGGTCTCGTCCATGGTCTTCCCCGCGCCGTAAATGCCGTGCATCCCCCACACCACCAGCCGGAATTCCTTCATCTTCTCCGCCGTGGCCTCGCCGATGGAGTTGGTGCCGCAGAGCATCCAGGGCAGCACGCCCACGCCGTCCGGGAACACCACAATGCACTCGGTGCACATCTCCCAGAGGGTGTGGGTAAACTTTTTCTCGTCCAGCTCATGGACAAAGTTCATGGCCAGGGTGTAGGTGGGGTGGCAGTGCATGACCACCCGGTTTTCCAGGTCCACGCCCAGGCGGGCCATGTGGCTCATCAGGTGGGCGGGCAGCTCGCTGGTAAAGCGGCCCCCGTCCTTATAGCCCCACAGAAGCCGGGCGGTCTGGCCGTCCGGGGCGATCCTGATAACGCCTAAGTTGGTTTCCGGGTCGTCCTGCACGTTTTTGAAATACTTTCCCGTGCCGGTGACAAGGAAGATTTTGCCAGCCAATGGCTTTGCCTCAAAGCCGATGGGGATCTCCCGGATCACCTGGCTGACGTCCAGATACTCCGCCGCTTCCTTCTCGTCCAGCAGGCGGCTGATGTTGCCGCCGTTGCGCTCGTCCCAGCCCAGACGGTACATGTTGGCGGTCGTTTTGCGCATTTCCGTGAGGAACGGCGCGTCCATGATGTTTTTCATCCCATTGACCTCCCTCGTTCAGCGGGTGATGACGTCCACCGGCACGTTGAAGATTTTTGCCACTTTCAAAATGGCTTCGATGTGCCGCCCGCTGGCCGCCGCCATATGGTGGGTGGGCCCGGCCCCGCTCCAACGGTTGCAGAATTTCCTGGCCCCGCAGGCAAAGCGGGTGCGCATGTTGGTGTCCCCAAAGTTGAAAATGGGCCCGTCCTCGTTCACGCCCTCGGCCGCCACGAACTTGAAGCGCCCGTCCCGGTCCTGGGTGACGGCCAGATAGGTGACCGGCCCCAGGCGGGGATAAAACTGGGTCAGGTACCCGCCGCCGGTCTTGCCGTGGAACACGTCCACCACCTTCATGGCGGGCTTTTTATAGGAGATGTCCGCGTCCCCGGAGCCGCTGTGGCCGATGATGCACAGGTCCTCGTTGAAGTCGATGGAGTACATCTCCGAGAGCTGGCCCGTGCCGGCGATGGTCTTTAAAATGCTCATGGCCATGGCCACTTTCACGTCCCCCTCCACCGCGCAGGCCACGCCCTGCTTGATGAGCATGGAGAAGGCCGGGATCAGCATGCTGTCCAGCACCCCGGCCCGCCCCTGGGCGAAGCCGTCGTAGTGGGAGGCAATGAGGGCGATATGCTCGTCCTTGACCCACCGCTCAAAGGCAACCACATATTTGGCCATCTCCCAGACCTTTTCGATGGTCCCGCCGCCCTCGACGTCGAAGGTATCCAAAATGTCCTGGGCCTTCTGGCGGATGGCCGCTTCACCGGCAATACCGTCCGCGATGGCCCACATCTTCTCCCAGTCGAACTGCTTTGTATAGAGGAACATCCGGTGGTAGAGATTGGTCTCGTCAATATACAGGTCCATCATGCCCGGGTAGGGCCGGCCGATCTGGGCCAGGTTTGTGTCCCGGAAGCGCCGCCGCACCTGGGCGGCCCGGCACCATTCCTCAATCTCCGCCCGGGCTTCCGGGTCTCCGCCCTCTACCACGCCGGTGACGGCGGCATAGCGCTTGCCCGCCCGCTCCAGGTCCGCGGCCATCTCGCCCACGGCCCCGCAGGCGTAGAGCTCCCCGAGCCACGTGGCGGTATCGGTGTTGGGGTAGTCGGGGGCCCTCCTCTTTTGCAGGTTCACCAGCACCACCGGCACGTCCAGGTCCCGGACGGCCGGGAGCATGTTGTAGCTTGTGGCGTAGGTCAAAAGCTGCAAGATCACCAGGTCCACGTCCGCCGCGCGGAACTTGTCCCCAGCCTCCATGGCCTGCTCCTTGGTGGTGACCACGCCGCCGTCGATCGTTTCTACCGTATCGGGCAGGGTCTTTTTGAAGTCCTCATACTGCCCCTCGAACTCCGGCGCTAACGATGGGAACTGGGGCAGGTAGGCCCCCAGGGCAATGGCGAAAACCCCGATTCTCGCTTTGGTTTCCACTAGCATAGTTGTCTCTCCTTATGGTTTGGCTTCGATGGCGCCGCTTTACCGGCTCAGAGCGTCCGCAACGGCGGCCTTGATTCCTTCGGAGGAGATGGTCGCCCCGGTTATGGCGTCCACCTCCGTGGACTGGGCGGACAGGATGGAATCGATCACGCCTTTCGCGCTGGAAAAGTACCGGGGGGTCTCCCCATGGCCGGTCACCTCGATGCCGGCGATCTCCCCGGCGCTTACGGTCACGCTTACGGTTATGGGGCCGTTGCGGCCCTGTCCCGTACCGGTATACACCCCGTCCGGCAGCCCGGGCTCCGGGGTGGGCTCGGGCGTGGGGGTAGGTTCAGGCGTGGGCTCCGGGGTGGGAGCGGGAGCTGGCGCGGCGCTCTCCATGAGAGCGGGGCTCTTCCCGGCGGGCGGGCCCGCCCATCTGTCCGGCAGATGTATGCCCACGTCTGTCAGGTGCGCCGCCAGCAGGACAATCATCAGGACTGTCAGCGCCCGGTGGAGGGGCAGCCACCGTTTTCCAAGCCGCCTGCGGGGCAGGCAGCTGGCGGCAAGGAGCGCCGCACACAAAAAGCAGGCCGTGCCCCAGTTTGCGGTAAAGAGGACCGGGGCCAGCTCCGCGTCCCCCAAGGCGGCGGCGGGGAGGTTTCCGGCCAAGAGGCCGTGCAGGCAGCCGGTGAGCAGAAGCAGGACGCCCAGGGGAATGTGGATTTTGTGAAAGGCCCGGTTCAACCCCTTGGCCCGGCTTGCCCGGGCCGGATAGCGCAGGACCTCCAGCGCGCAGAGAAGCGCGGAAACCCAGGCCAAAACCTGACTGATTACCATTCCAATCATCCTTTGCGTTGAGATTTTCACCTACAACACGGATGAAGGGCGGAAATCCGTTCACCGGACCGGAAGCTTTTCCCCCGCCGCTTTGATTTGACTTCTCAGGTTGCCCAAAGCCGTGGCCTCGATGGGCAGGGCCGCGACTCTGAGGCCGGTCTCCTCTTCCGTCAGGCGGTTTAGGTATTGGTTCTTCGCCCCGCCGCCCACAATATAGAGCGTGCGGTACTGATTTCCCGTGAGGGCCTTCAGCTCCCGTACGCTTTCGCCGTAGCGCTTGGCCAGGGAGCGGTAGGCGCAGCGGAAGTAATCCCCCGGGCTCTCGGGACGGGCGAAGCCCGCCTCCTCCAGGGCCCGCCCCATCTCCCCGCTCATGGACCGGGGGGCCATAAAGCGCTGGGCGGTCACGTCCACCAGGCCCGGATAGGCGCTCTGCTCCGCGTCCGCCGCGAGGGCGGAGAACTCCCTGCCAGGGCAGAGCTCGCCCCGCAGGTTGTTGACCATCCACATGCCCATGATGTTTTTGAGATAGCGCACGTACCCCACGCCGCCCTCGTTGGAGAAGTTGGCGAAGCGGCTCTCGGGGGTGGCGGCGGCTTTCGGGAGCTTCGCCCCCAGCAGGCTCCAGGTGCCGGAGGACAGAAACAATTCATCCCCCTCCATGGGAATGCCCTCCACCGCGCTGGCGGTGTCATGGGTGGGGCAGAGGACCACCTTTATGCCCTTGTACCGGCCCAAAAGGGCCCCCGGCTGGCTCAGCGGGCCGAACAGCCGGTCCGGCAGGCCCAGCCGGGCGGTGATCTCCCGGTCGATCTCTCCGGTTTCCGCGTTGACCAGGCCCATGGTTGTGGCCTGGGTGTACTCGTGGGCCATGCCCCCGGACAAACGCCACATCAGGTACTCGGGCGTCATCAGGTAGCCGTCGGCCTCTTCCAGGCGGCCCGCCATTTTGTCGGCATAGAGCTGGTAGACGGTGTTGAAGGGCTGGAACTGGATGCCGGTCCGGGCGTACAGCTCCTCGAAGGGGATGATTTCATGGACCTTGGGAACAGCCCTTTCGGTGCGCCCGTCCCGGTAGGCGTAGTAAGGGGCCATGGGCTGGTTCCCCTTCAGCAGCACATAGTCCACCCCCCAGGCGTCGATGGACAGGCTCTCGATTTGCGGGAACCGGTCCAGCGCCGCGTCCACGCCGGCCCGGACCTCCCGCTCCAGGCGGCCGGCGTCCCAGACGAGATGGCCCCCCTCCTCCACCGCGCCGTTGGGGAACCGGTAGACCTCGCGGGTCCGCAGCGCGCCGTCCTCCTGCCAGCCCACGATGTGCCGGCCCGAGGACGCGCCGATGTCGATTGCCAGATAGTATTTCATGGATGGCCTCCTTGCCAGAAAATCCGTGGCGCGGCCCAGGGTTCGAGGCTTTTGCGCCCGCCGCAGCCTGATGGGGCCGCTTTGCCCGGTTATTGGGGCTGGCCGATTACCCGCACCCGGATAATGGCTTCCTGGCTCTCCAGGGTCTGGGCCGCGCCGTCCACATCGCCGCTGCCTACGTCCAGCACGGTGTAGGCATAGCCGCCTCGGGATTTGCTCTGCATGTTCTCGATGTTGATGCCCTTCTGGCCGCACACGGAGGTAAAGGTGGCGATGGCTCCCGGTACGTTCTGGTGGATGACGCAGATGCGGCGGGTGCCGGGCTCCCGGGCCATGGCAAGGCCGGACAGGTTCACGGAGTTTATAATGTTGCCGTTCTCCAGGTACTCCTTCATCTGGTCCACGGCCATCTGGGCGCAGTTGTCCTCGCTCTCCGGGGTGGAGGCCCCCAGGTGGGGCAGGCCGATCACGTTCTCCGCGCCGATCATCTCGTCGGCGGGGAAGTCCGTGGCATAGGCCGCCGCCTTGCCGGATGCCAGGGCCTCCAGCAGGGCGGCGCTGTCCACCAGCCCGCCCCGGGCCAGGTTGACGATGCGCACGCCGTCCTTCATCTTGGCCAGGGTCCCGGCGTTGATCATCCCCTTAGTCTCCGGGGTCTCCGGCAGGTGCAGGGTGATGTAGTCGCAGTTCTGGTAGATCTCATCCAGGGACAGGGACCGGTGCACGGACCGGGACAGCCGCCAGGCGGCGTCTACCGAGAGGAAGGGGTCATAGCCGTATACCTCCATACCCAGGGAGTGGGCGGCGTTGGCCACCAGAATGCCGATGGCCCCCAGGCCCACCACGCCCAGGGCCTTTCCGGCGATCTCCGGCCCGGCGAACTGGGACTTGCCCTTTTCCACCAGCTTGCCTACTTCCGCGCCCTGGCCCTTGAGGGTCTTCACCCAGTCCATGGCCGGGGCGATCTTCCGGGAGCAGAGCAGCAGGGCGCACAGCGCCAGCTCCTTCACGGCGTTGGCGTTGGCCCCGGGGGTATTGAAGACCACCACGCCCTTTTTGGCGCAGTCCTCCACCGGGATGTTGTTGGTGCCGGCCCCGGCCCGGGCAATGGCCAGCAGCGAGGGCTCCATCTCCCGTTCGTGCATGGAGGCGGAGCGCACCAGAATGCCCTCCGGGTCCTTCATCTCCGTGGAGAAGGTGTAGCTTTCCCCAAAGCGCTTGGTGCCGGTGGGGCTGATCTTATTGAGGCAGAGAATTTTATGCATGGGTATCATCCTTTCAATAATTTCAAGGTAACAGAGAATAGGGCCATAAAGGGGTCAAGGGGGCCCCGCTGGGGCAACGCCCCCGCCCCCAGAGCCGCGTCCGTTTAACAACGTGCTCCTCACTCCGGGAACCACTTGACCTTCTGCACAAAGTTCTTCGCGTCCCCGTACCCGGCCCTGTCATAAAAGCGCCGGTGGGGCTCGTCGTTAACGGAGCTCAGCTCCACTCCCGCCGCGCCCCGCTCTTGGACCCGCCGCTCCGCCTCGGCCAGAAGCCGGGAGCCCAGGCCCCGGCCCTGGCGGGCGCGGGCGATGACGATTTCCTCCAGGATAAAGGAGGTCAAATCATCGTAGGGCTTGAAATAGCCCATGACGAAGCCCGCCGGTTCGCCGTCCTCTTCCAGCAGCAGGCCCCAGCCACCGTCCATGCCCAGCACCTGCCGGATGCGCCGCCCGGCAGTATCCTCTGTCCACTGGCCGTCCTCGCAGGCGTTGTAATAGCCGATATAGAAGGGCAGCACCGCCTCCGCGTCAAAGAGGCCCATCTCCCGGAAGGAAAGGCGTGCTTTATCCATTGTTTTTCTCGAATTCCTTCATGAATTCCACCAGTTTGTGCACGCCCTCCGGGGGCATGGCGTTGTAGATGGAGGCCCGCATGCCGCCCACGCTCCGGTGGCCCTTCAGGTTGACAAAACCGGCCTCTGTGCTCTCCTTCACGAACTTGGCGTCCAGGTCCGGGTCGCCGGTGACGAAGGTGACGTTCATAATGGAGCGGCTGTCCTTCTGGGCGCAGGGCTTGAAGAGCTTGGAGCCGTCCAAAAAGTCATAGAGCTCCTGGGCCTTTTTCACGTTCCGCTCCTCCATAGCCTCCAGTCCGCCAATCTCGTCCCGAATCCACTCCAGCACCAGCTTGCAGATGTAGATGGGCCAGCAGGGCGGGGTGTTGTACATGGACTCGTTCTTGGCCATCACCCCATAGTTGAACATGGTGGGCGTGCCCTCCTGGGGCTCGCCGGTCAGGTCCTCCCGGACGATGACGATGGTAAGGCCCGCGGGGGCCACGTTCTTCTGGGCCCCGGCGTACAGCAGGCCGAACTTCGTCACGTCAATGGGCCGGCTGAGAATGCAGGAGGAGATATCCGCCACCAGGGGCACATCGCCGGTATCGGGCAGGGTGTGCCAGGTGGTGCCGTAAATGGTGTTGTTCAGGCAGATGTGGAAGTAGTCCGCGTCCGGGCGGCACTCCGCCGGGTCGATGGCCGGGATGTGGGAGAAATTGTCCTCCTTGGAGGAGGCCACGGCCTTGCAGTCGCCATACCGGGAGCCCTCCTGGAAGGCCTTGGTGGAAAACTGGCCGGAGAGCACGTAGTCCGCCTTATGAGACTTGGTCATCAGGTTCATGGGCACGGCGGCAAACTGGCTGGAAGCGCCCCCCTGCAAGAACAGCACCTTGTAGTTGTCCGGAATGTTCATCACCTGGCGCAGAGCCGCCTCGGCCCCCTTGATGATGCCGTCATAGACCTTGGAACGGTGGGACATCTCCATCACGGACTGCCCGCTGCCCTGGTAGTCCAGCATTTCAGCGGCGGCCTTTTGCAGCACCGGCTCCGGCAGCATGGAGGGGCCTGCGGAAAAATTGTATACACGAGACATAAACAATACCTCCCTGGGGAAAATTTGCGGCGAACTTTATTTACCCTATTAATATGATAAAGCTTTTACCTGCCATTATTATAGCGTTTGGAGCCCCCAAATGCAAGGAAAACCAGGCGAAAAGCGGCCGGCATGGAAAAAAGCGGCGAATTCGATAAAATATTTGCACTAGCGCCCCTATATATGTTATAATAACGGCAGAGACTTTGCTCCCGGGAGGCGGGGCCCATCAGAGCGCCCGCGCCCTCCCTTTGCATCCCCTTAATCCTGAAAGTTTGGAGGAAACACTATGCAAGTAAAGGACATCGTAGACATCTTGAAATGCCAGGTGCTCATAGAGGGCGACCTGGAGCAGGAGGTCAAAACCGCCTGCGGCAGCGACATGATGAGCGACGTGCTGGCCTTTGTCAAGGACCAGTCCGTGCTGCTGACCGGGCTTATGAACCCCCAGGTGGTGCGCACGGCGGAGATGATGGACATGCACTGCATCATCTTCGTGCGGGGCAAGCCCGTGAACCAGCAGGTGCTGGACCTGGCCGAGATGAAGGACATGACCGTGCTCTCCACGCCCTACCGGATGTTCACCGCCTGCGGGCTGCTGTTCGAGGGCGGGCTGAGGGGAGGCTGCGATATCCAATGAGTATGCTGCATTTGGAATATCAGGTGCCTGGCGACGACTTCACCCGGGCGGGCGAGGCCAGCGGCGACGTGAAGCACAAGCTGAAAAAGCTGGGCTACGAGCCGGACGCCATCCGCCGGGTGGCCATCGCCATGTACGAGGGGGAGATCAACCTGGTCATCCACGGCGGCGGCGGCGAGGCCGTGGTGGACGTGGACCCGGACCGGGTGGACATCGCCCTCATCGACCAGGGGCCGGGCATTCCGGACGTGGAGCAGGCCATGCAGGCGGGCTGGTCCACCGCCCCGGACAATGTGCGGGCCCTGGGCTTCGGCGCGGGCATGGGCCTGCCCAACATGAAGAAATATACCGACGAGATGACCATCGATTCCACGGTAGGGGTGGGGACCACGGTGAAGATGACCGTCGTCCCCGGCAGGAAGGGGTAGGGCGTCCATCGCGGCCCAGGGGCTTGCAACATTCGCCTTGCGAAGTTGACGTTCGCTTTGCGAAGTTTGACGTTCGCTCCGCGAAGTTGACGTTCGCTCCGCGAAGTCAGGCCTTTTGGCGGGACAGCCGGCCCCTTCCATAGCGGCTGGCCACGGTAAGCGGTCCACTGTTTCCGCTGCGCGGAAAGGCGTTAGAGAACGCGGCGCGGTCCGGGCGGCGCTATAGACGCTTCGCGTATGAACGGCTGCGATGCTCTAAGCAGAGATACCTGCGCCGCGTAAGGGCAAGGCCGTGGGACTTTGTCCCACACCCTAGGTAAGGAACTTTTTGAAAAAAGTTCCTTACCAATCTTCAAAAACTTTTGCCGCTTTTGTTGCCATCAACGTTTTGAAATTCTGCTCCGCGGGCCGCCGCGGGTTCCGGCCGGGCTTGCCCGCGGAGAAGGAGGAAGATCTAACCATGTTTTACCATTCCGTCATACTAAAAGAAGATAAATGCGTGGGCTGCACCAACTGCGTGAAGCGCTGCCCCACCGAGGCCATCCGCATCCGGAACGGCAAGGCCTCCATCGCCACCGAGCGCTGCATCGACTGCGGCGAGTGCATCCGCATCTGCCCCCACCACGCCAAGCGGGCCCAGTTCACCCACCTGGAGGACCTGGAAAAGTTCAAGTACCGCATCGCCCTGCCCGCGCCCTCCCTGTACGGGCAGTTCAACAACCTGGACGACATCGACTATGTGCTCACGGGCCTGAAAAAGATGGGCTTCGACCAGGTGTACGAGGTCTCCCGGGCGGCGGAGCTGGTCAGCGAGGCCACCCGCAAGCTGATGTACAATTCCGAGGCCTCCCTGCCCCTGCCCCGGCCCATCATCAGCTCGGCCTGTCCGGCGGTGGTGCGGCTCATCCGGGTGCGCTTTCCGGACCTGTGCGACCATGTGCTGCCCCTCAAGTCCCCCATGGAGACCGCCGCCCTGATGGCCAAGGAGGAGGCCATGGAGAAGACCGGCCTGCGGGAGAAGGACGTCGGCTGCTTCTTCATCACCCCCTGCCCGGCCAAGGTGACGGACATCAAAATGCCCCTGGGCATGGAAAAGTCCAATGTGGACGGGGCCATCGCCATCAGCGAGGTGTTCCCCACCCTGAGCCATACCATGGACCGGCTGGAAAGCGTGGAGCCCATCGCCAACTCCGGCGTCATCGGGGTGGGCTGGTCCACCAGCGGGGGCGAGTCCGCCGCGCTGCTTAACGAAAAGTACTTAGCCGCCGACGGCATTGAGAACGTGATCCGGGTGCTGGAAGAGGTGGAGGACGAGCGCATCGGCGACCTGGACTTCATCGAGCTGAACGCCTGCGCCGGGGGCTGCGTGGGGGGCGTGCTGTGCGTGGAGAACCCCTATGTGGCCAAGGCCCGCATCCAGCGGCTGCGCAAGTACCTGCCCGTCAGCCAGAACCACCTGGCCGGAGGCCCGGTGCCCGGCAAAATGGAGTGGGACGGGGAGCTGGAATTCTCCAACGTGATGACCCTTTCCAGCGACCTCTCCGAGGCCATGCGGATGATGGTGGAGATCGAGGGGCTGGAAGAGGAGCTGCCGGGGCTGGACTGCGGGGCCTGCGGGGCCCCCACCTGCCGGGCCTTCGCGGAGGACGTGGTGAAGGGCGCGTGCAAAAAAACGGACTGCGTCTTCATTTACCGCAAGCAGATGCAGAAGGTGGCCAGCACCCTCTCCGAGCTGGAAAACGGCTTGGGCTGGCACCCCTGTGAAGAAAAGAACGAACCATAATTACACGCAAAGGAGAGGAAGACTTATGACCATCAACGATCTGGCCCAGGCCTGCGGCTGGAAGCTGCTGGCCGGAGAGGACGGCCAGGAAAACGAAGTGGACGGCTGCTACATCGGCGACCTGCTCAGCTGGGTGATGGGCCGGGCCCAGTCCGGCAATGTGTGGCTCACCGTAATGGGCAACCTGAACGCCATCGCCGTGGCCGCTTTGGCCGACGTGTCCGGCATCGTCCTGTGCGAGGACTCCGCCCTGGACCCGGACGCCAAAAAGCGGGCCGGCATGCAGGGCATCCCCGTCTATGGCTGCTCCCCCAACCTCTACCAGACCGCCGTCAGCGTCTATGAACAGATCAGCGGCCTGGCGGAGCAGCTGGCGGACATTTAACGTATGAAGGAGTATTTTTACGACTTTCACATCCACTCCTGCCTCTCCCCCTGCGGGGACAACGACATGACCCCCAACAACCTGGTGGGCATGGCCGCCGTCATGGGCCTGGACATTATCGCCATTACGGACCACAACTCCTGCAAAAACGCCCCCGCCGTGCTGGCCGTGGCGGAGGAGGCCGGTATTCTGGCCCTGCCGGGCATGGAGCTGTGCACCGCCGAGGAGGCCCATGTGGTCTGCCTGTTCGAGACCCTGGAGGGTGCTATGGAGTTTGACCGCTACATATATGATACTATGCCCCACATTCAAAACAAGCCGGAGATCTTCGGCGAGCAGCGCGTTCTGGACGCGGAGGACCGGCTGGTAGGCGCCTTGGACGATCTTTTGCTGGTGTCCTCCTTTGTGGCGGTGGACGATGTGAAGCGGCTGGCGGAGGAATATGGGGGCACGGCCTTTCCCGCCCACGTGGACCGGGACTCCTACAGCGTCCTCGCGGCCCTGGGGAGCATCCCCCCCGAGGGCGGCTACACCGTGGCCGAGGTCACCCGGGAGGCGGACCTGGAGGCCCTGCTGGCCCAGCACCCGGAGCTGCGGGGCATGGGCGTCGTCCGGGACTCGGACAGCCACTATTTAGATACCCTGGCCGGGTCCCAGGCGAAAACCATCGCCCTGCCCGAGCGCACCGCCAAGGCGGTGCTGGCAGCCCTGCAAAACGGCATATCAAACCCATAATATCGATATCGCGGTAACTATTGCCAATTATATCGATAAAATTTGTTGGAAATTGTTGTTCTTTTGGTTTTAATTCTTTTAAAGAATTAAAAATGGCCCCAACTTTGCTATATTACCTACAGACACCCGACACGAAGACAAGAAAGGAAGATGGTCGATTATGCAAAAACGTATCAGCTCTCTGCCGTTTCATGATACCGCCGAGCAGGCTCAAAAGCTTGACGAAGTCATAAATGGCCTCAAGGGCCAGCCCGGCGCGGTTATGCCCGCCCTGCACCAGGCCCAGGACATCTACGGCTACCTGCCGCTGGAGGTCCAGAAGAAGATCGCCGACGGACTGGACGTGCCCCTGGAGGAGGTCTACGGCGTTTCCACCTTCTATTCCCAGTTCTCCCTAACGCCCAAGGGCCGCAACCACATCTCCGTGTGCCTGGGCACCGCCTGCTACGTAAAGGGCTCCGACAAGGTGCTGGACCGGATTGTCGAAAAGCTGCACATCCAGCCCGAAGAGTGCACCGAGGACGGCCTGTTCTCCCTGACGGCCTGCCGGTGCATCGGCGCCTGCGGCCTGGCCCCGGTTATGATGATCAACGAGGACGTTTACGGCCGCCTGGCCCCCGAGGACGTGGACGGCATTTTGGATAAGTACCGGGAGTAAGCCTTTGAAGACGGGAGATGGATCACGGCATGACAGACGCGCAGTTCAAGGTCTTTCTGGAGCTTTTGGCCCAGCTGGTGGAGGCCAAGGCCGATACCGGCAGCGAGGCCGCCGGTATCATCCGGCAGGCGAAGGACGAAGTGGAATGGTGGTCTATTTTCAAAAATAATCAGTAAGGAGCGCCGCCATGCGGGAACTTTCTCTGAACGTAATGGACATTGCCCAAAACTCCATATCCGCCGGGGCGGGCCTTATCGCCATCCAGGTGGAGGAAGACCGGGATGCGGATACCCTGTCCATCTCCATCCGGGACGACGGCCGGGGCATGACCCCGGAGCAGGTGGAGCACGTGACCGACCCCTTCTTTACCACCCGCACCACCCGGAGCGTGGGGCTGGGGGTGCCGCTCTTTAAAATGGAGGCGGAGATGACGGGGGGCAGCTTCTCCATCCAGTCCAGGCTGGGGGAGGGCACGGTTACCACGGCGGTGTTCAAGCCCTCCAGCGTGGACATGATCCCCCTGGGGGACATCAACGGAACCGTCAACATGCTGGTGATGATGAACCCGGACCTGGACTTCCGATACACCCGCCGGTATACGCCCCCCGATGGGGAGCCCAGGGAATTCAGCCTGGACACCCGGGAGCTGCGGCAGGTGCTGGGAGAGGACGTGCCCCTAAACATGCCGGACGTAACCCAGTGGGTAAAGGAATACCTGGAAGAAAACACCCGCGAGCTCCTAGATGGAGAGCCAAGCTAAGAACCTGCATTCATACATTTTAGCAAGAGAAATTCCGGGGTCGGGACTACGTCCCGATAAGGGCCTACGGCCCATTTAAGGACGGTATGGCCTCCGGCGGCTTAAGGCTCTGCCTTAAGAATCCGCCAGGTGCCTAACGCACCTGGACCGCGAATTCTTCCTACCATGACCAGCTGCGAGTACAGGTTTCTAGCGGTGGACCACCCAGCTTCCCCCCACCAATCCGGCCCATAAAAGCAAACAGTGAAAGTTTTTGAAGATTGTTAAGAAACTTTTTTCAAAAAGTTTCTTAACCAGAGTGTGAGACAGCGTCTCACGACCTTAAGAGAGGAGCAGAACTTATATGAAATCTTTAGCAGAACTCCAGGCCATTCGCGACAAGGCCCGGGCTTCCGTCAACATTCGGGAGAACGCCGGGGCCGAGACCCGCGTGATGGTGGGCATGGCCACCTGCGGCATCGCCGCCGGGGCCCGTCCGGTCCTCAACGCCTTTGTGGAGGAAGTGGCCAAGCGGGGCCTTAAGGACACCATGGTCACCCAGACCGGCTGCATCGGCATCTGCCAGTACGAGCCCGTGGTGGAGGTGGTCACCCCCGGCAAGGAGAAGGTCACCTATGTGAAGATGACCGCCGAAAAGGCCGTGCGGGTGGTCAACGACCACTTGGTCAACGGCAATGTGGTCACGGAGTATACAATCGGCGCCAACGCCATTGGCGCGAAATAAGAATTGGAGGTATAACCTATGTTCCGTTCCAACGTACTTGTCTGCGGCGGCACCGGCTGCACCTCCTCCAACAGCGAGCAGATCATCGAGAAGCTCAACGAGGAGATCAAGGCCCAGGGCCTGGATAAGGAAGTCAACGTCATCCGCACCGGCTGCTTCGGCCTGTGCGCTTTGGGCCCCATCATGGTGGTCTATCCCGAGGGCGCGTTCTACAGCCGCGTCACCCCCGAGGACGTGCCGGAGATCGTCTCCGAGCACCTCTTGAAGGGCCGCATCGTCACCCGCCTGCTGTACCAGGAGACCGTGGTGGACGAGAACACCACCAAGAGCCTGAACGAGACCAAGTTCTATGCCAAGCAGATGCGCATCGCCCTGCGCAACTGCGGCGTGATCAACCCGGAGCTCATCGACGAGTACATCGCCCAGGACGGCTACGCCGCTCTCGGCAAGGTGCTGACCGAGATGACCCCCCAGCAGGTCATTCAGACCATGCTGGACTCCGGCCTGCGCGGCCGCGGCGGCGCGGGCTTCCCCACTGGCCTTAAGTGGAAATTCGCCGCCGCCAACCAGGCGGACCAGAAGTACGCCTGCTGCAACGCCGACGAGGGCGACCCGGGCGCGTTCATGGACCGCTCCGTGCTGGAGGGCGACCCCCACAGCGTGCTGGAGGCCATGGCCATCGCGGGCTACGCCATCGGCGCGTCCCAGGGCTATATCTACATCCGGGCCGAGTACCCCATCGCCGTGAAGCGCCTGCAGATCGCCATCAACCAGGCCCGGGAATACGGCCTGCTGGGCAAGAACATCTTCGATTCCGGCTTTGACTTTGACATCGACATCCGTCTGGGCGCGGGCGCTTTCGTGTGCGGCGAGGAGACCGCGCTGATGACCTCCATCGAGGGCAAGCGCGGCGAGCCTAGGGTTCGTCCTCCCTTCCCGGCGCTCAAGGGCCTGTTCGGCAAGCCCACGGTGCTCAATAACGTGGAGACCTACGCCAACATCCCCCAGATCATCTTAAAGGGCGCGGACTGGTTCCGCTCCATCGGCACCGAGAAGTCCCCCGGCACCAAGGTCTTCGCTTTGGGCGGCAAGATCACCAACACGGGCCTGGTGGAGGTTCCCATGGGCACCACCCTGCGCGAGGTTGTTGAGGACATCGGCGGCGGCGTGCCGGACGGCCACACCTTTAAGGCGGCCCAGACCGGCGGCCCCTCTGGCGGCTGCATCCCGGCCAGCCTCATCGACACCCCTATCGACTATGACAACCTGATCGCCATCGGCTCCATGATGGGCTCCGGCGGACTGATCGTGATGGACGAGACCACCTGCATGGTGGATATCGCCAAGTTCTTCCTGGAGTTCACCGTGGACGAGAGCTGCGGCAAGTGCACCCCCTGCCGGGTAGGCACCAAGCGCCTGCTGGAGATCTTGGACAAGATCACCAAGGGCAACGGCACCCTGGAGGACATTGACAAGCTGGAGGAGCTGTGCTACTACATCAAGGAGAACTCCCTGTGCGGCCTGGGCCAGACGGCCCCCAACCCGGTGCTCTCCACCCTGAAATATTACCGCGACGAGTACGAGGCCCATGTGACCGAGCACCGCTGCCCGGCCGGAGCCTGCAAGGCGCTGACCAACTTCCATATCGAGGCCGACAAGTGCAAGGGCTGCACCCTCTGCGCCCGCAACTGCCCGGTGGGGGCCATCTCCGGCAAGGTGAAGGAAGCCCATGTGATCGACACCGAGAAGTGCATCAAGTGCGGCGTGTGCATGGAGAAGTGCAAGTTCAACGCCGTTGTGAAAAAATAAAGCGGGGAAAGCGGAATGGCCCGGGCGCGCGGGCGAAAGCTAAGAATGCCGGCTTAGAGGCAACGCCCTAATAAACTATGGGGCAAGCCCTCAAAATGAGCACTAGCCCGCGCCCCACCCTTCGCGCAACGGGGTAAAAGTCTTTGAAGGTTCTTAAGAAACTTCCTTAGACGAACCATGGCGCGCAAAGCCCTCAAACCGAGCGCTTGCCCGCGCCCCACCCTTCGCGTAACGGGGTAAAAGTCTTTGAAAATTCTTAAGAAACTTTCTTCAGAAAGTTTCTTAAGCCGCCGGAGGCCAGAATACCCGTACCCCGCAGAGTTTTCCCAACCCTTAAGCCAAGACCCGAGAGTAACCCGGAAAGGATTGATTATAAGTCTATGGATATGGTCAACGTTAAAATCAACGGCGTGGACTATCAGGTGCCCAAGGACGCCACCATTCTGGAGGCCGCCCGGTTTGCCGGCATCGATATCCCCACCCTGTGCTATCTGAAAGACATCAACCAGATCGGCGCGTGCCGCATGTGCATGGTAGAGGTCAAGGGGGCCCGCTCCCTGTGCGCCGCCTGCGTGTACCCGGTCAACGAGGGCATGGAGGTGCTCACCAACTCCCCCAGAGTCCAGGAGTCCCGGAAGATGACCCTGGAACTGCTGCTCTCCGTGCACGAGCGCAAGTGCCTGACCTGCGAGCGCAGCGGCAACTGCGAGCTGCAAAAGCTGTGCGCCGACATGGGCATTGAAGAGGACAGCCGCTTCGAGGGCGTGACGCCCGCGGGCAGCAAGGACCTCTCCACCAGCTATCTGGAGCGCAACAACGCCAAGTGCGTGCTGTGCCGCCGCTGCGTGGCCGCCTGCCAGAACCAGCATGTGGCGGTCATCGGCGCAAACAACCGGGGCTTTGACACCGAGATCGGCTGCGCCTTTGAGAACACCCTGGATAATGTGTCCTGCGTGGCCTGCGGCCAGTGCATCGTCAGCTGCCCCACCGGCGCGCTGACCGAGAAGGACAACACCCAGGAGGTCATCGACGCCATCAACGACCCCGAGAAGATCGTGATTGTCCAGACCGCCCCCGCCGTGCGCGCGGCTCTGGGCGAGGAGTTCGGCCTGCCCATCGGCACCAATGTGGAGGGCAAGATGGCCGCCGCCCTGCGCCGCCTGGGCTTTGACAAGGTGTTCGACACCGATTTCGGCGCGGACATGACCATCATGGAGGAGGCCCACGAGTTCATCGACCGGGTGAAGAACGGCGGCGTGCTGCCCATGATCACCTCCTGCTCCCCCGGCTGGATCAAGTTCTGCGAGCACTACTACCCGGACCTGCTGGATCATCTGTCCAGCTGCAAGTCCCCCCAGAACATGGCGGGCGCCCTCATTAAGACCTGGTACGCGGAGAAGGAGGGCATCGACCCCCAAAAGATCGTCTCCGTGTCCGTCATGCCCTGCACGGCCAAGAAGTTCGAGATCAAGCGGGACGACGAGGCTGCCGCCGGCCTGCCGGACGTGGACATCAGCATCACCACCCGGGAGCTGGCAAGGCTCATCAAGAAGGCCCAGCTGAACTTCAACGCCCTGCCCGATGAAAAGTTCGACGACGCCATGGGCGTTTCCACCGGCGCGGCGGTGATCTTCGGCGCTACCGGCGGCGTAATGG
Source organism: uncultured Oscillospiraceae bacterium (assembly GCA_948471095.1). Classification (GTDB taxonomy): domain Bacteria; phylum Bacillota; class Clostridia; order Oscillospirales; family Acutalibacteraceae; genus Acutalibacter. The sequence continues at coordinate 34,366 of CAOKRG010000027.1, forward strand.
AGGCCGCCCTGCGCACCGCCGCGGACGTGCTCACCGGCGAGAGCCAGGAATCCATCGAGTACAACGAGATTCGCGGCACCGAGGGCATTAAGGAGGCCGTGTACAACGTGGCCGGCATGGACGTGAAGGTAGCCGTGGCCAGCGGCCTCTCCAACGCCGACAAGATTCTCAAGAAGGTCCGGGCCGGCGAGGCGGACTACCAGTTCATTGAGATCATGTGCTGCCCCGGCGGCTGCGTCAACGGCGGCGGCCAGCCGGTCCGCAGCGCCAACGACTGGGCATACAACGACATTAAGACCCTGCGCGCCAAGGCCCTGTACGACCAGGACAAGGCCATGCCCCTGCGCAAGTCCCATGACAACCCCGTGGTGAAGAAGTGCTACGAGGAGTTCCTGGGCGAGTCCGGCAGCCACAAGGCCCACGAGATCCTCCACACCAGCTATGTGAAGCGGGGCAATCAGTTCTAAAATCGTTTTCTCGTGATAGGAGTTCCGGGTCCGGCTTCGGCTGGGCCCGGAATTTTATTTGGGGCGGCCTGTGGGGGTCCCGGTATTGTGGAAGTATGAGGGGGCCTCCGGCGGCCAAGTTCATCAAAAATGAACTTGCGGGACTTACGGCATTCGCTGCGCGAAGTCCCCTAAGGACCCGCCAGGGGCCAACCTCGCGAAGCGAACGTTGTAAGCGCCCGGACCGCGCAATCGTTGTAGCTTTCTGCATTTCAGTTGGCTTTGTACTTACGCGGAGTTTCTGCGGCCGTTCGAAAATTGATTTGCATGCCAGCCGCAGGGGAGTGCCCAAAACGCGCGTTTTAACAAGAGAAAAGCTCGCTGGGTGCAACAGCGATAGTTTTGTCCACTTTTTCAAGAAGCGGACAAAACCTTTACCGGCTCACCGGCCAGCCTCCCTTCGTCAGCGCCGCTCCCCCCCTGCAAAAAATCAGTTGACACCCACGTGCTTTTCCAGTATAATAGAAGGCGCGGCGAGGTGTAGCTCACCCGGTAGAGCGCTTGGTTTGGGACCAAGAGGCACGGAGTTCGAGTCTCCGCACTTCGACCACGAAAAGCCGTAGAATCTAAGGATTCTGCGGCTTTTGTTTTTTCCTATGGTTTGCAAAACGGCGCGAAAATTTCTCCTATTACTAATCTATTACTAATGAATTCTCCCTCGTTTTGGGCCCTACAGGGCGTCTGTGATCCGGCGCAGGTCTTCGTAATTAACGTCCTGGTAGTGGCGCAGCATTTCGGTGCTTGTGTGGCCCATAAGCTCCAGCTTATCCTTGTCCGGGGCCTCTACCCGCTTCATCAGGGTGGCGAAGGTATGCCCTTACGGTATAATAAGGACAAATCGGAAAACCCCTTATTACCAAGGTTGC
>CAOKRG010000028.1 GCA_948471095.1 uncultured Oscillospiraceae bacterium
CCAGCACGCGCGTGTGCCCACCGCCAGGTGGCTCGGTTTGGGGCTTACCGCTTGCAAGTTTATCACCCAGCCCATTCGCGGGCGACTCCGCCAGATGATACCCCAACGCCAGCACGCGCGTGTGCCCACCGCCAGGTGGCTCGGTTTGGGGCTTACCGCTTGCAAGTTTATCACCCAGCCCATTCGCGGGCGACTCCGCCAGATGATACCCCAACACCAGCACGCGCGTGTGCCCACCGCCAGGTGGCTCGGTTTGGGGCTTACCGCTTGCAAGTTTATCACCCAGCCCATTCGCGGGCGACTCCGCCAGATGATACCCCAACGCCAGCACGCGCGTGTGCCCACCGCTAGGTGCGCTAGACGGGCGGTTACATGCAGAGTTCGTCCCGCAGGACGGAGCCTAGATAGACGGGGGATGGGGAGGCCAGCACCTCCTCCAACCGGCCCCGCAGCTGGATGGGCACCAGGGGCAGGGTCCCGGCTTCTTCCGGCGTGACCCAGACGGAGCCGGTTTGTTGAAAATCTGGCTCCGCTTGGGCCTGGGGCGCGCCGGGGACCAGCTCGGCCAAAAAGATGTGCATCACCCGATGGCAATATTGGGGGTAACGCCGGCGCATCTGCGGGTTGGTGAAAATTTCCTCGGCCAGGGCCAGAAATCGCAGAGGCCGCACGGTCAGGCCGGTCTCTTCCCGAACCTCCCGGACCAGGGCCTCCTCCATGGTCTCAAAGGGGTTCTGCCCGCCGCCGGGCAGGTCGTAGTAGACGGCCCCGGAGCTGTCCAGATGGGAATTAAGCAGCAGCTTCCCCTGGTGGAGCAGCAGGGCCTTGGCGGAATTGCGGATGATGGGCATGGCTGACGCCTCCTCGCGTGGTTTGACAATCATTATACACCGTTTCCCCCGGCAAGACAAGGAGCTTTGGGCACGATTAAAAAAGCTCCCGATCCGTGCGTTGGTAAAAAACCCATGCTTTGGCAGGGAACGCCGTCCCCTTTTTCCATGGCTGCGAGGTACTTAGGAAACTTTATGGCGCTTTCCAGAAAATACCTCCCTCTGCCTTGACTTTTCCCTAAAAATAGGAGATACTAGGACCAGACTATTCCAAAAGGAGGACCTACCATGCCAGAGCTGAAAGGAAGCAAGACCGAGGCCAACCTGCTCACCGCCTTTGCCGGGGAGAGCCAGGCCCGGAACAAGTACACCTATTTCGCCTCCAAGGCCCGCAAGGACGGCTATGTGCAGATCGCCCAGATCTTTGAGGAGACCGCCGCCAACGAGAAGGAGCACGCCAAGATGTGGTTCAAAATCCTCAACGGCGGCATCGGCGACACCCTCTCCAACCTGAAGGCCGCCGCCGATGGGGAGAACTACGAGTGGACCGACATGTACGCGGGCTTTGCCAAAACCGCCAAGGAAGAGGGCTTCGACCAGATCGCCGCCCTGTTTGAAGGGGTCGCCAAGATCGAGAAGGAGCACGAGGAGCGCTACCGCAAGCTGGTCAAGAACCTGGAAGAGGGCCTGGTCTTCTCCAAAGACGGGGACGCGGTGTGGCAGTGCATCAACTGCGGGCACATCTGCGTGGGCAAAAAGGCCCCGGAGGTCTGCCCCGTCTGCGCCCACCCCCAGAGCTACTTCCAAGTAAAGCCGGAGAATTACTAAAAACCTAGGGCTCATTTGAAAAATCGAAACATCGGCTTTTTGCCCAATTTCGTAAAACGAATATCGAAAGCGTCCACTTCCTGTGTCAGAAATCTTCGCCAGAACCGCAAGCAAGAAAAATCCCACCGGCGCGGTAAAGTTTTTTGAAAATTCTTAAGAAACTTTTTTACAAAAAAGTTTCTTAAGCCGCCGGAGGCCATTCCCACTACAGAAAAAACAAACAGGAGGCTCCCCCCAACGGGAAGCCCCCTTATTTTTTTACTTGTTCCCTTCCCAGTACATTTTGGTCTTGGTGTGCACTTCGCCCTCATCCAGGCGGAAGGCCATCCGGGGCTTGTCCAGCTCGCCCAGGCCCCAGGGCTCGGGAATGGTGGACTCCGCCTCCACCTCCAGCCGGCCGCCCGCAAAGTGGAACCGGAAGCGCTTGCCCGTGGCCATGCGGCTGTTGCGCAGCTCCACCTCCAACAGGTCCGCCCGCCGCCAGGCCGCATTGGCGCCATAGGGCACGCCGTTTACCAGGCTGGTTGCAAAGTGCCCGCACAGGCCCAGGTCGATGTCCACGCTCTCCCCGTTCTGCCGGCAGACCAGCTTGGCCTGGTCCCCTTGGAAGCGGAATTCCAGCGCCTCCAGCTTTCCGCCCTGGGGCTGGAAGCTGCCCGCGCCCCCTACCAGGTCCTCTATGCCGGGCAGTTCGGCCTCGGGGTGATAGACCGCGCCGTCCAGGGAGGCCTCGGCCCCCGGGTTGCGCATGGGAAGCATGGGGCACAGCTCCAGGCGCTCCAGCCGCTTTTCCAGCCGGTGCTGGGCCTGCCGGTCCTCGGGCAGGGGGCCTTCGGCCATAAAGGGCAGCAGCTTCTCCCACACAGAGGTGAGCACCGCCTGCAGCCGCATGGAGGCCGAGTGGATCACCAGCACCGCGTCCTGCCTGGTCATTACAATGCCGTATTGGCCGTAAGCGCCGTCCCCACGGAACACGCCCTCCGGGGCGCAGCGCCAGAACTGGAAGCCGTAGCCCGCCTGCCAATCCGGGTCGCCGCCCCAGCCGGCCCCCGCGTTGTCGATCTGCTTGGAGGCAGCCAGGTCGAACCACTCCGGGTTCAGCAGCTGTTTTCCCTCCCAGCTGCCCTTGTTGGCCACAAACTGCACAAACCGGGCCATGTCCTCGATTTTTAGGTACATGCCCGCGCCGCCCATCTCCGTGCCGTCCGGCATGGCCTGGCACTTGACGTCGTCCATGCCCAGGGGCTGGAAGAGCCGGGGCTTTAGGAACTCCGTCAGCTTCTGGCCGGTCTTTTTGGCGATGACGGCGCTCAGGAGATTGGTACCGGCGGTGTTGTACATAAAGTGGGTTCCGGGCTCATACACAAAGGGGTGATGCAGGAAGGTTGTAACCCAATCCGCGCTGCCGCCGCTGGCCCACTCAATCTCCGTCTCGTGGCCGCAGCCCATCATCAGCACATGGCGGACCTGGCATTTCTGCAGGTTCTCGCTGGGGTTCTCCGGAGACTGCTCCGGGAAGATGTCGATGAGCCGTTCGTCCAGGCTCACGATGCCCTCCTGTACCGCGAAGCCGATGGCCGTGGAGGTCAGGCTTTTGCTAAAGGAGAACATGATGTGGGGGGTCTCCGGGTTGTAGGGGGCCCAAGAGCCCTGGGCGCAGACCTGGCCGTGGCGCAGCAGCATAAAGCCGTGCATCTCAATGCCGCAGCGGTAGAGCTCGTCCAGCATGTCCACAATGGCCCCGGAGGGGACGCCCACGCTTTCTGGCGTACAGTGTCGCAGGTTCATAACAATTACCTCTCTTTTTAAAAATTAACGCAGGGCGTGCCCGGTGTAAATCTGCCGGGGCCGCAGCGCTTTGATTCTCTCTAAACTCTTTTCCATCTGTTTCTTATCCTCATAGCACCAGGGCGGGCCCAGCCCCGGCAGGCAGAACATGGCGTCCCCGGCCAACAGGTCCCGGGAGTCCAGAAAGACCCCCACCGAGCCCGCCGTATGTCCCGGCAGCGCCACCACCCTGCCCTCGATTCCATAGGGCGCCAGGGACATGCCCTCCTCCAGAAAAACCGAGGGCTCCACCGGCGGTATGGGCGTACCGCGGATGCTCCGGTTGGAGAGCCAGGCAAAGGCCCCGTCCCGGAAGCCCTCTCCCCGCACGGGCCGCCGGGCCTCGGACAGCAGCTCCGCGTCCTCCCGGCTGACGGCCACGGGGCAGCGGAGCTCCCGGGCGAAATAGGCCGCGTTCTGGCAGTGGTCAAAGTGGCCGTGGGTCAGCAGAATCAGCTTGACGGCCATGTGGTGGCAGGCGGCTAAGGTATGCTCCCCCAGCTTTTCGGTGCCGGTATCCACCAAAACGCTGGAGGCCTCTCCCCGCAGCAGGTAGGCCCGGGCCCCGCTGCTGGGCAAGGGAACAATCCGTGTGGGCATGGCAGACCTCCTGAAAATCAAGATGCTTTTGAAAGGATGGGTTGGCCTCTGGCGCAGGGGGCCGCCTACACAAGACCGTGGGGCTCATGACGTTGGCTCCGCCAAGTCACCCCACACCCTGCCAAGTGCCAACTTCGCGAAGCGAACGTTGTAAGCTCCTGGACCGCGTATATTGCCTAATTTTAACGGTCAGAGTAATCGTTTTTCGGCTGTGAATACAGATTCTAAAAGTTTCGTCCCTCCCGGCTCGGTCGGCGCTAAACGGTCGCTCTACTTGGCTTTGCCAAGTAGCCGGCGACCAGCGCCCTTTTCAAGAGGTGGACGAGTTATCCAAAGGATAACTCGTGGGTTCTTAGGGGACTTCGCGCAGCGAATGTCGCAAGTCCCGCTAGTTCATTTTTGATGAACTTGGCCGCCGGAGGGGGAAGATTGCCAGTGGCAATCGTTCTGACCCGACCGACGCGGCAGCGGAGACTCCACTCCGTAAAACTTCAAAAACCGCGCCCTTTGCGCCGGAGGGAAAGCTTCCCAATGTGCCGCTCCCCGCCCCGAACCGAGCGCTCAGCACGCGCCTCGCACCAACAATAAGCGTGTAAAAGTCTTTGGAGATTCTTAAGAACCTTTCTTCAGAAAGGTTCTTAAGCCGCAGGAGGCCACTCCGTAAAACTTCAAAAGCCGCGCCCTTTGGACACTCCCCCAAAAAACGCTTCCACAAAACTAGTATAGCATAGATTAAACTGGCCCGCAATGCGGAATACTGAGAATGTGGAAAAATATTGGAAAGGTCTGGTGACAGATATGGTCAAAATACAAAAGGTTTACGGCTGCGAGATTCTGGACTCCCGGGGCAACCCCACAGTAAGCGCCACGGTGCAGCTGACCGACGGCACCATGGGCACCGCCGCCGCCCCCTCCGGGGCCTCTACCGGCAAGTTCGAGGCCGTGGAGCTGCGGGACGGGGACGACCGCCGCTATGGCGGCAAGGGCGTGCTCAAGGCGGTGCGCAATGTGAACGAGATCATCTCCCCCGCCCTGGAAAAGCTCCACTGCCTCACCGTGCGGGAGGTGGACGGCGTGCTGAAAAAGCTGGACGGCACCCCCAACAAGGCCCATCTGGGGGCCAACGCCACCCTGGCGGTGTCCCTGGCCTGCGCCCGGGCCATCGCCGCCCACTACCGCATGCCCCTCTACCGCTTTTTGGGGGGAGCCGCCGCCTACAAGCTGCCCACGCCCATGATGAACATCCTCAACGGCGGGGCCCACGCCAGCAACAACATCGACATCCAGGAATTCATGATCGTGCCCACCGGGGCGGAGAATTTCCGGGAGGGGCTGCGCTGGTGCAGCGAGATCTACCACGCCCTGGGGGCCCAGCTGAAAGCCAAGGGCCTCTCCACCGGCGTGGGGGACGAGGGCGGCTTCGCCCCGGACCTGAGCTCCGACGAGGAGGCCATCGAGGAGATTTTGGCCGCCGTTGACAAGGCCGGGTACGGGGGCCGGGTGCACCTGGCCCTGGACGCGGCAGGCAGCGAGTGGGCCGTGGAGGGGGGCTACCACCTGCCCAAGCGGGGCAAAAACCTGGACCCGGAGGACCTGATGGAGTATTGGGAGGGGCTCATCGGCAAATACCCCATCATCTCCATTGAGGACCCTTTGGGCGAGGAGGACTGGAAGGGCTGGACCGAGCTCACCGCCCGCATCGGCCACCGGGTGCAGCTGGTGGGGGACGACCTGTTCGTCACCAACCTGGAGCGCCTGCAGCAGGGCGTCGGCCTGGGGGCGGGCAACGCCATTTTGATCAAGCCCAACCAGATCGGCACCCTGACCGAGACCCTGCAGGCCATCGACCTGGCCCGGCGCAGCGGGTACAACACCATCATCTCCCACCGGTCCGGGGAGACGGAGGACACCTTCATCGCCGACCTGGCCGTGGCGGTGAACGCGGGGCAGATCAAGACCGGGGCCCCCTGCCGCACCGAGCGGGTGGCCAAATACAACCGGCTGCTGCGCATTGAGGAGTGCTGAAAACGCCGCCCCAAGACAAAGCGTGGAGCCCGGAGGGACAGTCCCCCGGGCTCCACGCTTTTTCATTTCTAGTATCCGAATCGCTTCAAAAGGTGCGCCCTTGTCAGTCCTCCTGCTCCCACTTGAGCACCTGGCCGGTTTGGGCGTCGATCCCGCATTCATACTCCGCCCAGCCGTTGCGCAGCTCGATTTCATAAACCGGCCGCCCATCGTCCCGGTCCAGTTCGCACTTGACCACCACGCTGCCGCTGGGCGCCCTGCCTAAAGCGGTCTCCTTGGCCTGGGCCGCCGTTATGCCAGTCCCCGGGGCCGGGGTGTCCTGGGGCCCCAGCTGGTCGTGGGAATAGGACCGGATGGCCCCCGTGGTTACATCCACATCGTACTCATAGGCGATGTTTCCATAGACGAACTCGATCTCGTACTCGTTTTCCTTCCGGTCCAGCTGGGCCTTGGTAAAGGTCACCTCCGCCGCAGTCAGCCCCGCGTGGTCCAGGGCGATCTCCTTGGCGCCCTCCAAGGTAAGGGCCTGGCCCGGCGCGGGAGTGGAGCCGGGCTGGTATACGTTGCTCACGCTGAAGCCGTTGATGCCGCCCAGGGCGTCCACATGGACCTCGTACTTTTTGCCGCCGCAGAGGAACTCTACCTCGTATTCCCGGTCCTCCACGTCCAGCTCCACCGTGGCCAGGGACAGCTCCCCCTGGGCTCCCTGCTTCATGGCGTATTGCCTGGCATTCTGGACGGCCTGGTCCTCGGGAATCATCGCGCCGCCCCAGGGGGCGTCCACCAGCGGGCCCGGGTCCGTGGGCTGGGGCTCAAACGAAGGGTCCGGGGCGGGCGCGGCTTCCGCCGTCACCTTGGCGGTGCGGGTGGCGGCGTCATAGTCCACCTGCATGCCCGCCGCCTCGCACAGGGCCCGAATGGGCGCGTAGGTGGTGCCCTCATAGGAGAAGACCGGCACCGCCCGGCCGTTCACGTCCTTGGGCGTGAAGGCCTTGCCGTTAAACTCCACCTTGATGCTGTCGTTGATGGTAATTTTGCGGTTGGCCCCCAAAACCTGGACCCCGATCCCCGCAGCCAGCAGGCAGCAGAGGAAGCCGCTGAGAAAGCCCGTGTAAAACTTTTTGTGTTTCATTTTGTTCCCTCCTGTGCTTATTATGTGTATGAGAACCCATATCAATAGGGGTTTACACCTGTTTCTTAAGCGCGACAGTAAAAGTTTTGTCCACTTTTTCAAAAGTGGTGGGGGTGGAGGGGGCAAAGCCCCCTCCCCGCCGGAGGCCACTCCGTATGACTTCAAAAAACCGCGCCCTTTAAATGCCCCCACGCTTATGAACCGGACAGGGCCAGCCATTCAAAGGCCAGCCGCTCCGCCCCGTCCTCCAGGTGGATGATTCCCCGGTAGGAAAAGCCGTTCTTTTCCATGGCCCGCCGCATGGGCCGGTTGTCCCGGTGGGTGTCGCCCCGCAGGACGGAAACGCCCCGCCGCTCCGCCTGGCGCTTCAGCTCCTGGAAAAACAGCCCGGCCGCGCCCCGGCCCTTGATCTGGTTCGAGACCGCCACCCGGTGCAGGTAGCCGTACTCTCCCCAGCCCTGCCAGGCCCCCCGCTCTATGGCCCGGTAGGTGGGCTCCTCGCCAAAGGCCAGGCAGGCGGTACCCACCACCAGTCCGGCCTCCTCCAGCACATAGGCCGTACCCGCCGCCACGTCCTGGGCGGCAGCGGAGGCGTCCGGGTAGCCGTCCTGCCACTGGTCCACCCCGGCGGCTTTCAGGGCCGTCCGGGCCTCATCGTACAGCGCGGCCATGGCTTCCACGTCCCTGGCCGCGGCTTTGCGCAGTTCCATGTCAAATCGCCTCCAACGCCAGCGCTCCGTCCAGAACCGTCAGGGCCACGCCGGACACGGCCCCCTCGCCCCGCTCCACCAGCAGGCTGGCGATGCGGTCCTCCACCTCCCGGCGGATGTTGTTGCGCAGGTCCCGGGCCCCGGATTTGCCCCCCAGGGACTTCTCCGCCAGCAGGGCGCAGGCCTCGTTGGTGTAGCGGAAGCCAATGCCCTTTTCTTGCAAAGAGCCCACATATTCGTCCAGCATCAGCTGGGCAATGGCCTGGTAGTCCGCCCCGTCCAGAGGACGGAACACCACCACCTCATCGATGCGGCTTAAAAACTCCGGCCGCAGGAACTCGGTCAGGGCCTTCATCACCTTTTCCCGGCTCAGGTCCCCGGCGGACTTGGCAAAGCCCAGGGCCCCCTCCCTCCGGTCGCTGCCCGCATTGGAGGTCATGACGATCACCGTGTTCTCAAAGCTCACGGACCGGCCGTGGGCGTCGGTGATGCGGCCCTCGTCCAAAATTTGCAGCAGAATGTTCATCACGTCCGGGTGGGCCTTCTCAATCTCGTCAAAGAGCAGCACCGAGTAGGGCCGGCGGCGGACCTTCTCGGTCAGCTGGCCCGCCTCGTCGTAGCCGATGTAGCCGGGAGGGGAGCCGATGATCTTGGAGACGGAGTGCTTCTCCATAAACTCCGACATGTCCAGCCGGATGAGGGTCTCCGGGGTGTCGAAGAGCTCCTGGGAGAGCACCCGCACCAGCTCGGTTTTGCCCGTGCCCGTGGGACCCACAAAGATGAAGGAGGCCGGCCTGCGCCGGGGGCTTACCTGCACCCGGCTGCGGCGCACAGCGGCGGAAACCGCCTTGACCGCCTCGTCCTGGCCGATGATCTTTTGCGACAGAACCGTTTCCAGCCCAGCCAGCTTTTGCAGGTCTCCCGACTCGATTTTAGCCGCCGGAATGCCCGTCCACAGCTCGATCACATAGGCCAGGTCCCCCTCCTCCACCGGGGCGAAGACCCCCTGGCCCCGCAGGCGGTCCAGGCCCTCCTCCAAGGTGGCGATGCGGTAGTGGGTCTTGGCCAGCTCCTCATAGTCCACCGAGATCAGCCCCGGGCTGGAAAGGTCCTGCTCCCGCACCCGCTCCCGGTTCAGGTCCATCTCCATCTCGTCGTATTCCTCCAGGCGTTTGTTCCGCAGGGCGGCGCAGGCGCAGGCCTCGTCCAAAAGGTCGATGGCCTTGTCCGGCAGGCAGCGGTCGTTGATGTACCGCTCGGCCAGCACCACCATGCGCCGGGCGGTCTCCGGCGAAACCGTGACCCGGTGGTACTCCTCGTAATAGCCCTTGATGCCCAGAATCACCTCCACCGCGTCTTCAATGGAGGGCTCGTTCACGGTAACGGGCTGAAAGCGGCGCTCCAGGGCCGCGTCCTTTTCGATATATTTCCGGTACTCGTTAAAGGTAGTGGCGCCGATGACCTGGATCTCCCCCCGGGACAGGGCGGGCTTTAGAATGTTGGCCGCGCTCATGCTGCCCTCCGCGTCCCCGGAGCCCACCAGGTTGTGGACCTCGTCGATGAAGAGGATCACGTCTCCGTCCGCCTTCACCTCGTCGATGAGCCCCTTGATGCGGCTCTCGAACTGGCCCCGGAACTGGGTGCCGGCCACCAGGGCGGTCAGGTCCAGAAGCTGGATCTCCTTTTCCCGCAGCTTGGCGGGCACATCCCCCCGGACGATGCGCTGGGCCAGCCCTTCGGCCACGGCGGTTTTGCCCACGCCGGGCTCGCCGATGAGGCAGGGGTTGTTCTTGGTCCGGCGGGAGAGGATCTGGATGGCCCGCTGAATCTCCTTCTCCCGGCCGATGATGTTGTCCAGCTCGCCCCGCCGGGCCCGGCCGGTCAGGTCGGTGCAGAAATTTTGTATGTGCTTGCGCTTCTTTTTGTGGGGGTTCTCCCGGCGCTCCCGCACGTTCTGGCTCTGGTATCCGCCGTTTTGGCTTCCGCCCAGCATCATGCCGTTGGGCAGGGTGGCCGCGCCGCCGGGGGAGAACAGCCCGGCCGCCTCCTCTTCCTGGGCCTCCTGGGCGTCCATCTGCATCATCTGGGTCATCTGCTCGGTGGCCTCCTGAAACTCCTCCTCGGTCATGCCGGTCTGGCGCTTCAGGGTGTCAAGCATGTTGTCCATCAGGTCGTTGACCGGCTTGATGCCCAGCTCCTTGGCGCAGACAAAGCAGTATCCTTTCATATCCTTGCTGTCGGCCGTCTGGGAAACGAACACGGTGGCGGGCCGCTTGTGGCATCTGGTACACAGCATCATCATCGGTATCCTCCTCGTCTGGGCCCGCAAACAGAACCGGGGGCCCGGCTATCTTGAGAAGGGGAACACGGGCAATACCGCGTTCCCCTGGAACCTGTCCTTTTGGCATTCCGCCAATATTATACCACGAAAGCGCTGTCATTTCATTAACAGCCTTTTAACATTTCGCTTCCGCCGGCGGCTTTTCCGGCTAAAACCGCGGGCTTTGAGGAGAAAAAGGGCCGATTTCGCCCCGGTCGATCCAATGAACGCTCCCCACCGGCGTGATTTCCTCCCCGGCCGCAAAAATGGCGCTGTTGTCCTCCATGGCGCAGATGGGCAGCTCCATGGAGATTTCCAGCAGGGTAGAGAGTACCTGGCCGTCCGCCGGGGAGAAGTGGGGCTTCACCGTAATGTCCGCCAGGCCCAGGCCGGCATAGGGAACCGGCGACTCCTTTGTGTCCAGGGAGCGCCGCGCCATGTTGATGGCCCCGGCGCTCACGCCCAGCACCGCCCCGCCGCACTCCCGGATGGCGGCGTCCAGCCCCATATCCCGTATCAGCTGGATCTGCTGCCCCGGGTGCCCGCCCATCAGGAAAACGCAGGAGGCCTCCCGAAGCTCGTCCACCGCCTTGGAGGGCTCCCAGCGGCAGTCGATTACGCTGTGCCGCCCAAAGGCCATGCCCTGCTCCGTAAACATCCGGTACATGCCCGCAAGGTCGCCGTCATTCCTCTCATAGTCCCGAGGCCAGACGCTGATGAAGACGATGCTCCCGCGCTGGGAAAGAGCCCCCCTGAGCCGCTCCGCCACAGCGGGCGGGAACCGGCGGTCGGGAAAGCCGCTGAAAAAGCCCAGCATCCGCTGCCTCACGCTACCTTCCCCCCTTCTCCCCCGGCTCCCTTAAGATAGCCAGAAAGATCTGAAAATACCGCACCGCCGCGTAGGCCATCATCAGGCCGGTCGCCCCCAGCAGGCCATAGGCCCACAGGTTGATGGTGCGGGGCTGCGCCAGCCCGATTCCGTCCATAGTCACAATCGCCGCCACAGACACGTAGAACATCACCGTGGCTACCTTGCCGTACCATTGGGCCGCGCAGGGGCGCTTGTGCTTTTTCAGCAGCACCAGGGCGCAGCACAGCATCAGCAGCTCCTTTAGGATGAACAGCAGCAGCAGCGGCCGGATGGCCGGGAACTTGACAGCCAAACACAGGGCCACCACCCCCTGGGTCAGCTTGTCGGCAAAGGGGTCCAGCATCTTGCCCAGGTCCGTGATCTGGTCAAAGCGCCGGGCGATGTAGCCGTCCAGCATGTCGGTCAGGCCGGAGGCCAGCAGCGCCGCCGCCGCCCAAGCCAACTGGTCCCGCAGGTACAGCACGGCGAACGCCGGCACAATGAGAATGCGCGCCGCCGACATGGCGTTGGGCACGGTCAATATCCGGTTGGTGGAGTGCGTCTGCTGGGCCATTTGCGTCCCCTTCCTTTTTTGAATCTCCATATCCATTTGTTTTTACCCGGTCTCTATGTTTTTATTCCTAGGCGCGGCGCCCCAGGGGCGCGCTTCCCTCTTTCTCTGTCCCCCCTTATCCGAACAAACCGCCCAAGGGGTTCATGGAGACGAACTTCCCGGCGATCAGGGAGCCGCTCAGGGCGCTTTCCACCTGATACTGGGCGTTCTGGTCCAGCATGGGCTGGAACACCAGCACGGCCGCGATAAGGACCCAGACCACGAAGATGGCCAGCAAAAACCCGAACACGCCGCCCAAAAGGCCGTCCACCTGGCCCAAAACCGGCAGATGGAGCAGATTGCCCACCACGGAGGCCAGCAGCCGCACCACAGTCATCAGCAGAGAGAACAGCACGATGACGGCCAGCACCTTCAAAAAGCTGACGAACACCGGGGAGATGTAGTCCACGATCATCCCCGCGGCCTGGGCCGACTGGGCCTTCACCCCGCCGCTGATGGTCTCGGCGGTAACTCCGGCCTGCTCCAGGGCCCGGACCAAAAAGTCCGGCAGCGAGGCGATGATCTGCTGGGCCGCTCCGGAGGCGTTGTCCGCGCCCAGGGCCATAATGGAGGTGTGGATTTTTTCCAGCATGGCCTCCCGGAACAGGGCGTCGAACACCCACTGGGCCAAAGCCCCGCCCAGCACCGAGGCCAGAACCGCCGCGATGATGGACCCCAAAAAGTGGACCACGGAGCGGATGAAGCCCCTGTGTACGCCCACCAGCACGAAGATGAGGCAGACAACGGCAATGGCGCCGTCCAAAGCATAACCCAAAATGACCACCGACCTTGTATGAATTTACCGCAGCGCCGGAAGCGCCGTGCGGGCTCCCGGGCCAAAGGCGGGCCTTTTCCCGCGCCGGGGAATATTGTACCACACTTTCCAGCGTTTCACAAGGCCCAACCCCTTACAGTTCTCTTTCATTCCCATTACAATCCCACGGGCCCCGGGGGCCGTCTAGTTCAGCTCAATCACGCGCACCTCGCTGACGCCCAGCACATAGGCGCGGCTTTCGCTGGAGAGGGCCAGGCTTTTGGCGTCGGTCCCCGCATCGGCGCGGGCCAGCTCCTGGCCTGTGCCGTAGTCGCAGAAGACCGCCTCGCCCCCGGCCAGCATGGCCGCCGTGCCCCCAAACACGGAGATGGACTCCACCCGGCGGTCCATCTCCACCCGCAGGGGGTTGCCCTCGCCGTAAGGCTCGCCGCCGTTTAGGACCATCAGCGTGCTGGACCCGGCATGGTCGTAGGCGGAGATGGACAGAAACGCCCGGTTCGCCGCCAGCTGAAAGGCCGTAAGCTGCCGCCCCTGGTAGTCGTATTCTGTAAATTCCCCGTCCGAGGCCCGGCCGGAGACCAGGGCCGCGTCCCCCACCGCGTAGACGACCCCGTTCTCGCTCCAGCCAGCCGCCAGCAGCAGGTTGCCCCGGGTCTCATACTGGGCCGTGGGCTCCGGCTGGGAAAAGTCGAAGAGGGTCAGCCGGGAGACCATCTCCCCCTTGTCGCTGCGCACCGTGCACACCGCCCCCCGGGAGGCGTCGTGGTTCAGGGCGATGGCCGTGACGTAGTCGTTGGAAAAGGCGTACTCGTACTGAAGGCTGGCGTCCTCCAGGAAGACCTGCAGACGGGAGGCCCCATATTCCCCGGCCAGGCCCAGGGCAAAACGGCCGTTGGCGGCTATGGCGCCAGTGATGATGTCCTGCTCCGCCACGCCGGAGGCCGCGGCCTCGGCGCCGGAGAGCACCGTATAGCCGGTGCTGCCGCTGTTATAGATCAAAAACTGCCCGGAGGCGGCCTTGAGGACCGGCTGGTTCAGGTCGTGGCGCAGGGAGAGCGCCTCCTTGCCCTGGTCCCCCACCATGGTCAGCGCCGTGTCGCTGAGCATGACCGCCGCGCCGTTGTAGGCCAGAAAGTTGGAGCCATACACCGTGGAGCCGGTGATGTCCACGGGAAAGCCGTCCCCTCCCTCCTCGCCCAGAACCTGGAGCCTGGCCCATTCCCGCAGGTTGGTCCAGGTGAGGAAGTCCCGGTTGATCCACAGCCCCAGGCCGACGGCCACCGCCACCAGCGCCAGGGAGGCCGCGTACACGGCCTTGGGAACGGCCCGGCGCTCCCGCTTTGCGGCTTCCCCGGCCGCGGGCGGCGGAAGCCCGTCCTCCTCCAGCGGGTCTTCATATTCATACCGGGCCTGGGACTCCTGCCAGCCCGCATGCTTTTCCTGGTAGTCTTTGAGCTGGATGACCCTGGTCTCCTGGTCCTTGCCGTGCTTGGGCATAGGAAGCGCCTCCTTCCAGGATATTTCTCCAAAAGCGTACGGTTTCCTTATTATACATCCAATGGGCGGGAATCCGCAAGTGTTTTCTCCGGGGGAGCGGCGTGGCGGCCAAAGGGCGTTGTCGAAGCGTCAGAAAGCCGCCTGTGGCCAAGTCCATCGGAGACGGACTTGCGGGCCGCCCCTATCGCCCAAAAACTCTTCTCCCGGGCGCCCCTCCCCGCGCGGAAAGGTATTGACAAAAAATGAGAATCCGTATATAATTTATACTAAACAGAAGGTGGGGTTTCTTTCGATAAAGGACGGAGTGGCAGAGGGGCGCCCGGAAGAATCGGGGGAGCCGCCGCCCTGTCCGTTCCGAAGAAGAAGGGACCGCTGCGTCCGCCTTCGCTTCCTGCGCCAGTCCCGCGGAGGGCGGGAATTTGCGGCGGAGAAAGCGGCGGCTTCCCCGTCCGCCTCCCGGAGCCGGACCGCTAAGGTGCGCCCGCCTTTTCAAACGGGCCCTATCGGGCGCTTGCTCAGAGGGATGTGATTGCTTTGGACGATACCAAGACCCGAATCCTTTTCGCGGCCATGAAGGCCGTGCGGCAATACGGCCTGGAGGGCGTGCGCATCCAAAACGTCAGCGAGTTCGCGGAGATCTCCCCCGGCGCCATCTACCGCCATTTTGATGGCAAAAAGCAGCTGCTGGCAGAGTGCTTCCTCTATGTGGACCGGCAGGCCGCCGCCATTTTTGAGGACCTAGAGCTGGCCCCCCTGGCCATGCTTGCCGACCCCATGGGCGCGGTGAAGGGCCTGTGGCTGCCCTACTTCCGGTTTTGGACGGCCCACCCGGACGAGACCGTCTTCTACCACCGCTTTCGGGACAGCAGCTTTTTTCCAAACTATGACAAGGGCCGGGACGTGGCCTATTTCGACCGGTTTATCGGCATGGTCCGCACTTTCAAACAGGCGTTTCCCAGCCTGGACCGCATCAACCAGGACCTGCTGTGGCTTCACGTGCTTACGTCGACGGTGATGTACGCGAAATACGTGGTGGAGGGGACCCTCCCAAACAATGCGGAAACGGAAGACACCGTGTTCCAGCTGCTGGCCACCGGGCTTTCCGGCTATTTGAAGCCGGAGCGGCCTGAAACGGACGGCGCGGAGTAAGGCCCTCGTGTTTTTTACGTCTTTGAAAATAAACATTTACTTACTAAACGGAAAGAAAGACCGGTTTGGACTGTATAGTAAACGCGCTTGAAAATCGATACATACCAATTTTCAAGCTAGACGGCCGCGCCGCCTGGTTCGAAAGAGGTATTAGGCCTCTTTCAAAATAGCCGAGGGCCCAGATAGATTGCGCGGTCAAGGGGCGTTCGTGTCTCGCCTTTTGCGCCCGGAGGCCATCTATTACTCAACATAAGTCTATTCTGCCAGAGGTCTACTCTACCTCTTTGTGAACCGCGTTAACTATAAAAAACAAAGGTGGATTACGGATATGGAAAAAATATTGATTGTGGATGACAGCGCCCTGCAGGCGGCAAAATTGAAATCCATTCTGGACGACGAATACGACGTTTCCGTGGCCCAAACCGCAGAGGAGGGCCTGCGCCGCGCCAGCGACGAGGACTTTTCCCTGATTTTGCTGGACGTGGTGATGCCGGGCATGGACGGCTTCACCCTGCTGAAAAAGCTGCAGGAGAGGATCATCACCCAAAACGTGCCGGTTATTTTGATCACCAGCCTTTCCGATGTGGAAAACGAGCAGCGCGGCCTGGTCTTGGGGGCGGTGGACTATATTGTGAAGCCCTTCCACTCCCTGATTGTAAAGGCGCGGGTCAACACGCACATCAAGCTGTACCACTACCGCAGGCAGGTGGAGGAGCAGTCCATGACCGACCAGCTCACCGGCGTTGCCAACCGGCGCAAATATGATGGCTACAGCCTGACCAAATGGCAGGAGGCCGCCCGGCTTCAAGTCCCCTTTTCCATCTGCATGTTCGACATCGACCACTTTAAGAAATATAACGACACTTTCGGGCACCCTGCCGGGGACAAGGTGATCGCCGCCGTGGCCAAAACCGCGTCCGCCCGCTTGAACCGCAGCACGGACTTCTTCGCCCGGTACGGAGGCGAAGAGTTCGTGGCCATCTGCATGGGCGACCCCTCGAAAAAAATATTCGAGCACCTGAAAAAAATCCGCCAGGCCGTGGAGGACCTGCACATTCCCCACTCCCCGGACGTGTCCAAGTGGGTCACGGTAAGCGTGGGGGGCATCACGGTGGTCCCCGCCGCGGAAAGCGCCTATGGTGTCTATTTGAAGATTGCCGACACCATGCTGTACGACGCCAAGAAGCAGGGCCGGAACCGGGTGGTCTGGGCCGACGAGCAGATGCGGCAGATGTGGGAAAAATGAGCCGCCGCCCCATGCCGCCCGGCTTTAGAAGCTGCATCGGTTTTAAGCGCGTTTACCTTACTATAAACACATTCAAAAGGACCCCAAAGCCTTTCTCCGGCTCTGGAGTCCTTTTTGTTCAACCGTCAAATTTCGGGGCGCTTACCTGGTTCCCGGCAAAGGTGTTCGGTCCGGGATTCGACAGGGAAAAATACATCTTGGCGGCCTTCGTCGTGCCAAAGTCCCGGTTGGAGCCCGTATCCTGCACCTCGTTGAAGGCGTCCCGGAACATCTGGTTGTGGGCTTCCTCCCGGTTAAGGAGGAAGTCGATGGTCTCGCGCACCTTGCTGTCGTTGATCTGGCGGTACAGATACTCGTACACCACCTTGGCCCGCTGCTCCGAGGCAATGTTGCTGAGCAGGTCGGCGCACAGGTCGCCGGTCACGGTGACGTAGTCCCCCGTCCAGGAATAGCCCGAGGCGTTGATGAGCCCGGGGTTTAGCCCCAGCAGCACATGGGTTTGTACCTCGCCCGCGCCAACCCGCCCGGCGTCCACGTCATGGCCGTTGAGCAGGTTGATGGTCTGCGCCACCATCTCCATGTGCCCCAGCTCCTCCGCCGCGATGTCCAGGAACAGGTCCTTGATCTTCTGGTCCTTGATGCGGAACGACTGGGACATATACTGCATCGCCGCCTTCAGCTCGCCGTTTCCGCCGCCCAGCTGTTCCTGGAGCAGCGCGGCATATTGCGGATTGGGGCGCTCGATTCCCACAGGGTGAAAGAGCGCTTTTTCATGCTTAAACATAAGAATCCCTCCAGTCTGACGATAGTGTGTCCGCCCTTTTAGAAAAAATACAAAACCCCACTGGCCATCCTGTCTTCTTAATATTAACGCTTTCGGAGGCCCCTCCTTATGGGTGTGTCCAAAACACGCAGTTTTCGAAAAGTAATACGGAGTGGGGTCTCGCCTGCCGGCTCGGTCAGTTCGCAGCTTGTCTGCCACTGGTAGACGCTCACCCTCTGGCGGCTTAGGGGCTTCTGGGTCTCGCCTGTCGGCTCGGTCGGTTCGCGGCATGTCTGCCACTGGCAGACGCTCACCCCCTAAGAACCCACGAGTTATCCTTTGGATAACTCGTCCACTTCTTGAAAAAGTGGACAAAACTTTTACTGTTGCACTCAGCGAACTTTTCTCTTGTTAAAATTAAAACGCGCGTTTTGGGCACTCCGCCTCCTTTCCCTTTCCTTGACATTTTCCTCAAAAAAATGTATACTGGCACCAGAATCTTTTACGAAAAAGGGGGATGCGCATGTCTTCTGTTTTGGAAAAAATTCAAGCCTGCGTCCAGGCCGTCCGGCAGGTTACCGGCTTCGCGCCGGAGTCCGCCGTGGTTTTGGGCTCCGGGCTGGGGGGCTTCGCGGAGAGAATCCAGGTGGAGGCCCAGGTTCCCTACGCCAGCCTGCCGGGCTTCCCCGTCTCCACCGTGGCGGGGCACGCGGGGCGGTTCTTGTTCGGCTATGTGGAGGGAAAGCCCGTCGCCGTGATGCAGGGGCGGGTGCACTACTATGAGGGCTACTCCATGGAACAGGTGGTGCTGCCCATCCGGGTGCTGCGGGCCTTGGGCGCACGGGAGCTGCTGCTCACCAACGCCGCGGGCGGCGTCGGCCCAGGGCTTGCTCCGGGCTGCCTGATGCTGCTGACCGGCCACATTGCCAGCTTTGTGCCCTCGCCCCTCATCGGACCCAACGAGGAGGCCCTGGGCCCCCGTTTTCCGGACATGTCGGAGGTGTACGACCACTCCCTGCGGGAGCGGGCCAAGGCCGCGGCGGCGGAGTTGGGCATTGAGCTGAAGGAAGGCGTATACCTGCAAACCACGGGCCCCAATTACGAGACCCCGGAGGAGATTAAGCTCTACCGCCTGCTGGGCGCGGACGCGGTGGGCATGAGCACCGCCTGCGAGGCCATGGCCGCCCGGCACATGGGGATGAACGTCTGCGGCATCAGCGTGGTGACCAACCTGGCGGCCGGGCTGGGCGGCAAGCCCCTGAGCCACGAGGAGGTCCAAGAGGTGGCGGACCGGGTAGGCGGGCAGTTTCAGGAGTTGGTTTGGCGCTATTTAGCCCGTGGAGGGTGCGCCTAGGGCTGGCTCCTTAGTAAAACGCGCGTTTGAACAAGAAGAAACCTCCCTGAGCGCAACAATAAAAGTTTCGTCATTCTCGACTGCCGTCTCGGTCGGCGCTGGACAATCGCCACTGGCGATTAGCGCCCTTTTCAAAGGTTGCAGGGTTCTTAGGGGGCGACAATCGCCAGCTACTTGGCAAAGCCAAGTAGAGCGATTCTCCCGTCGCCGACCAAGCCGGTAGGCGAGACCCAGAGCCCCGCAAGTTCATCTTTGATGAACTTGGCCGCCGGAGGGGGAAGATTGCCTGTGGCAATCGTTCTGACCCGACCGAGCCGACAGGCGAGACTCTACTCCGTAAAACTTCAAAAACTGCGCCCTTTGGACACTCCCGTTTTCCCCATCCGGTTGACAATCCGCCTATATGTGGGGTATACTATAGGCAAAGGAGGGGTTCCCATGAGTTTTCCGGAGACCTTAAAGGAGGCCCGCGTTGCCGCCGGGCACACCCAGCGCTTTATGGCCGAGCAGCTGGGCATTGACACCACCACCTATTCCGGATATGAGACCGGCCGCCGCCAGCCCGACGTGGACCGGCTGCGCCAGCTGGCCGGACTTCTGCGCATCAGCGGCGACCAGCTTTTGGAGGTCAGCCAGAACAACGGCGTGACCATGCGGGAGATGCGGCAGCTCCGCAAGTACCGGACTCTGGACGTCCACGGCCAGGACCTGGTGGACACGGTGCTGGACAAGGAATATGCCCGCATGACCCAGATGGACCTGCGGGAGCACGAGAGCCGGGGGCCGGTCACGTACATCAACTGCTACGACCTGGCCGTGAGCGCGGGCCTGGGCGAGCCCTGGGTGGACAGCGCCTACAAGACCAAGCTGGAGGTCCCCGGGGAGCTGGTGCCGGAGCGGGCGCACTTCTGCGTGCGGGTCAACGGCAGCAGCATGCTGCCCGCCTACCGGGACGGGGACATTGTGTTCGTGGAGCGGGTGGAGGATTTTGTGAACGAAGGGGAGATCGGCATTTTCTTTTTGAATGGCGACGGGTACATGAAGCGGCTGGGCCGGGGGGCCCTGCTGTCGCTGAACCCGGAGTACGAGCCCATCCCGCTGCACGATTACGACAATCTGCGGTGCCAGGGACGGGTTTTGGGCAAGCTGGAAATGAAAACGCGGAGCTCCGGCATTGGCTGACGCCAGGCCGGGGCTCTTTTTGTCTGCCTTTCACCCGGCGTTTCGCGCAGCTTGCCGCGCTCCTAAGTCCCCTTGCCCCATCCCCCCTTGCGCCGCCCCGCCGGCCGCGCTATACTGATAGCGCAGCCAAATCCTTGCGGCCGCGCAAAACAGCAAAGGAGTGTCTCCCATGAAAATCACCCTGGAAGAAGACCCGACCCTTTCGGAGGCGGAGGTCCTTGTCCGCTGCCCGCCCGGAGACCCCGCCGCGGGGCGGATCCTCTCCGCCCTGTCCGCCGCCGTTCCAGAGGCCCTTGCCGGCTGGCGGGACGGCCAGGCTTATCCGCTGAACGCCCAGGACCTGCTTTACGCCGAGGCGGTGGACGGCCGGACCTTCCTCTACACCGCCGGCGAGGTGTTCGAGACCCCCCTGCGCCTGTACGAGCTGGAAAAGCTGCTGGCAGCCCGGGGGTTCCTGCGGGCCTCCAAGTCGGCGGTGGTCAATTTCAACGCGGTGCGGTCCCTGCGCCCCGACCTGGGCGGGCGGCTGCGGCTCACCATGCGGGGCGGCGAGCAGATCTACGCCTCCCGGCAGTACGCGCCGGACATCAAGAAAAAGCTGGGTATATAGCGTTCGAGAGGAAAAAACATGGAAAAATTCATTCAATTTGTGGACGGACTGAAAACCCGGGGCTGCCTAAAATTTACCGGGGCCCTGTGCGCCTATTCCCTCATCGATTCCCTTTGCGGGGGAGAGCGCATCCGCTACATCCTGATCTGGCAGATGCTGGTCCTCTGCGGCTGCATCCCCACGCGCCGGCGCTGAAAAAGCGCCTAGTCATATAGGAGGAAAAATGATGAAAAAGTTTTTACACATGATCGGCGAACTAAAGACCTGGGGCTGCCTGAGCTTTACCGGTGCCCTGTGCATCTATTCGTTTATCGACTTTCTAACAGGCGGCGAGTACATCCGCCACACCCTGGTCTGGCAGATGCTGGCCCTGTGCGGCTGCATCAGCCTATTGCAGTACATTTTCTTTTCCGGCCAGGTGCTCAAGCGGCCCAGCTATTTCCTGCGCCTGGCCGTCTTCTGCGGCCTCACCCTGGCGCTTTGCTGCGGCTTTGCCTGGGCGTTCCGCTGGTTCCCCCTGGAAAACGCCGGAGCCTGGGCCAGCTTTGCGGTCATCTTCTTCCTGGCGTTCCTGGTTTTCACCCTGGGGTTTGAAATTTATTTTCGGGCTGTGGGAAAAAAGTACGACGCGCTGCTGGGCCGCTGGCGGGCCGGGGAAAAGGACCGTGAAAAGTAGCGCCGCGGACGGCCCCGCCGCCGGCTTTCCCTGGTTTTTTCCAAAAAATGAACAAAAAGTAACAATCCAAAAATCCCGGCCAAAGGGGTTGACAAGCCCCGGGGTTCGAGATATAATAGCTATGTTGTATTGGTATATTTACGACGCATACCCCTGCCTTTTCGGCGGATGGGAGGGATATTGGATGGCTGAGATTCGGCTCAAGGAAAACGAGTCCTTGGATAGTGCCCTGCGGCGCTTTAAGAAGCAATGCGCCCGCGCCGGCGTTATCCAGGAGGTCCGCAAGCGGGAGGCTTATGAAAAGCCCTCGGTGAAGCGCAAGAAGAAATCAGAAGCGGCCCGCAAGCGCAAGTATAAGTAAGAGCAAGCCGGAGGGAAGGCCTTTCCCGCCGCGCCTGTTCTTATAGGCTGCAAACCTGAAGGAAAGCGGGCGGCGAGCCCGCTTTTTTGTTCCCGGCTGGAGTGTTAGCAAATTATGTCAATTTTGAAACCGACCGCCCTGCGCGGCCGCTGCGGGGACGTAACCCCCGGGCTTCTGCGCGAGCTGGGCGTGAAGGCGGTGCTGCTGGATGTGGACAACACCATCGCCGCCTACAGCTCCCACGAACCGGCCCCCGGCGCGGTGGAATGGACGCGGGGGCTGGAGGAGGCGGGCTTCCGGGTGGTAATCGTCTCCAACAACTACAAAAAGCGCGTGGAGGCTTTCGCGGCCCGGTTCGGCCTGGGCTGCTTCTGCTTTGCCATGAAGCCCCTGCCCTTTGGCTACCTGCGGGCCCGGCGGGCCCTGGGCGCCCGCTGCCGGGAGTGCGCCATCATCGGGGACCAGATCTTCACCGACGTGGTGGGCGCGAACCTGTGCGGCATGAAGTCCGTTCTGCTGGAGCCCATGGAGCTGGAGGAAGGCTTCACCTTCCGGGTCCGGCGGTACTTCGAGCGGGGCCTGCGGGCCCGCTGGGGGCGGACGTTCCCCCAGGGCGGGGCGCAAAACAACGAGTGAGGAAAGGATGTTATAATAATGAAGAACCCTGTTGAGCGCATACGCGACCGGCTCATCGCCGGGGACAGCCAGAAGGCGGTGCTGGTGTTTTCCGAGTGCAACCGCCGGTACTTCACCGAGTTCCCATCGGACATCGGTATATTGCTGATAACGGCCGACGAGGCCTATCTGCTGCAGGACTTCCGCTATGAGGAGGCGGCCCGCTACTCGGCCAAAAACTGCAAAGTGGTGGGCTTCAAGAAAATATATGAGACTCTCTGCGAGCTTCTGGAGAAACACGGCGTGAAGCAGGTCTATCTGGAGATCAACAAGCTCTCTGTGTCCCAGGCAAGGAAATTCGAGAAGGAACTGGACGGCAAGGGCGTTGAGGTGGTTTTGGACGAGACCCTGGACAACGCCATCAAGGACCAGCGGATGATCAAGTCCCCGGAGGAGGTGGCCAAAATAGAGGCCGCCCAGGCCATTACGGACGCGGCTTTTGAGCACATCCTCCCCTTTATCAAGGAGGGCGTGACCGAGCGGGAGCTGGCTTTGGAGATCGAGTTCTTCATGCGCAACAACGGCGCGGAGGCTGTGGCCTTCGACCTGATCGTGGCGGCGGGCAAAAGCGGCTCTCAGTGCCACGCGGTGCCCAGCCTGAACACGGTGCAGAAGGGCGACTTCATCACCATGGACACCGGCGCCATGCTGGACGGCTATCATTCCGACATGACCCGCACCGTGGCCCTCGGCAAGGTGAGCGAGGAGCAGCGGAAGATTTACGACACCGTTTTGCAGGCCCAGCTGGCGGTTATCGACTTTGTAAAGCCCGGCGTGCTGTGCTGCGATGTGGACAAGGTGGCCCGGGACATCATCGAAAAGGACTACCCCGGCACCTTCGGCCACGGCCTGGGCCACGGGGTGGGCTTTGAGATCCACGAGTGGCCGGCCTTCTCCCACCAGGACCAGACCCCCTGCGCGGAGGGCATGGTCATCACCGACGAGCCCGGCATCTACGTGCCCGCCAAGTGGGGCGTACGCATTGAGGACATGCTGCTGGTGACGGCGGACGGCTGCCGGAGCCTGACCAAGTCCCCCAAGGAGCTTATCGAGCTGTAAAAAGCGTCAAATTTACAAAACCGCGGCGGATTTTCCTTGAAATTCGCCGCAAGATAGATTACAATAGAGGCAGAATAATCTGGGAGGTTTTTTCATGGTAACCGCAGGCGATTTTAGAAACGGCGTGACCTTCGAGATGGACGGAGGCGTTTACTCCATCATCGAGTTCCAGCACGTAAAGCCCGGCAAGGGCGCGGCGTTCGTGCGCACCAAGATCCGCAACGTGATCTCCGGGGCCGTCACCGAGCGCACCTTCAACCCCAACGACAAATTCCCCACCGCGTTCATTGAGCGCAAGGACATGCAGTATCTGTACAGCGACGGGGACCTGTACTATTTTATGGACACCGAGACCTACGAGCAGATTCCCATCAACTCCAACATCCTTTCCGACAACTTCAAGTTTGTGAAGGAGAACATGGAGTGCAAGGTGCTCTCCTACAAGGGCAGCGTGTTCGGCCTGGAGCCCCCCAACTTTGTGGAGCTGGAGGTCACCAAGACCGAGCCCGGCGTAAAGGGCGACACCGCCACCAACACCTTGAAGCCCGCCACTTTGGAGACCGGCGCGGAGATCCGCGTGCCCCTGTTCATCAACGAGGGCGAGATGATCCGCATCGACACCCGGACCGGCGAGTATATGGAGAGAGCGTAAAAAACGAAGTTTTTTAGCTCCCGAGTTTTATTCGGGGTTTGAAAACCCCCGTTTCGCTAACGCGAAAGCATAAAACTCTTCGAGCGTTCTTTCGGTTTCGCTTTCAGTCCTTCGGACCGAATTCCGCTTCGCGGAAGCGCGAAACTTTTTGCCTGGGCGGTGGTTTGTCCAACGCGAAAAGACGCGGCATTCCCCCACCCAGCCCCACCGTTAAAAGCACCTAACCTCATATAGCCTCCCGCCGTTCCCCAAGCATCTTGTCCCCACCCCGCGCAACGGCGTAAAAAGTCTTTGAAGATTCTGCAAGTTCGCGGAGCGAACTTGACCGCCGGAGGCCAAGACCCCCTTTTGAAAGGAAGGTAACAAAATTATGACCAATTCTGAACGCGCGTCTTATATCCGCGGCTTGATGGACGGCATGGAGCTGGACCCCAACGCCAAGGAGACCAAGATTTTCAACGCCATTGTGGAGCTGCTGGACGATCTTTCCGTCTCTGTGGAGGAGATGGAGGACGAGTACGGCGAGCTGGCCGAGCAGGTGGACGAGATCGACCACGACCTGGGGGCCCTGGAAGAGGACTTTTACGGCTTGGAGGATGAGGAGGAAGGCTGCGGCTGTGGCGGCGGCTGCCACCACCATCACCACCATGACGAGGACGATGACGGCATGGACATGGCGTATGGCGTCAACTGCCCCAACTGCGGGGCGGACATTCCCCTGACCGACGAGGTCCTGGACGCGGAAGAGATCATCTGCCCCGGCTGCGGCGAAAAGCTGGAGTTTGAGTTCGAGGACGAGGATGACGAGGACTTCGCGGAAGAGGACGAGGAAGAGCCCGACGGCGAAGAGTAAGAACCAAAAGAGAAGCCGCAGGAGTGAAAAGCCCCTGCGGCTTTTTTGTGTTTATCTGTTTATCCGGCCTGCGCCGCCCGCTGGCGGGCCGCCTCATAGAGCAGCACCGTGCCCGCGCAGGCCACGTTAAAGGAGCTGGCGGAAGATTCCTCCGCCATGGGGATGGTGCACAGGCGGTCGCAGCTCTGCTTAAATGCATAGCTCAACCCGTCTGTCTCGTTGCCCAGCATCAGCAGCAGGGGGCCGGTCAGGTCCGCGCCGTAAATGGGATGCTGCCGGTGGGCGGTGGTGCCGATGGTCTGGAAGCCTGAGTACTCCTCCCGCATACGGGCCAAGAAAGCCGCGGCCTGGCTGTTTTCCAGCTGGACCGCCGGGACCCGGAAAAAGGAGCCCATGGAGGCCGTGACCACCTCCGGGTCGTACAGGTCCACCCCGTGGCCGGTGAGGATCAGGCCGTCCGCGCCCAGACCGTCGCAGGAGCGCAGCAAAGTGCCCAGATTCCCCCGGTTGGAGGGCCGGTCGAACAGCACCCACAGGGGGTTGGCGGGCCGCCCCAGCAGCCCGGCCCCGCCCTGGCGCATCTCCACCACGGCCATAAGCTCGGAGCCGTCCTCCTTGCCGGAGAGGCCGTCCAGCAGCGCCCCCGTCAGCCGGTAATGAACCGGCGCGGGGGCCTGATCCAGCATTTCCTGGGCCCAGCGGGAGAGGGGCCGGTCCAGGGCATAGAGAAAGGCGGCGAATTCCCAGCCGTTCTCCCGGGCCTGGTTTAGGTTCCGCACCCCTTCCACAAAGAACTCCCCATACCGGTGGCGTTTGTTCCGGTTGGTTTTCAGCACCTGAAATTTTTGATAGTCCGCGTTTTTGCTATATATGTCTTTTCTCATTTCTGTACGTCAATCAGCACCTTCATGGTGGACTCCCGGTTGGCGTCGATGTACTGGTAAGCCGCCAGGTACTCCTGGAAGGGGAAGCGCTTGGAGATCAGCGGGGCCAGCTGGACCTTGCCCCCGGTAACCAACTGGATGGCGGTCTCATAGTCCTCGCTCCGGTACATCATAGAGGTGTTCAGGTCCAGCTCGTGGTCGTTGAGCACCGCCAGGTCGATGTGGGCCTCCTTCGCGAAAACCGCCACCAAAATGATGGCGCTGCCCTTGCGGGCGTGCCGGATGGCCTGGCCCATGGTGACGTCGTTGCCAGCGCAGTCGTAGATAAAGTCGCACTTGTCCGGCCCGAAAAAGTCTGCCAGGGTCTGGCCGAAATCCTCGGTCTTGGTGTTGACGGCATGGTCCGCGCCGCACTCCTTGGCCTTTTCCAGGCGCAGATCGCTCACATCGGTGATCATCACCCGCCGGGCACCCAGGCCCTTGACCGCCTGAGCCGTCAAAATACCGATGGGCCCCGCGCCCAGGACGCACACGTCCTTCCCGGCCAGGTCTCCGGCCTGGCGGGCCGCGTGGACGGCCACGGCCAGGGGCTCGATCATGGCGCCCTCCTCCAGGTTCATGGAGTCCGGCAGGGGGGTAACCTTCTTGGCGTCCACCGCGAAATAATGGGAGGCCACGCCGGTGGTCTGGAAGCCCATGACCTTGAGGCTTTCGCACAGGTTATACTTGCCGTGGCGGCAGGGCCAACACTGGCCGCACACCACCTGGGGCTGAATGGTCACCTTCTGGCCCAGGCTCAGGCCGGTTACGCCCGGGCCCAGCCGCTCCACCAGGCCGGAGACCTCGTGGCCCTGGGTGACGGGATAGCTGGTGAAGGGGTGCTCCCCGTGGTACACGTGGATGTCGGAGCCGCACACGCCGATCTCCATAATCTTGACCAGAACCTGCCCCTCCCGGGGCTGGGGGACAGGGACCTCCCGGAATTCGATCTGCCCGGGTGCGGTCATAACTTGCTGAAGCATGGTATCACTCCTGACTGTATTTTGTGGGGCTACCGTTTTTTGAAGTTTTACGGAGTGGCCTCCGGCGGCTTAGGGGCTCTGCCCCTAAGGACCCCGCCACTTTTGAAAAAGTGGACAAAACTTTTACTGTTGCGCTTAGGGGGCTCTCTCTATAATAAAACACGCGTTTGGACGCTCCCCTACCGCCCGAATGCCTTAGAGTCTGAACAGCCTCTAGCCCGCCTCTTTCAAGCTTTCCACCCGGGCGGCAATATACCCCGGAACCTCCTCCCGGGGGATGTCCAGGGCCGCGGCCAGCTCGCCGAAAAGCAGGTCTTCCCCCTGCTTGAGAAAACGCTCGTCCACGCTGCCAAAGCGCCGCTTCTGCTGCTGCATAGACTCCTTTTTGGCGTGGATGGACATGGTCAGCTCAATCCAGTCCTGGCAGTCGTGGCGCTCCAGCAAGGCCTCGTAGTGGGCGGCCAAATCCCGCGCCGCCCGGCCGTGGAAGGCCTGACAGTGCAGGCTGGGAATGCGTGCGATGAGCCGCTCGGCCTCCTCCCGGCTGATGATGGGGCGCATGAACACCTTGTCAGAATCCACGGGCACGGAGATGACGCAGGCCTTATAAAGGGGATGAAGCACATAGTAGAGGCGCTGCCCCACGCCGGGAAAGTCCTGGACCTTGATCTCCTCAACCCGGCACACGCCGGTGCCGCCGTACTGAACCAACTGTCCTACCTCATACATAATACTTCCTCCTTTTTTCTTTATCCCCTGCAGCCGCTCCGCTCTGTCTACAAGTAAGGAGCAAATCGGTTTCGGTTTGTTTGCCAGCCCCCTACCGCTGGCCTCTTTGCTTCGGTTACTCCTCAAAAACGAGCGCTTCACGCGAAGGGCAAAAACCCGTAATGTACGCTTTGTGTACATTATAGCACAATTTAAGAAGAAATGTAAGAGATAAATTCAAAAAAAGGAAGGAAAAATTAAAATATTTTTTCAGTCACCACACGCCGTTGGTAAACCAGTGGGGCAGAAGGGCCAGCTCGTCTAAAATAGCCATGATTTTTATCAAAATGCCGATGGCGGAAACCACTATGCCCGCCACGGCCAGGCCCCGGGTGCGGTCCCCCCGAAAGCCCAGAATGGACGCAGCCAGCCCCAAAGGCAGCAGCAGAACGCTGGCGAAGAAGTAGCCCAGCACCGAAGAAACAAAGCCCAGCACCGTGGAAACGTCCATCCAGGTAAACACCTTACGGGGCATGGGAGGCAGAGGCGCCGCCGGCCGGGGCAGAAAAGCGGGAGGCCCGGAGGGCGCGGGCGGCGGAAACACCGTTCCGCAGCGGGGGCAGGCAGGGCTGCGGTCCTCATTGAGCTGGCCGCAGACAGGGCATTGCTTCATGAAATCATCTTCTTTCTGATAAGAGGGGGCACACCATAATGTACTCCTCCTCGTTTTCATCAACGGTCTGAAAGCCGGCCCGCCGGTACATGCGGGCAGCATAGTTGCGCTTCTGCACCGCCAGGGAGGCCTGGGCGTAACCGGCTTGGCGGAGCCGGTCCAGCAGGGCGGCCAGCAGGGCGGTCCCCAGCCTTTGGCCCCGGAATTCCGGAAGCAGGGAGATGGCCAGGGAGGGAGTCTCATCGTCCACATGGCCGTAATCGTTCATAATGCGCGCCCAGGCCGCTCCAACCACCCGGCCCCCGGCCTCGACGGCCAGGGCCCGGTCGTGGGGGGATTGGCCGAAGCCGTCCACATAGACCCGCAGGGCCGGTTCCCGCAAGATGCTCCGCGCAGGCGGCTGCTGGCCCGCTGGCACGAAAATGGCTTGGTAGAGAAACTCTTCCAAAAGATCATGCTCCCATGGGCGCAGGGCCCGAATGACGTAATTCATAAGTACCTCCAAGTGTTTTTTATTGTTAACGCTCGGAGAAGAAGCCGCACATAGCAAAGTCTCCTTTACAAGTGGATTTCTTTTTCCATCATCAGCTCGTCGTTGGCGGTATAGCCCGCGTTCCGGTACAGGGCTTGGGCCGGGGCGTTCCGCCGCCCGGTGAGCAGCGTGAATTCGGAAGCGCCGAACTTTTCCGCGCAGTAATCCTCCAAAAACGCCAGCATGGCCCTGGCCAAGCCCCTGCGGCGGCAGGCCGGGGAAACGAACACCTCCGTGACCTCCACGGGAGGAGATTGGTAGCAGAAGGAGCGCTTCACCTGGGCGCAGGCAAAGCCGGCCAAAGCCCCGTCCACCTGGGCCACAGCCACAACCTCCTGGGCGTTGGCGGCCAAGGCGGCGGCTATCGCCTCCACGGGGGCTCCGCCGGGGCCGTTGAATCGCTCGTTTAGTTGGTAGAGCTGGGGGGCGTCTTGGGGCGTGGCGAGGCGGATCATGGCAGGGCTCCTTTCTGAGGGGGTTGCGTTTTTAGGAGTGCTGTGAAATATTACTCGCACAGTTAGCAGTCTATAGACCTCTTGCGAAATGGCGGAGAGCTATTACCCCAGCACCAAACGATGGAAAGCAAAGTCGGGACTGCGTCCCGAAGGGGCCTACGGCCCAAGAAATTATTATTAAGGCCTCCGGCGGCTTAGGGGCTCTGCCCCTAAGAACCCCGCAACCTTTGTAAAGGTTGACGAAACTTTTCCTGTTGCGCTCAGGGCGCTTTCTTCTTGTTAAAACTCGCCTCCCTTTATTTCTGTTTTGCAGCCTGCCGCTGGCCGGCCAGCAGCAGCGCCAGGCCCACCAGGAACAGCACCGCCAGGCTGATGACGCCCAGGGAGTCCCGGCCCGTCAGCTGGGTGAACAGGGCCACCAGCATGGGGCCGATGACCGCCGCGAACTTGCCGAAAATGTCAAAGAAGCCAAAGTACTCGTTGGACCGCTCGGCGGGAATCAGCTTGCCGAAATGGGACCGGGAGATGGCCTGAATGCCCCCCTGGACCGTGCCCACCAGAAAGGCCATGCACCAGAACAGCACCAGGGAAAGCTGCAGGGCCGCCGGGTCGTCCGGGTGGTTCTCGATGTTAAAGCCCATAAAGAAGCCCACCACCGTAATGAAGAAATACATGGCCACCGCGCCGCACAGGGCCTTCAGCGCCCCGATCTTCCCGGCCAGCCTGCCAAACAAGATGGAGAAGGGCACCGCCACGATCTGGGTCATCAGCAGGGCCAGAATCATGCTGATGTTGTCCAGGCCCAGCTTGGAGCCATAGGAGGTGGACACGGAGATGATGGTGCCCACGCCGTCGATGTAGAAGAAATACGCCACGATAAACAGGAAGATGTGCTTTTGGGCAAAAATGTCCTTGGCGGTGCGGAGCAGGTTGGAGAAGGTGGAGCGCACCAGGTTCTTCTGGGGCTCAATGTAGTGAACCTGCCGTACATTGCGCAGGAAGGGGATGCTGAACACCGCCCACCACAGGCTGGTCAGCAGAATCACCAGCTTGAAGGCCAGCATATTGTCCATGCCCATCACCAGCAGAATGACGATGGAGAGGATGAAGGGGATGGTGCTTCCGCCGATGTACCCCATGGCGTAGCCCCAGGAGGAGACCCGGTCCATGCGCTCGTTGGTGGTCACGTCGGTGAGGAAGGAGTCGTAAAACAGGCAGGAGCCGGAGAAGCCGATGTGGGAGAGCACATAGCCTACCAGCAGCATGCGGTACTCGTCGAACAGGGCGCTGGTAAGGGTGAACAACACGCCGATGGCCAAAAAGCCGGCAAAAAGCCGCATTTTGTGCCCCTTATGGTCCGCCAAGGCACCCAGCACCGGGGCCAGAATGGCCACCACAAAGGTGGAGATGGAGGTGCCGTAAGACCAGAGGACCAGGTTATCCGCCCCGTTGGCGGCGCAGACGTTTCCGAAATAGATGGGAAAGATAACCGCCAAAATGTTTGTGGCATAGACGGAATTGGCCCAGTCGTACATGATCCAGCTTTTTTCGGTTTTGGTGAACTTCTTATCGTTGGCATTTGCCATAGGGCAACACCCCTTTCGGAAATATCATCTCATATTTTAGCCCAATTAGCAATACCTTTTGTAGATATATTTTTCAAAAAAAGGCAAAACGCGCAAAGGAAGCGGGAAAGCGGCCGCGCCCCACCCGTCTCTAAACTTTTTCCCAATCCTGCCGACTTTCTTATTATAGAGAAGCCCGCCTGGCGCATGTTCTCTTTTGCCTTGCCAGCGGCGGGAACGGAGGAGAGATTTTTTATGAGTATTTCCATTCTCGATCAGACCGGACGCGTTTCTCAAATGAAATCCGCCCGCTGGGCCCCGCCCCGGCCCGCCGGGAAACCGGAGCAGGCCCCGGACCAGGACCGGGCCTCCATCTCCCAAGCGGGGCGGGACTCCTTGGAAGCGGCGGAGGAGCCGTCCCCCCTGGAACGGGCCCTTCAAAACGCCTCCCAGGAGCAGATCCAGGGCTGGATGGCGGACTGGTCCGCCCAGCATCAGCTGGAGGTCAACTGGGACGCCGCCGTGGACCCGGACCACAGCATATACGCCAAGGCCTATATGGAGTCGCTGGCAAGCCAGCTGGACCAATGCCGCCGGACTGTGGAGGCCTATTATCAGGAAGGGCACCAGGAAAACCTGCGCTTTTCCAACCCCTACAACCATTTGGTGGAAAAGTACCAGTACTCCGGCTCCCCCTATTTCCGCGGCGATTGGAGCGAAGCCCAGCGGGCCATGGCCTTCCGGCAGGAGCGGGCCCTTTTGTGGGGCGGCCGGGTGGCCCTCAACGACCCCTGGGCCCTGGCCTCCAGCGGGGGCGTGCCCAGCGGCGAGGCGGTGGAATCCGCCGCCCGCCAAGCGGCCCGGGACGTGCTGGATGGGCTGATCGCCCAGTATAAAAGGGAGCATGGGATAGAATAAGAGCGCCCCAGCCAGCTCGGGGGCGTGGCCAAACGCGCGTTTTCAGAAGGCTCCCTAAGCGCAACATTAAAAGTTTCGTCCACCTTTTCAAAGGTGGCAGGGTCCTTAGGGACGGAGTCCCTAAGCCGCCGGAGGGTGAGCGTCTGCCGGGTACTTGGCTTGCCAAGTACAGCAGACCAAGCTGCGAACCGACCGAGCCGGCAGGCGAGACCCCTTCTAACACTTCCACAACACCGCGCCTTGGGCGCTTCCCTTGGCTTTATGTTGTTTGAAAGGAGCTTCCATGAAAAAATACGCCTATCTTCTCTTCACCGTCCTGTTTCTCTCGGCCTGCCTGGTTCCCTCCCTGGCCATGATCCCCCTAGGCCCCAGCTCCGCCGCTGCCAACGAGCATCTGGCTCCGGCCCCCCAAGCGGTCAAGCCCGACGGCTCCCCCAACTGGGACCTGCTCTCCGACGCGGCGGACTATTTTTCCGACCACTTCGCCTTCCGCCAGGAGCTGGTCACGGCGGATTCGGCCCTGAAAGCGGCGGTTTTCCACACCTCGGCCCAGCCGGACGTGGTCCTGGGCCGGGACGGCTGGCTCTTTTACGCCGAAACCCTGGACTGCTACACCGGGGCCTCCACATTGACGGAACGCCAGGCCTACTGCGCGGCCCGCTCCCTGCGGCTGGCCCAGGGCTATGTGGAGGAAAAGGGTGGGCGGTTCACCTTTGCCATCGCCCCCAATAAGCTCTCCCTCTACCCGGAACACGGCCCCCGGGGCTTGGAGCGCGCCAGCGCCACCGGCGCGGACCGGCTCGTGGAGGCCCTGGCCCGGGAGGGCGTAGCCTATGCGGACCTGTTTGGCCCCCTGGCCGCCCAGGAGGAGGACATGTACCTACGCCTGGACTCCCACTGGACCAACCGGGGGGCGGCTTTGGGCCACGACCTGCTGCTGAAATCCTTCGGGCTTACGGGCCATGCTTTTGACAAGGCGGGCTCCTACCAGGAGTCCCACCGGGGCGACCTGTACGAGATGCTCTACCCGGCCTCCTCCCGGCTGGACCGGCAGTTCGAGTTTGCGGAGGCCTTGGACTTTACATATACCAGCCCCATCCGCGGCGTGGACGACCTACGCATCCAGACCTCCAGCGGCGCGGAAAACGGCCCCCTGCTCCTGTTCCGGGACTCCTTTGGCAACGCCCTGCACGGGCTTATGGCGGAGAGCTTTTCTGAGGCCCTGTTCGTCCGGGCCACGCCCTATGACCTGAGGCTGATGGACCAGATCGGGGCTCAATATGTGGCCGTGGAGCTGGTGGAGCGGAACCTCTCCCAGTTGGCCCAAGCCCCGTTTGTGATGCCCACCCCCAAGCTGGCAGAGCTGCCTTGGGATGACGAGGAGCTCTACCGGCCGGAAAGCCTCTCCGAAGCTTCCGCCCTGCTGGAGGTTTCAGCCAACGGCAGCAACACCACGCTCAGCGGCGCCGTAGACGCCCCCTGCGACCCAGACTCCCCGGTCTATCTGGTGCTCGTTGACGACCCTTCCGCCGCCTGGGAGGCCTTCCCCCAATGGGACGAAGAGAGAGGGCGCGTGGCCTTCGCCGCCTATTTTGACCAGGAGGATTCCATCGCTTTTGACATGGAGCTGGTAAACCGCCGGGTGAATGTGGTCTACCGCTGCAACGGGCAATGGGTGCTGGCGCTCTGCGACGCGGTTTCCCATGACCCGGAATATCTGGCCAACAAAGGCCTACGCCTGTTCGAGGAGGGTTGATATGGAAATCCGTCCCATCGCCCGCATTCGCAGTGAGTTCCCGGAGAAATTTGGCGTCCCCCGGCAGAGCGGACTTATTGACAGCCTGCGGGCCCAAGTGGTCTTTCTGCCGGAGTTTCAGGTCCCGGAGGCCTTTCGGGAGCTGGCGGGCTTCTCCCATATCTGGCTGCTGTGGGAGTTCTCAGAGGCCCGCCGGCCCCAATGGTCCCCCACGGTGCGGCCTCCCCGGCTGGGAGGAAACCGCCGGGTAGGGGTGTTCGCCAGCCGCTCGCCCTTCCGGCCCAACCCCATTGGGCTCTCCTGCGTGGCCCTGGAAAAGGTAGAGCTCCACAGCCCCCAGGGCCCGCTCCTGCTGGTGCGCGGGGCGGACCTGATGGA
This sequence comes from uncultured Oscillospiraceae bacterium, assembly GCA_948471095.1. Classification (GTDB taxonomy): domain Bacteria; phylum Bacillota; class Clostridia; order Oscillospirales; family Acutalibacteraceae; genus Acutalibacter. The sequence goes on from CAOKRG010000028.1 coordinate 33,479, forward strand.
CGGCACTCCCATTTTTGATATCAAGCCCTACCTGCCCCAGGCGGACTGCCGCCCGGAAGCCTCCGGCGGCTACACGGACGAAACGCCCTGGCGGGGGCTTTCCGTGGAGGCTCCGCCCGCGCTGCTGGAACAGGTCCCCGCCGCCTCCCGGCAGGCCCTGCTGGACGTGCTGGCCGCCGACCCCCGGCCCCACTACCACAAGGACCCCCAGCGGGTCTACGGCATGAGCTTCGCTGGCATGGAGGTGCGCTTCACCGTGGACCAGGGCATGCTGCGGGTGGTAGGCGTGGAGCGGAAGGGAACCTAGCAACGGCCCCCGGCCGCGCCTTCGGCGCGGCGGCGCCAAGATGCCGGCCGCGGATGCGGGCCGCCGCGGGGGGGCCCATGCGGCCCCCCCAGCGGGCCCCCCCGCGGGGGGCC
>CAOKRG010000029.1 GCA_948471095.1 uncultured Oscillospiraceae bacterium
TTTCTGTAGAAAGTTTTCTAAGGACTTTCAAAGACCTTTGCACGCTTGGGCGGGGGTGGGATGAGGCAGCTTTGCGCTCGGTTTGAGGCTAGATGGTACGCCCTGGCGGCTTAGAAAACTTTCTGTAGAAAGTTTTCTAAGGACTTTCAAAGACCTTTGCACGCTTGGGCGGGGTGGGATGGAGCGGTTTTGCGCTCGGTTCGAGTCTGGGCGGGAAGCCTTGGCGGCATGCTGCTTTATTGCGAGTAAAGCTAAGAACCTTTGCGTTTTCTGCGAAGCGTGATGAGGCAGCGCAGTGCTCGGTTTATAGCCGGAAAGTGTATCGGCTTTACAGCATGCCGCTCTGCGCCAACAGCTCCAAAGCTGCCACGCAGGCGGCCGCCTCCACCGCCGCCGCCGCCCGGGGCACGATGCAGGGATCGTGCCGCCCGGTGACCGTCAGCTTGCTGTCCGCATGGGCGCGCAGGTCTACCGTGTCCTGCTCCCGGCTGATGGAGGGCGTGGGCTTAAAGGCCGTCCGGAAGATCAAGGGCATGCCGTTGGTGATGCCTCCCAGAATGCCGCCCGCCCGGTTGCCCCGGGTGCGGATCTGCCCGGACCCGTCCACATAGAAGGGGTCGTTGTTCTCGCTGCCCCGCAGCTCTGCCGCCCCGAAGCCCACGCCAAATTCCACGCCCTTCGCCGCCGGAATGCCGAACACCAGGGACGCGATCTTATTTTCCGCCCCGCCGAACATGGGGTCGCCCGCGCCAACGGGCAAACCGGCAATCACGCACTCCACCACTCCGCCCACACTGTCCCGGTCCATGCGGGCCCGCTCGATCTCTTCCCGCATGGCCTCCTTGACGGCCGGGTCGATGACCGGGAAGTACTCCCGGCTCAGCCGTTCCAGCAGGGCGGGGGAGGGGTTCTCCGGGTCAAAGGCCCGGTCCTTTACACCTGCGATGGCGGCCACATGGGAGGCCACGGTCACGCCCCGCCGGGCCAGCATCTGCCGGGCCAGCGCCCCGGCGAAGACCAGGGGGGCGGTCAGCCGGCCGGAAAAGTGCCCACCGCCCCGCACGTCGTTGTGCCCGCCGTATTTGACAAAGGCGGTGTAGTCCGCGTGGCCGGGCCGGGGCAGGACCTTCAGCTGGCTGTAGTCCTTGGACCGCTGGTTGGTATTCTCAATGATGGCGCACAGAGGCGCGCCAGTGGTGACGCCCTCCAAAAGGCCGCACAAAACCCGGGGCTCGTCCGCCTCCCGGCGGGTGGTGGCCGTGGGGTCCTGGCCGGGGGCCCGGCGGGCCATCTGGGCCAGCACCTCCTCCCAGTCAACGGCCTCGCCGGCGGGAAGCCCCTCTAGATTGACTCCAATGGCCTCGGTGTGGCTGCCTCCAAAGATGGATAGTTTGATCCGTTCACCCCAGCTGGACGACATCCGCGCCACCTCCTAATTGCTCCAAATCCCGGTAAAAACCCGGGTAGGTCTTGTTGATGCTCCAAGCGTCCGTGACGCATACGGGCGCGGCGCTGCGCAGGGCCGCGCCCGCCAGGGCCATGACCACCCGGTGGTCGTTGCAGCCCTGGGCCGTGCCTCCGGCCAGACGCTCCACACCCTCAATGATCAGCTGGTCCTCCGTGGAGCGGGCCCGCCCGCCCAGGGTGTTGATCGCCGCTTCCATGGCGGCGATCCGGTCGCTCTCCTTCAGGCGCAGGCGGGCGGCGTTGACAAACCGGGTCTCGCCCTGGCTAAGGGCCGCGCAGACCGAGGCCGCCGGGACCATGTCGGTGATCTGGGACACGTCGACAGTCTGGCCCCGCAGGCCGCCGAAGGGCTGGCCGGGGCGCTTGTTTTGGGCGGTAAGCGCTCCGTTTTCCCAGGCAATGTCCAGGCCGAAGCCCCGAAAGACCTCCACGCAGGCCTTGTCCCCCTGCAGAGAGTCCGGGTCCAGACCGGTGATGCGCACCGGGGCCCCGGCCGGAGACAGCGCCGCCAGGTTCAAGAAAAAGGCGGCATGGGACCAATCCCCTTCCACCGGGTATTCCCGGGGCATATAATGCTGCCCGCCCGGCACATGCCAGCCCTTCTCGGTGGGCTGGAGCTTCACGCCAAAGTCCTCCAGCATCCGCAGGGTCATGTCCACATAGCCCCGGGATTCCAGGGGGGAGGTCAGGACGATCTCGCTGTCCCCTTCCAGCAGAGGCAGGGCCAGCATCAGCCCGGTGACGAACTGGGAGCTGACATTTCCCGGCAGCTCGAAGCGGCCCGGGGCCAGCCGCCCCTCGATTTCCAGCGGCAGTCCGCCCTGGGAGCGGAACGCCACGCCGTGGGCGGGCAGAAGCCTGGCGTAAACGCCCAGAGGGCGCTCCGGCAAACGGCCCTGGCCGGTGAAGCGCCAGGTTCCGCCCAAGGCGGCGGCAATGGGGATGAGAAAGCGCAGAAGGGCCCCCGACTCGCCGCAGTGGACGGCCCCGCCCGCCGGGAAAGCGCCGGAGCCGGTCAGAGAGGCGGTTCGGGCCTCTTCGTCATAAGAAACTCGTGCGCCTAAGGCCTGCGCCGCGCCAAGAGCGGCCTCGATGTCCTGGCTGGCCTCCATATGGAGCAGCCGGGAGGTCCCATGGGCCAGAGCGCCGCATAGAATGGCCCGAATGGCGGCGGATTTGCTGGCGGGCATGGCAACGCTCCCGCCGGCGAAAGCGCCGGAATAGTTGACCTGATACATGGTGGTGTTCTCCTGAGTCTATTATGAATTCATAAAGATATTATACCAGTTTTCGGCAAAAGATGCAAGCCCAGAGCTCAAACGGGCAGCGTCTAAATGCGTGTTTTATATAGAGAAAGCCCCCTGAGCGCAACGGTAAAAGTTTTTGATCCAAACTTTTTTCAAAAAGTTTGGTCCAGTCCAGGGTGAAACCCTGGCCGCCGGCGGCCACTCCGTAACAGTCCCATAAAAATGCGCCTTTTGGACGCTCCCGCTCAAATGAAAGCCGCGTGGGGCGGCGTTTCCCGGCAATTTTGCGATTTTTTCCAGAAGTTTGAAATATTTTCGCGCATTATCTCCTTTTTTCTTGACTATTTCGCCCATAGCCTCTATGATTATATCATTAGGAGGCGATGGCATGGTTGCAAAAGTCCACAGCATGGGTACTTACGGCATGGAAGCCTTTCCGGTTCAGGTGGAAACGGACCTTTCTTCGGGCCTGCCCGCGTTCGAGGTGGTAGGCCTGCCGGACGCGGCGGTGAAGGAGTCCCGGGACCGTGTGCGGGCCGCCATGAAAAACTGCGGCTTCGACTTCCCGGTCAGCCGCATCACCATGAATCTGGCTCCCGCCGACAAGCGGAAGGAGGGGCCCATCTACGACCTGCCTCTGCTCCTCTCCCTGCTTATGGCCTCCGGCCAGCTTTCCTGCGAGCTGGGCGACAGCGTCTTCCTGGGGGAGCTCTCCCTTTCCGGCGAGGTCCGGCGGGTGCGGGGCGTGCTGCCCATGGCCGCGCGGGCCAAAGAGGCCGGCTTCCGGCGGCTGTTCGTTCCCGCGGTCAACGCCTTGGAGGGCGCGGCCATCGAGGGCTTGGAGGTGTACCCGGTCAAGGACGTCCCGCAGCTGACCGCCCATCTGCTGGGCCGGAAGGCCATCGCCCCGGCCCAGCCTCAGACCCACGGCTTCACGCCGGACCCCTTCCTGGATTTCGCCGACGTAAAGGGCCAGCCGGAGGTAAAGCGGGCCTTGGAGATCGCCGCCAGCGGGAGCCACAGCGTGCTGCTGCTGGGTCCGCCGGGAGCGGGGAAGAGCATGCTGGCCCGCCGCCTGCCCTCCATTCTGCCGGAGATGACCTTCCAAGAGGCGCTGGAGGCCTCCATGATCCACTCCGTTGCCGGCCAGCTGCCCGAGGGCGGCTCTCTGCTGGCGTCCCGGCCCTTTCGGGCTCCCCACCACACCGTGTCGGCGGCGGGGCTCTCCGGCGGCGGAACCTCGCCCAAGCCGGGGGAGATCTCCCTGGCCCACAACGGCGTGCTCTTCCTGGACGAGCTGCCCGAGTTCTCCCGCCAGGTCATGGAGGTGCTGCGCCAGCCCTTGGAGGACGGAAGCGTCACCATCTCCCGGGTGGGGGGCAACGCCACCTTTCCCTGTAAGTTTATGCTGGTCGCCGCCATGAACCCCTGCCCCTGCGGGTATTTCGGCCATCCCACCATTCCCTGCACCTGTTCGCCCCGCGGGGTGGAGCGCTATCTGAGCCGGGTCTCCGGTCCGCTGCTGGACCGGATGGACATCCACATTGAGGTTCCTCCCGTGGAGTTCGACGAGCTGGCCTCTCCGGCGCGGGGAGAGAGCTCCGAGGCGGTGCGCCGGCGGGTCAACGCGGCCCGCCGGGTCCAGGTGGAGCGCTTCCAGGGCCGGGGCTATTCCTGCAACGCGGACATCCCCGCCGCCCAGCTGCGGGAAATGTGCAACCCCACCGGGCAGGCGGACCAGCTCCTGAAGCGGGCCTTCGAGCGGTTCGGCCTGTCCGCCCGAAGCTATGGACGGGTGCTGAAGGTGGCCCGCACCATCGCGGACCTGGACGGCGCGGAACGGGTGGAAGCCGCCCACGCGGGAGAGGCGGTGCAGTACCGGGCGCTGGACCGGAAGTATTGGGCCCGGTGAGCCCCCATTTCCCCAAGAGGCGGTGTTTCTTGTGACTTATCCCAAAATTGTCCCCGGCATTTTTTTAGAGCGCCCGAACCGGTTCATCGCCCATGTGAGAACTTGTGCCGGCGTGCAGGTCTGCCATGTGAAAAACACCGGCCGCTGCCGGGAGCTGCTGGTTCCCGGAGCCCAGGTCTATCTGGCGGACTGCCCCAGCCCCGCCCGCAAGACCCGCTATGACCTGGTGGCCGTGGACAAGGCGGGCCTGCTGATCAATATGGACAGCCAGGCGCCCAACCAAGCGGCGGCGGACTACCTCCCCGCGCTGCTGCCCGGGCTGAGCCTTCTGCACCCGGAAACGCGTTTCGGCGCGTCCCGGTTCGACTTTTACGCCGAGGCGGGCGGCGAGCGCTGGTTTGTGGAGGTCAAGGGCGTGACCTTGGAGCGGGACGGCGACGCCCTGTTCCCCGACGCGCCCACCCAGCGGGGGACCAAGCACCTGCGGGAGCTGGCCGCCTGCGTGGAGAAGGGGTATCGGGCCTGCGTGCTCTTCGTCATCCAGATGAGCGGCGTCAAGCGGTTTCTTCCCAATGTGGAAACCGACCCGGCCTTTGCGCAGGCCCTGCGGGAAGCGGCCTCGGGGGGCGTCCGGGTGGAGGCGGTAGACTGCGCCGTAACGCCGGGAACCATGGAGATACAGGGAAAAGTACCAGTTTTTTGGGAGTTTTGAAAGAAAGAATCAGCTCCTAAGAAAAAAAGTTTTAAAATTTGAAAAATATTTCTCGAAATGAATTGACTTTTGATTCAAAAGCACTTATTATTTACTCATGGAAAGGTACGGTAATGCTTTATCAGAAGGGGAGGTACCTAAATTATGAAAGATTCGAAACAGCGTTACTTCAGATTAACAAAATCTGAAAACGAGATCATGGAGCTTATGTGGAAAGAGGGTCATCCGCTTTCGCGCTCGGAGATCATTGATCTGACTCCGGAGCGCTCCTGGAAGCCCTCTTCCATCCACATCCTTCTGAACTCGCTGCTGGAGAAGAACGCCATTGAGGTGGCGGGCTTTGTACAGACTACCAAGAACTATGCGCGTACGTTTTCTCCCTGTGTGTCCTCCGACACTTACGCCGTGATGCAGATCCGCAACAGCATGACGTTCAGCGAGAATTCCGTGCCCCATCTGCTGGAGTCCTTGGTGGAGGATGTAACCACGCCGGAGATTTTGGACCAGCTGGCTCAGATTGTTGAGAGCCGGAAGCAGGAAATTGCCTGACCCCCGTCCGGCTGTTCCGCGAGAGTGGACGGCCGGATTTTTTTGTCTGTTCTTCCAGCCTGTCCCTGTTCGGTTCGACAGGATTATGCAGAAAAGCACATATTTTTTCTGGTTTCAAAAAAGAAATTTAAATAAAATGCAAAATTTGGTTGACTTTCTTTGCCGGAAGGCCAATAATAGGGTTATACCGCTCCGCCTGGGGCGGAACCAATCTTTAGGAGGCCAAGACAGTATGGGGAAGATCAAAGTAGTACAGTACGGCTGCGGAAAAATGAGCAAGTATACCCTGCGCTACCTGCACGAGCACGGGGCCCAGATCGTGGGGGCCATTGACGTAAACCCGGACATCATCGGCATGGACGTGGGCGACTATGCGGGCCTGGGCGTGAAGACCGGCGTGCTCATCAGCAACAACGCCGACGAGGTGCTGGACAGCACGGACCCGGACATTGCCATCGTCACCCTGTTCAGCCTGGTCAGCGACTGCTACGACCACTATGTCAAGTGCCTTTCCCGGGGCGTCAACGTCATCACCACCTGCGAGGAAGCTACCTACTGCTGGACCACGGACCCGGTGCGGGCCAACAAGCTGGACGTGCTGGCCAAGGAAAACGGCTGCACCTTCGTGGGCAGCGGCATGGAGGACACCTTCTGGGTAAACATGGTGGGCATGGTGGCCGGCAGCTGCAACAGCATCCAGAAAATCGAGGGCGCGGTCAGCTACAATGTGGAGGAGTACGGCCTGGCCTTGGCCAAGGCCCACGGCGTGATGCTCACTCCCGAGGAGTTCGAGAAGCAGATCGCCCACCCAGAGGTGCTGGAGCCCTCTTATGTATGGAACTCCAACGAGGCCCTGGCCGCAAAGATGGGCTGGACCATCAAGAGCCAGACCCAGAAGTGCGTGCCCTATTTCCATGACAGCAACCTGTATTCCGAGACCATGGGCGCCACCATTCCCAAGGGCAACTGCATCGGCATGGCGGCGGTGGTCACCACCGAGACCTTCCAGGGGCCGGTGATCGAGACCCAGTGCATCGGCAAGGTCTATGGTCCGGAGGACGGCGACATGTGCGACTGGAAGATCACCGGCGAGCCCAACACCGAGTTCCATGTGGTGAAGCCCGCCACGGTGGAGCACACCTGCGCCACCATTGTCAACCGCATCCCCAGCGTCCTGCGGGCTCCGGCTGGGCTCATCACCATGGACGAGCTGGACGAGATCGAGTACCCCACCTATCCTTTGGAGTTCTACTGCTAAAAAACCATAAAAAGACCGGAAGCCTTGCTTGGGCTTCCGGTCTTTTTATGCCTTGCTGGCCGCTAAAAGGGCCTTCACTTCCTCCTTGGTCAGCTCCCGCCAATGGCCTTGGGGCAGCATGGAGAGCCGCACCGGGCCCACCGCCGTGCGCTTGAGCCGGGCCACCTCCAGGCCCAGGGCCTCGCACATTTTGCGGATCTCCCGGTTGCGCCCCTCGTAGAGGACGATTTCCACCACGGCCCGGCCCTGCTGCTGTTCCAGCACCCGGGCTTTGGCCGGAGCGGTCATTTTGCCGTCGATGAGGATTCCTGTGCTGATTTGTACCAGCTGGTCCTCGTTGATTCCAGGCCGCAGCGTCACCCGGTAGGTTTTCGCCACATGGGACTTGGGATGGGCGATGGCGTTGGCAAAGGCTCCGTCGTTGGTCATAATGAGCAGGCCCTCCGAGTCCTTGTCCAGCCGCCCCACCGGGTATACCCGGCCGGGAACGTCCTCCACCAGCTGGGCCACGCAGCGCCGCCCCCGCTCGTCCTCCATGGTGGTGACAAAGCCCCGGGGCTTGTGCAGGGCCAGGTAGAGCTTCCCGTTCTCCAGACGCAGGCGCTGGCCGTCCAGGGCGACCACGTCCTTCTGGGGGTCCGCGCTGTCGCCCAGCTTAACGGGGCGGCCGTTGACCGTGACCCGCCCCTGCAAAATCAACCGCTCCGCCTTGCGCCGGGAGGCCGCGCCCGCCTGGGCCAGGATTTTCTGCACTCTGCACTTCATATGATTTTGACATCCTTTCTGTGAGGGCCTATTATTGGGAGTGTCCAAGCGCGTATAGTTAAAGAAAAAGTTTGGTTAGTGAGCCATTAAAAGTTTCGTCCTTCTCGACTGCCGTCTCGGTCGGCGCTAAACGGTCGCCACTGGCGACCAGCGCCCTTTTCAAGAGGTGGACGAGTTATCCAAAGGATAACTCGTGGGTTCTTAGGGGACTTCGCGAAGCGAACGTCATGAGCCCCTAAGCCGCCGGAGGCCAATTAACACTCCCCAATAACCGCGCCCCTCGGCCCCTCCTATTCTCTATGCCTGGGGCAGCTCCCCCGCGAACCATCCGGTAATCCGATTCCACAGATTCTCCCAAAATCCCGGCTCCGGCGGCGGGGCGGAAACAGCCTCTCCGGCGTAGATGGGCACGGAAAACAGGGTTTCGCCGTCCACCTGGTACAACACCCGGCCCACCGGCTGGCCCGCCTCCACGGGCGCGTAGAGAAAGCGGGGGAGAAGCACCTCTCTGGACACGCTCTGGGCCTGCGCCTTGGGCAGCGTCATTTTGATGCCCTCCCCAGCCCGCAGAGGCGCGGCGTCCGCCGTGCCGCCAGCCACGGGCAGGCTTTCCGGCAGCTCCCCGCCGGTCAGGTCCACGGTCGCCGCCTGGTCAAAGCCATAGTCGAATAGGGCCATGTGGTCGTCCCAGTCGTCCGGGGCGTTCAGGGTAACGGCAATCAAGGTGGTGCCGTCCCGCCGGGCGGCGGAGACCAGGCAGCGGCCCGCCTTCTTGGTGAAGCCGGTCTTTACGCCGATGCATCCCTCGTAAAGCCGGAGGAGCTTGTTGTGGTTGGCATAGCTCACCTTATGGGCCGGTTCCAAAAACTCCACCTGCCGGACCGGGCTGGCGGCAATGTCCGCGAAAGCGGGGCAGTCCAGGGCCTCCCGGGCCAGCAGGGCCATGTCGTAGGCGGTAGAGTAGTGCTCCTCGTCGTCCAAGCCGGAGGGGGTGACAAAGTGGGTCTCCTCCATGCCGGCCTCCGCCGCCCGGTCGTTCATCCGCTGGGCGAAGGCCTCCTGGCTTCCGTCCAGGAACAGCGCCGCCGCGTTGGCCGCGTCGTTGCCGGAGGCCAGCAGCATGCCCGCCGTCAGGTTGGACAGCGTCAGCCGGTCCCCGGCCCGCAGGCCCATGGAGGACCCCTCCACCCGCACCATCTCTTCGGTCACGGTCAAAGCCAGGTCGCCGGACCGCTCCGCCTCTTCCAGGGTGAGAAGGGCGGTCATAATCTTCGTGGTGCTGGCCATTGCCATCTGCCGGTGGGCGTCCTTTTCAAACAGGACGCTTCCATCGTCCCCGGAAATGAGCACAGCGCTCTGAGCGGAGACTCCGGGAGCCTCCGCCGCCCGTGCGGAGCGCGCCGGAACAGCCAGCACCGCCAGCGCGCACAGCGCAATCATAAAAATTTTCCCAATTCTTTTCAATCCGCTTCACCCGCCTTGGTCCATACATATGCGGACAGGCGGCGCGATATGCGGTCAGGGCTCCTTGGGGGAGGGGGGAGCGTCCAGGCTTTCCACCATGGCGGCTTCCGGCACAGGCTCCTGGGGGGCGGGCTCTTCCGCCTCCTCCTTGCCTCGCTTCAAAAAGCCCTGAAGCATGTCCACAATGTCCGGGATTTTTTCCAGGGCCCGGTCTACCGGGCTGAAATAGGGCTCGATCTGGATGACCCGCACATTACCGTTGCTGATGGAGAGAAAGGCCACCGGGCTGACGGTAATTCCGGCCCCGCTGCCTCCGGCAAAGAGCCCGGCCGCCGGCTGGGCCTTGGAGGGCAGGTCGCTTCCTCCGGCGGCAAAGCCGTAGTTGATCCGGGAGATGGGGATAATGGTGGTACCGTCCGGGGTGGTGACGGGCTCGCCCACCACGGTGTTTACATCCACCATCTGCTTGATCTTTTCCATGCTGGCCCCTAAAATCTCGTTGACTTTGTTTTGGCTCATGAAACAGCATCCTTTCCAAAAGAAATAAAGATAGGGTCTATAGCAAATCAACACAAAAATAGTTAGAAAATACGAAGCCCCAAAATGATCGGGAGTGTCCAAAGGAGGCATTTTTAATGGGAGTGTTACGGAGTGGGGTCTCGCCTGCCGGCTCGGTCGGTTCGCGGCATAGTCTGCTGTACTTGGCAGGCCAAGTACCCGGCAGACGCTCACCCTCCGGCGGCCAAGTTCATCAAAGATGAACTTGCGGGACTCATGACATTGGCTTCGCCAAGTTCCCCTGAGAACCCCGCCACTTTTGAAAAAGTGGACAAAACTTTTACCACTGCGTTTAAGAAGCTTTCTCCATATAAAACGCGCGTTTGGGCACACCCAAACGATCCCCCAGCCCATTCCTCCCACCCAGTGCGGCAGTGTAAAAGTTTTTGAAGATTGGTAAGGAACTTTTTTCAAAAAGTTCCTTACCCCGCCGGAGGCCTCAAGCCGCCAAGCCCCAAAATGATCCCCAGCCCATTCCTCCCACCCAGCGCGGCAGCGTAAAAAGTTTTTGAAGATTGGTAAGGAACTTTTTTCAAAAAGTTCCTTACCCCGCCGGAGGCACTCAGGTGATGCGCCGCAGCAGGGGAAGCCCGCGTACCAGAAGGGCCGCTCCGGCGGTCAGCAGGAAGACAGGCCGCAGGGAGAGGAAGGCGGAAAAATCCACCCGGTGCTCCGCCGCGCCGTAGTCCAGGTCCACGGTGACGCCCTTCTCCTTGCAGGGCATCCGAGCGAACAGCTCGCCGCAGCCGCCGTAAATCCCAGCCGAGGCCTGTCCATACAGCACCGCCGCAGCCGCCGCGTCCGTCCCGCCGCCGATGCACACGTACAGGTCGAACCGCCGGAGCTTTATATGCCGGAGCAGGTTGGACGAAACCCGGCCTGCCAGCCGCAGCATCTCCCCAAAGGTCTCCAAAAAGCCGCCCAGGCCCTCCCGCTTAAACGCGGCCTTGACCCGGTCCCCGAAGCTGGGCCCGGCCTTTTTCTCCTTTTTTGGAGGCTTTTCCTGCTCCTGAGGCAAAGCCGGCTGCTCTTCCTCTTCCCCCGGCAACAGAGGGAGCCGGAACCACAGATACCGCAGCTCCAGCCCGAATTCCTCCCGAAAGCTCAGGCCGACGCCTACCGGGAAGAGCGTCAGCAAAAACAGGAGGAGCAGCAGCCCCAAAACGCAGTATAGCACGATCATAGCCGCCGGGCCTCCTCCCTAAAAACTGGTCTGGTCCCGCTCCGTGTATTCCCCCGGAGGCTCCTCCCCGCCGCTGTCGGGCTCTTCCTCTGAGCCGTCCCCGCTGGGCGGAGGGGGGAGCTGGTCAATGGATTGCAGCTGAAAACAGCGCAGAAAGTTCTCCGTGGTGCCATAGAGCAGCGGCCGTCCGGGCAGCTCCAGGCGGCCCCGCTCCTCTAAAAGCCCTTTCTGGACCAGGCTTCCCACCACGCCGGAGCAGTCCACGCCCCGGACCTGTTCTACAAAGGCCTTGGTCACGGGCTGGTTGTAGGCCACCACGGCCAGCACCTCCATGGCGGCCTGGGAAAGGGGGGTGTTCCGCTTTAGGTCCAAAGCCGCCCGTACCGGCTCGATAAAGGCCGGGTTGGTACAGAACTGGGCGCTGTCTCCCAGCAGCAGCAGGTGCACGCCGCTTTCGGGTTTGTTGTATTTTTTTTGCAGGCCGGCGGCTATCTCCTCCACCGCGTAAGTCCGGATCCCCAGCACCTGGGCGATCCGGTCCAGGGCCACGGGCTCCCCGCTGGCAAAGAGGATGGCCTCGGCCTTGCCCGTCAATTCTTCTATGTTGCTCATGCCTCTTCCTTCACTTCCGCTCGATTCCTTTCCAGCAGCTCCACCTGGCAGAACCTGCCTTCTCCTTCCACCCGGATGCGCCGCTTTTTCACCAGCTCCAGCACCGCCAAAAACAGAGCCACCCGGGCGGAGCGGTCCTCCTTTTCCGCGAAAAGGGCCAGGTAGGCGATGCTGCCGCGCCGCCAAAGCCGGCGCAGCACATACACGGTCTGGCTGGCAACGGACACGATGTGGGTGGCCACCAGGGCGGAAAAGTTTTCCGGTTTGGGGGGCAGCAGGCTTTTACCCTTGCCCCAGGCGGCGCGCAGGGCTTGGCACAGCTCCAGGGGATGGTGCAGGCGCTTATAGGTGTAGTCCGCCGGAAGCTCCTGGGCGGGCCGGGTCACCGTGTCGAAAGCAGCCTGTTCCCGCAGCCGCTGGGCCGCCAGCTTGCACTGCTGATACTCGATCAGCAGCCCGGCCAGCTCCAGGCGGGGGTCCTCCTCTTCCTCCTGGCGGGGGAGGAGGGAGGCGGTCTTGATCAGCACCAGCCGCGCGGCCATGGCGAGGAATTCGCTGGCCACGTCCATGTCCGCCTCCCGCATCAGGTCGATCTGCTCCAGATACTGCTCCAGCAGCTCCGCGATGGGGATGTCGTAGATGTCGATCTTATTCTTCGCCACCAAGGCCAGCAGCAGGTCCAGGGGCCCCTCGAAGACCTCCAGCTTATATTGCAGCTTATCCATTCACAGGACTCCGAACAGCCGGAAGGGCAGCCCGGCCAGCCAGAACAGGACCCGGGACATGGCGTTTTCCACCAGGGCCAGGGGCACGGAGAAGACCCCGGAGATCAGCAGCACAAACATGACCATCACAAAAATATTTTGATACCGGTAATAGGTGGAAAGGGCCCGGTCGCTGAGAAAAGCCCCTAAGATGCGGGAGCCGTCCAAAGGGGGGATGGGCAGCAGGTTAAAAGCCGCCAGGCCGATGTTGACCAGCACGTAAAAATTCAACACGGAATAGAGGAACTGGGTTACGCCGTTGACCCCGCCGCCGGTGAGAAAAGCCCGCATGGCCTGCATCACCAAGGCGCCCGCCAAACCGGCCAGCAGGTTGGAGACCGGCCCGGCCAGGGCCACAATGGCCATGTCCCGCTTGGGCTTTTTGAAATACCGGGGGTCCACCGGCACGGGCTTTGCCCAGCCAAACCCAAAGAGGAACAGCCACACCGTGCCAACGGGGTCCACGCTGGCCAGGGGGTTGAGGGTCAGGCGGCGTTCCAGCCGGGCGGTGGGGTCGCCCAGCTTGCCTGCCACCCAGCCGTGGGCGTATTCGTGCAGGGGCAGAATGCACAGAATGACAAAGACAATGGCCAGCACCTGGGCCGTCACCTGCGCGAGGTCCACAGGCTGCCCGGCCAGGATGGTCCGAATGACGCTGAAAAACATAAAATAACCTTCCTTTTTCCAGAGTGAGAGGGGGCGTTTTCCCGGCGCGGCCGCACCGTTACCCATGGATTATAACCTATTTTTGGAGAAAACACAATTCTTTTCAAAAAAAACTTGCATTTCCGCCCCGTATCTGGTATAATCCTTATTGTTGCAAACAAGACAAGCCCTTACTTAAAGGAGGTGCAGTTATGGCAAAATGTGATTTCTGCGGCAAGGGCGTTTCCTTCGGCTGCAAGGTTTCCCACTCTATGCGGCATTCCAACCGGACCTGGAAGCCCAACATCCGCCGTGTCAAGGCGATCGTTGACGGGACCCCCAAGCGCGTATACGCCTGCACCCGCTGCCTGCGTTCCGGCAAGGTGACGCGGGCCATCTAAAAAAGACCGCCGCGCAAACCAGTTCGAGACGAGCCAGGGCTTTTCTTCGTTGAAGAATAGCCCTGTTTCTGTTTTTTACCGGCCTTCACCGGTCCATGTGCACGTCCAGCTGGGGGAAGGGAATCCGAATCCCCGCCTGGTCGAAGGCCAGCTTCACCGCCTCCTGCATGGCAAAGTACAGGTTCCAGTACTCCTCCTGCCTGCACCACAGCTTCATCACCAGCGTGACCGAGCTGTCCTTCAGTTCGCCCACGGCGATGACGGGGGCGGGGTCTTCCAGAACCCGCTCGTCCTTTTTGACCAGCCGGGCCAGAATGGCCTTGGCGGCCTGCAGGTCCGCGTCATAGGCCACCCCATAGCTCAGGTCCAGCCGCCGGGTGCCGTTGCTGGTAAAGTTGACCACCACGTCGCCGGTAATCTTGGAGTTGGGCACAATTACTTCCTTGTTGTCAAAGGTCGCCAAAACGGTGTAGAGAATCTCAATGCGCTTCACGGTCCCCTCATAGCCGCCGAAGGACAGGTAATCGCCCATCTTAAAGGGCTTGGTAAAGAGGATCTGCACCCCGCTGACAAAGTTGGATAAGCTGCCCTGCAGGGCAAAGCTGGCGGTCAGCCCCGCCGCGCCCAAAGCCGCCACCAGCGAGGTGATGTTGATCTCCAGCTGGGCAACGGCGCTGACCGCGGAGACCAGCAGCACCAGCGCCCTGGCCATGGAGCCCACAAAGCCGGCCGCCAGCGGATCGCCGTGGGCCCGCTTCACCGCCCGTTTGGTCAGGCGCGCGGCCAGCTTTGCCAGCTGCCAGCCCGCGAAGAAGATCAGCCCCGCCAAAAGCAGGTTTCCGCCAAAGTGGAGCAGCCAGGCCATGAGCCGGTCCGCCATGTCTTTCAGATCCAGACGCAAAGGGAGGGCCTCCTTTTTTGAAAAAATTGCCGTTGCTAATCGCCCCCAGGCAGAGCAGAATAAGCCTGGGGGTGATCTTATGTTTCCGTATCAATGGGGCACAGCGCCCATCGGGGACCCAGCCGGCATGACCGCCGGAGTCCCTCCGCTGGCGGGCTTTCCCGGCCTGCGGGACCTGCCGGAGGACGTGCGGGCAGGACTGGACGAGCACCAGGACGAAATTCGCAATGAGGACGATTACCGCCGCTTGGTCAACGAGCTGATGCTCCGCCGCTGAGGGAAAAAACAGGTAGGGAAGAGGCCCTGCCTGTTTTTTCTATGGCTCAAACCTTCCGGCAAACATAGGCCCGCAGGTCCTCCCGGGCCTGCGGGGCATCCATCAGGTCGCCCCGCAGGCTGGTTTTCCCATAGCGCTTTGCGCTGAGAAAGAGAATATCCGGCTCCGGCGCATGCTGCTTGAAGGCCTCCACAAAGTTGTTCCGCCCCGTGTTGCTCACCACCACAAACCGCTTGGGGGCCGCAAGGTAGGCGTCCAGCAGCTGGGGGAGGCCCTGGAAAACGCACTGGCTCCGTTCGTTGAACAAAAAGAACTGGGAACAGGGGTAATCGCAGTAATTGGGCACCACAAAATAGCTGAGCCCGCTGCGCAGGACCGCGTGATACAGCGCGGCTATGCCGTCGTCCGCATAGGGGCAGGCGGCGCGGTCTTGGAAGCACTCCGCCTGGCAGGGCCCGCAGGGATGAAAGGCCTGGCCGGCAAAGGAATAGACGGCCGCGTCCGCATACTGTTCCGCGATCTCTTGGGCAATGGCCGCGCAGTTGCCGTTGGCCCGCCCACTGAAGCTGAGGACGGAGACTTCCATCAGCTCTCGAAGAATTTCTGATGGATGGCCTCCACGGCCCGGTCGCCGTCGGCCTTATGGACCAGCACGGAGATTTTGATCTCGCTGGTGGAGATCATCTGGATGTTCACGCTGCGGCTGAACAGGGCCTCGAACATTTCCGCCGCCACGCCGGGATGGCTCTCCATGCCCGCGCCTACAATAGACACCTTGGATACGTTGTCGTCCGCCACCAGGCTGGAAGCGCCCAGCTTTTCGGTGTATTCCTTCAAAAGCTCGATGGTGTCCTCCATGCGGTCTTTCTGCACGGTAAAGCTGATGTCCTTGGTGCCGTTGCGTCCGATGGACTGCAAAATGATGTCCACATTGGTCCCCTTGGACGAGAGCTTCGAGAAAATCTTAAAGGCCAGGCCCGGCTTATCCGGCACGCCGATGATGGAGATGCGGGCGATGTCGTCGTCCTTGGCCACCCCGCTGATGAGCATCTGTTCCACGCTGTTTTCCTCCTTCACAATAGTCCCCCGGGCCTTGGTCAGGCTGGAGAGGACTTCCAGTTCAATGTTATACTTTTTCGCCATTTCCACCGAGCGGTTGTGGAGCACCTGGGCCCCCAGGGAGGCCAGCTCCAGCATTTCGTCGTAGGTGATGCAGCTGAGCTTTTTCGCTCCCGGAATCTTCCGGGGGTCGGCGGTATACACGCCGTCCACGTCCGTATAAATCTGGCACAGGTCCGCGTGCATGGCGGCGGCATAGGCCACGGCGCTGGTGTCGCTGCCGCCCCGGCCGATGGTGGTCACGTCGCCATAACGGTTCACTCCCTGAAAGCCGGCAATGACTACGATGCGGCGCTTATCCAGCTCCTTCTTTACCCGCGAGGTGTCAATCTTTTTGATCCGCGCGCTGCCATAGTCCGAGGTGGTGTTAAAGCCCGCCTGCCAGCCCAACAGGGATACCACGGGAAAGCCCATGCGCTCAATGGCCATGGCCAGCAGCGCGGCGGAGACCTGCTCCCCCGAAGAGAGCAGCATATCCATCTCCCGCTTGCTGGGCCGCTGGTTTACCTCCGCGGCCTTGGCGGTCAGGTCGTCGGTGGTGTCGCCCTGGGCGGAGACCACCGCCACCACGTCGTTGCCGTCCTGGTAAGCGGAGGTGATAATCCCCGCCACATTGTCGATGCGCTCGGCGTCCCGCACGGAGGTGCCGCCGAATTTCTGTACAATCAGTGCCATAGTCAATCCCTCTATTCCATATGCTCGGTTCTTTCGCGTATTATAGCGCTAAATGGGGAAAATGTCAATGACTTCCTGCGGCAGGAAGTGTCCACAGGGCGCAATTATTGAAGAGTAATACGGAGTGGCCTCCGGCGGCTTAGGGGCTCTGCCCCTAAGGACCCTGCTGCTTTTGAAAAAGTGGACAAAACTTTTACTGTTGCACCCAGCGAGCTTTTCTCTTGTTAAAATGCATGTTTTGGACACTCCCCGGCGGCCTACGTTTCAGCCCTGACTACAGAGGCCCACCAGGCTCCGGCGCCGCTGGATTCTACCATCCCGTCCACCCGCCGGAACAGAACAGCCAGTTCCTCCCGCTTCTCTTCCAAAGCCTCCAGCCGGTCCAGGCATTCCGCCGGGGCGGTCTCGGGCTCCCACTGAAAGGCCCGCTTGAAATAGGGCCTCAGCTCTTCAAAAAGTGCCGGTAGGCCCTCCTGGTCCGGCGCAGCGCTCCGGATCATCACCAGCTTGTCGTAAGCGCCCAGCAAAGCGTCTAAGGGAAACTCCGTCAGTTTATCCAGGGACTGATAAGCCGCATGGGCGGCGCTTCCATACCAGTCCGTGTATTTGGGAAGCTCCCCATAGGCGAGGGAGAGATCAAGCTCCGCCGCCTCCTGCAAAAAGGCCAGAGCCCAGCTCTCCCGGCGCTGGGCCTCTCCTTGCGCTTTATGCCAGCGGAACAGTCCCAGGCCGGCCACAAGGCAGACCAGCAGCGCCGCGAAAAGGATTCCAAGCCGTTTACGCGTCATGCCCATCACAGTGCTCCTTTCCCATTTTGCGCCGGTTCTTTTATTCAATTACCACCTTGGCCCCCTCCTGGTCGGCCTTGTGGATCTCCACCCGCCAGCCGGCAATGCCTTTGTCCGCCAGATGGCTGGCGCAGTTCTCCCCAAAGGCTTTGGCGTTCTCCGCGTCGATCATGGCGATGATGGTGGGCCCCGCCCCGCTGACGTAAGTGCCCAGAGAGCCCAGCTCATAGCTCATGCGGAACACGTTGTCATAGTTTTCAATCAGCCCGGAGCGGTAGGGCTGGTGGATGCGGTCCTGCACCGCCACTCTCAGGTTATGCAGCTCCCCGGAGAAGAGAGAGGCGGTCATCAGCCCGGAGCGGGACAGATTGTACACCGCGTCCTCCCGGCTGTAGTCCTGGGGCAGGGCGGCCCGGGCCTTCTCGGTTTTCAGCTCGAAGGGGGGGATCATCAGCGCGAAGCGGATCTTCTCGCTCACGGGCACGCTGACGCTGTACACCCGCTCCCCCTCCATGGCCGAGGCAACCAGGCCTCCGGAGAGGGCCGGGCTGGTGTTGTCCGGGTGTCCCTCGATCTTTGCCGCCAGATTGATCAAGTCTGTTTTAGAAAGCGGATTCCCCATAAACCGGTTGGCCGCTAAAATGCCTGCCACAATGCAGGCCGAGCTGCTGCCCAGCCCCCGGGCCATGGGGATGTTGTTTTCCTGGATGATCTTAAGCCCCGGCAGCTTCTTGCCGCAAATCTCATAGAGATGCTTTGCCGCCCAGAAGATCAGGTTGCTCTCGTCCTTGGGGACCTCCAGGCCGTCCGTGCAGGTAATGTCCAGGCCGTCATATTCCTCCACCCACACCCGGTTCTGCATGGTCAGGGCCAGCCCCAGCGAGTCAAAGCCGGAGCCCAGGTTGGCGCTGGTGGCGGGTACGTCGATTCGAATCATGTGGCAGCCTCCTTAAAAATCGGAAATCAAGATCCGTCCGCGAACGGACACGCCCGCCGCTTCCAGCCGGGCCAGCTTCTCGTCCAGCTCCGCCGGGGCAAGCCCGGCCGCGGAGAAGCCCGCCTCGCCGGGCTCCTCGTCCTTGCGGATGATCCGCACAGCCTGGGGGAACAGGGCCTGGGCGGCGGCAAAGGCCTGGTCCGAAGAGTCCGGCCCCTGAATATGGACGAAAAATTCTCCCGTCATGCGCGCAAAGGGCTCTACATAGTCCGGCCTGGCGTCCTCCCAGTAAAGGTATTTCCGGGCCTTAAAGTGCTTTACGCAGTCGATCACATCCGCCACCACCGCGCTGGCCGTGGGCAGCTTGCCCGCTCCCTTGCCGTAAAAGACCACGTCGCCCGTGGCGTCTCCCCGCACCAAAATGCCGTTGAACACGTCGTCCACATTGGCCAGCTGGCTTTCCCGGTGGATGAACATAGGGGCCACTAAAATGGCGATTTTGCCGTTTTCCCCTCTTTTCACCATGCCGATGAGCTTGATCACGCCGCCCCAGGCCTCGGCATAGGCCACATCGCTCAAGGTGATCTTGGTAATGCCCTCGGTGTGCACGTCTTCCGGGTACACATGGGTGCCGAAAGCTAAGCTGGCCAAAATGCAGATCTTCCGGCAGGCGTCCGCGCCCTCCACATCGGCGGAGGGGTCCCGCTCCGCGTAGCCCAGCTCCTGGGCCATGGCCAGGGCTTCCTCAAAGGCCATCTGCTCCCGGATCATTTTGGTCAGAATAAAGTTTGTGGTGCCGTTGAGGATTCCCGCGATCTCGCTGACCTCGTTGGCCGCCAGGCATTGGCTGATGGGACGGATGATGGGGATGCCTCCGCCCACGCTGGCCTCAAAGAGAAAATTCAGATTGTTTTTCTGGGCCAGGGCGATGAGCTCCGCCCCCTTGGAGGCCACCAGCTCCTTGTTGGAGGTGACGAAGGACTTGCCGTTTTCCAGGCAGGCCTTGGCAAAGCGGTAGGCGGGCTCCAGGCCTCCCATGCACTCCACCACAATCTTTACCTCCGGGTCCTGGAGGATCACGTTAAAATCCTTTGTGAAAACGTCCGCGTAAGGCAGGTCCGGAAAGTCCCGCAGGTCTAAAATGTGTTTTACGCGAATTTCTTCCTTGGCCCGGCGGGCGATGCTCTCCCGGTGGGTGAGCAGCACCTCCAGCACGCCCGAGCCCACCACTCCGTGGCCTAAAACCGCTATGTTTGCCATGTCTACCACTTCCTCAAAATATGTTTTCTCTGCCGCTATGTAATAGGAAACGCACTTCAAAATCGGTATTTACCGATTTTGAACCGCGTTAACTATATTACCGGGGAAAGGCCCCGGCTTTTTGGATTTGCGCGCTGAAAGCCGGTTCTATCCCACGGGCACGTCCGGCGTGTGGATGTCCGGCGGGTCCTCGCCGCCGGGCTCGCTGCTTGGATCGTTGGGCTCGCTGGATTCGCCCGGGTCGCTGCTGGGCGGCTCGTCCGTGGGCGTGGGGTCCGGCTCCCAAGGATGGGGCGGGAAGCTGGGCTCCAGATCGGGCGTGGGGGTGGGCTCATCCGTTTCGGAGGGGCCGGGGGTCACGTCCGGGCCGCCGCTGGGCGAGGGGTCCGCGCTGGGGCCGGCGCTGGGCTCCACGGAGGGTCCCACCGAAGGCGCTACGGAGGGCGCCACGGACGGAGCCACGGAAGGCGAAACGGAGGGGGACACCGTGGGCCCCGCAATATGGTCCGATCCGCCGTTGCAGGTGCCCGGGGCGTTGCCCGGCTCATACCAGCCCGTGGCGGTATCAAAGCAGCTGGAGCCCGCCAGTTTGCCGCTGCTGCGGCAGAAGGTGGCGGAATACACCTCGTCGCTCAAAATCCACTGCTTGCCGGACCAGTCGTAGTTCTCCATCAGATGGGCCATCACCGCGTACCAGGTGTCCATGTGGGTGCCCTGGTCGATCAGGTCCCGGGGGATGTCGTAGCCGTTCCAGATGCCCGCCACGCAGAAGGGTGTGCCGCCCACAAAGTACAGGTCGTACCCGTCGTCGGTGGTGCCGGTCTTGCCAAACATGTCGATGCCGTATTCATAGCTGAGCCCGGCCAGCTGCCCGCCCGTGGCCTGAGCGCCGAAAATGGGGCCGTGCAGCAGCTTGTTCATAATGGTGGCCCGTTCCACGCTCATCACCCGGGTGCCTTCCGTGTCCCGGTTGTCCAGAATCACGTTGTTGTTGTGGTCCTTCACATAGTAGTAGCCAAAGGGCTTGTGGTAAATGCCGCCGTTGGCGAAAATCTGGTACCCGGCGGTCATCTCCTCCACGGTGACGCCCCAGCTCAAGCCGCCCAGGGACATGGCGGAGCGGCTGTGGGAGTCGGCCTCGGTGGGGGAGGTGAAGTGCAGGGACTGGGTCAGCCACTCATAGCAGGTCTCGGGGGTCAGGGTGGTGCAAAGCTGGGCCGCCGGGGCGTTGATGGACCGCTCGATGGCCTCGTCCACGCACATGTATTTTTTATACACGCCGTTCCAGTTGGCGGGGCCGGGCTCGCCGCCCTCCCCGTTCCAGTCGGCCAGGGGCTCGTCCTTCAAAATGGAACCATAGGTGATGGTGCCGTTGGCGATGCCCAGAGCATAGGGGCTCAGGGCCTTCATGGAAGAGCCGCACTGGCGCTGGGAGTCGGTGGAGCGGCTTTCCAGCAGGCTGCCCTCCCGCTCGTATCGCCCGCCGATGGTGGCCAGCACCCGGCCCGTGTAGGGGTCCATCATAAAGAAGCCCACTTCGATGTCCTCGTCGCCGGGCAGCATGCCCGTGTTGGTCAAAAAGTAGCGCTCCAGGTCCGTCTGCAGTTTATAGTCCATGGCGCAGTGGATTTCCAGGCCGCCGTTGTAGATCATGTTGCAGGCATAGTCCCAGGAGTAGCCATAGCGCTCCATCAGGTCGCTGACCACCTGGTTGAAGGTATAGTCGATGTACCAGTTCCACTTGTCGTGGTCCTGGTTTTCCTGGTTGTCCGTCTCTTCAATCTCCGCGCCCACAAAGTCCATCTGGGCCAGCTCCGCCACGGCCGCGTCGTGCTCGGCCTGGGAGAGGGGCATCAGGTGCTCGGTGTCCAGCTCGCCCTCCTGGGTCAGCTTCAGCATACGGTCCAGCACCACCTCCGCCTTCTCCTTGGAGGCCTCCGGAAAGATCAGCGGGTTGTACTGGTAGGGGTTCTGGGTAATGCCCGCGATCAGGGCGCACTCGGCCAGGCTGCACTCGGTGATGCTCTTGTCAAAGTAGCACCGGGCGGCGGCCTCCACGCCCTGGCAGATTCCGCCGTAGTTTACGATGTTCAGGTACGCTTCCAAGATCTCCGACTTGGTATATTTGTTGTCCTCCATGTTGAGGGCGGTAAAGATTTCCTTGATTTTCCGCAGAACGCTGACCTGGTTCTCGTTGGTGATGTTCTTAATGAGCTGCTGGGTCAAGGTGGAGCCGCCGCCGCTGCCGGAGTTGGTCAGCAGCTTATACACCGCGCCAAAGGTTCCCTTAAAGTCCACGCCCTTATGCTGGTAAAAGCGGTGGTCCTCAATGGCGATCTGGGCCGTCTGCATCTCCTGGGGAATCTCCGAAAGGGGCATCCAGATGCGGTCCTCGTTGCGGGCGATGGGCAGATACTCGGTGGAGTTGCCCTCTTCGTCGTCCAGCATAATCATGCTGGAAAAGTTCAGGCTGGTGGCGTTGATGTCCGGGGGCTCCACGCTGCGGAAGCTTAAAATGAAGGAGGCCACCGAGAGCATGCAGAGAATGCCCGTGACGGCCAAAACCCAAAACACCGTTTTAAAGGCCTTCCACAGCATTCCTCCCATGGTCTTCACCGTGGCCCCGGCAGACTGGGTGAACTCTCCTTCCGTGTGGCGGCTGGGAGCCTGGAAGGTAGTCGTGGTGTATTTATTAATGTCTTCTTTTCTCACTGCGGTTTTCC
Organism: uncultured Oscillospiraceae bacterium; assembly: GCA_948471095.1. Lineage (GTDB taxonomy): Bacteria > Bacillota > Clostridia > Oscillospirales > Acutalibacteraceae > Acutalibacter. The sequence goes on from CAOKRG010000029.1 coordinate 22,218, forward strand.
TCCGTGTAGTAGGGGTGGCGGAAGCTTCTGGAACCGGGTTCATGGTTCAGTATGGGCCGAACGGTCGCGCCAAAACACCAAAAGCAAAATTTCCGGCCGGTGATTAGCCCTTTGCTCCCCGGCGCATACTAGAGCCAAGACAAACTCCAGACCCGAGGTGGCGGATATGACGCATAAAAAGTACAAAACCTATACCCTGGCGCTGCTGCTCATCACCATTGCCGCGCTGATCGTGGCGGCGGTCACGCTCTCGCTCGGCCGGGAGGCCAGAGCGGCCCAGGCCGGTCCAGTACAGGGCCCAGCGGGTTCCGATACCGCTTATTATACCCCAAACCCGGCGGTAAGTCAAGACAGCCGGAAAACCGGCGGGCAGAATGGCGGCGAGTACTACATCACCATCTACAAGGGCCGGGTGGGGGCCTTCCGCGTGGGAGAGGCGGAGCCGGTGCTTACGGCGGACGCGGAGGTCTACCTGCTGCCCCAGGAGGACCTGGAGCTTCTGCGCCGGGGCATTTGGGCGCAGACCCTCAAGGAAGCCCGGGCCATTCTGGAAGACTATGATTAGGCCCGGCCGCGGGCCGCGGACGCCAAAGCCCGCTCCCGGCCTTTCTGGAAGAAGGCGGAGAGCGGGCTTTGCTTATGGGAACACGCCTTAGGAAAGGGCCTCACGGCCGCAGGGCAGGGTCACTAGGACCCGCGTGCCCTCGCCCACAGTGCTGGCCACGGACACGCCGTATTCCTTTCCATAGAACAGCTGGATGCGCTCGTGCACGTTCTTAATGCCAAAGCCGTCGGAGTCCTGGGTCAGGACCGTGGCCAGCCGCCGGGGCGGAATGCCGCAGCCGTTGTCCTCCACCCGGAACAGCAGCGTTTCCCCCTGGATGGAGCAGCCCACCTGGAGCAGGCCCTTCCGCCCGGTCATGTTGTCAATGCCGTGCAGCAGGGCGTTTTCCACCAGGGGCTGCAAAATGAAGTTGGGAATCTGTAGATTTGCCGCCTCCTCCTGGACCTGGAACTCCACGGTAAATTCCCGGTCGTGCATGATCTGCTGCATCCGCAGGTAGGCGCGGACGTTCTCCAGCTCGTTGGCCACGGTGATGGTATCCTTGCCGTGGTTCAGGGCCGTGCGGTAAAAGGTGGAGAGCAGCTGGGTCACCTCGCTGATGTCCTCCGCCCCGACGTCGATGGCCTTCCAGTTGATCACGGAAAGGGAATTGTACAAGAAGTGGGGGTTGACCTGGTTGTACAGGGCCTTCAGCTGGAATTCCCGCTTGGCCGCGGCGGTCTCCCGCACCTGTTGGATGAGCCGCCGGATGTGCCCCATCATGGCGCCGAAGGTGCGGATCATCACCTCGATTTCATCGTTGCCCTTGCTGGTGACCCACACCTCCATCTCGCCGTTTTGAATGGCCTGCATGTTGTCGGTCAGCCACTCGATGCGGCGCACCACGAACAGCATCATCAGCCAGCTGACGGCCATGGACAGCACCGTGCACAGGGCGATGATCAGAAAGACGATTCCCAGCATATTGCCCACATAGGTCCCGGCGGCCCCCACGGGCTGATAAAAACAGATGGACATGTCGTGGGAGGAAAAGGGGACCGTCAGCAGGCTGTAGGCCGCCCCGTCCTCCCTGACCTCCCGCTGGGAGCCGTCCCCCAGGCGCTCCGGCGGGAGCTGGGGAAACCCGGAGGGCTTTTTTTCAAACAGCACCCGCCCCTGCCCGTCCAGCACGTAGAGGCCGTAGTCCCCGTTGTCAATCTGGTACAGGGGCTCGAACACCTGACGGTAGTCGGTCTCCAAATACAGCAGGTTGGGAAAGGACTCCCCCCGCAGGTTGACAATCTGCTGGGCCAGGAACAGCCGCTCCCCGTCTTGGACAATCCAATGAGGCACCCCGTCTGCCATGACCTCCTGGTACCATTCCGCGTCGGAGACCTCGGAAATAGGCAAAATATAGGGCCCGATGCGCAGGTCATTGGCGCCGCTGTAAAAGCGGATTTCCTCCAAAACGGAGTTATAGGTGAAAACCGTTTGCAGCACGGGGGAGAGCTGCACGATGCACTGGTCGTACATTTCATAATAGCTGCCGTATTTTTGGTTGAGGGAGCGGAGCACCGTGGAGTTAAAGGAGAGGGACCAGGCAATCCGCTCCTGGTCGGAGAGCTTGCGGTCAATGGAGGCCTCGGCCTGCTTTAGGGAGACGGCCAGGCGGCTGTCGGCCTGTTCGACAAAGTACTCCTGGGTCTTGTAGACGCAGAAGCTGCCCAGCAGCACAATGGGGATGACGCAGACGAAAAGGTAGGTGCACAGCAGCTTGTAGCGAAACTTCAAGTCCCGAAAGAAAGCGGCGGCCCGTTTCATTCCCCCTCGCCTCCTTCCGTCTTTTCCGCGCCCTGCAGGCGGTACTTTTCCGGGGACACGCCAAAGCATTCCCGGAAGCTCTTGCAGAAGTAGGACTCGTTGGAGTAGCCCACCTCCGTGCAGATGACGTGGATTTTCTGATTGGTCTTCCGCAGCAGCTCCTGGGCCTTTTTCATGCGGTAGTCCTTGATGAACTTGGCCAGCCCCCCGCCGGTTTCCTTTTTGAACACGCTGCTTAGGTACTGGGGGGACAAAAAGACGGCGGACGCCACGGATTTTAGGGAGATGTCCTCTTTGTAATGGGCGTAAACGTACTGCTTCACCAGCTCGGAAATCCGGCTGCCGTTTCCCGCGGAAAGGTCCTCCCGGCTTTCCAGCGCTTCCAGCAGGGGCAGAATCAGGTCCGCCAGCTCGGAGATGGCGCCAGCCTTATAGATCTTCGTCACCAGCTGGTAGGACCGCTGGGCGGAGACGTCCGGAAGATCCTTTAAGATTTCGGCCAAAATTTTTGAGAAGACCGATTTTACATAGATATGGGAAAAGGGAATATGGGAGGGGAAGGCGTCCCGCAGGCGGTTGAGGCACTCTTTGGCCTGGGAAAAGCAGCGGCCCGCCACCATGGTCTGAAGCTGCTCCAAAAGCTCCTCCTCCAGCTTGGTGGGCAGGCTTCCGAAGTCGGTCTGCTTGTTGGCGTACAGGATGCGGCTCTGGGAGAAGAAGCGGTTTTCCAGCAGGGCCTCCAGCTGGCCGAAGGCCCGCACCAGCTCCTCGGCCCGGGAGATGCTTCCGCTGACCGCGATGCAGAAGACATAGCCGAACACGGAGGCCATCCAGCCGCACAGGCGCTCCGCCACGGCGGCGAACCCGCCGGCGGAAGGCGCGTCCCGGAACAAGATCATGCCGGAGGAATCGCCCAGGTAAATGAAATCGAAGGGAAGCCCGGTCTCCCGCTCCAGGTAGGCGATCAGCCGTTCTCCCGCGTCGGACTTGCCAAAGCACAGGTTCTCAAATTCCAGCATGAAGACGCAGCGGTAGGAGTCCAGAAACCGGATGTCCTCTTCCTTTTGAAAGCGCTGGCGCAGGCTTTCCAGGGGCATGCCGTTGACCAGCATCATCAGGGTGTGTTCCCGCATGTATTGGTCCCGCAGCCGCTGCTCCTCCTTTTGGGAGGCGCCGGCTTCCAGCTCCTCGATGACCCGCCCCATGGTGGAAAGGAATTCGCTGACCTGCACGGGCTTGAGCAGATAGTCGCGGATGCCCAGCTGCAGGGCGGTCCGGGCATATTCAAACTCGCTGAACCCGCTTATCAGCACCACCTTCAGATGGGGATGCTCCGCCAAAGCCTTTTTGGAGAGCTCCAGGCCGTCCATAAACGGCATACGCACGTCGGTGAGCAGCAGGTCGGTCCTCCGGGCCTGCAGCTGATCCAGCGCCTCCCGCCCGTTGGTAGCCAGGCGGACCCCCAGCGGCAGCTGGAACCGCTGGATCAGCTTTTTCAGCCCCTCCCGCTCAATGCGCTCGTCGTCCACGATCAAGGTTTGAAACATCAAAAATCCCCCCTTTGTCCGTTATTGTCCAAAATCCCCGCACAATTCGACTTTATCATTCTATATCAAGTTTCTTGGAAATTCAATATGAGTAAACTGGGAAAACCCCCGGCGGCGGGAAGTCGTGAAAAATGGAACATGAATCCGAAGAAAATGATATTCACAAGCCTGGCGGCGAAAGCTATAATAGAATCCAGAGAGACTGGGCCAAAATTGATCAAATTTGCATACCGGCCTGCCGCGCGCCTCCCGCGCGGCGGCGGAATGCCGGATATTGCGGCCTTCTCCCGTCCGCCTTCGCTTGTGGGCGGCTCTTTGGGGGGCTCCCCCGCCCGAACGCGGGGCCGGGAGCCTTTGTAAAGAATTACATGAATTAAAGAAGGAGAAAAAAGGAATGAAGCGAACAAAAAAGATCCTCTGCATGTGCATGGCCGCGCTGCTGCTGGCCGGATGCTCCGCCCCGGCGGAGACCTCCTCCAAGGCGGACGGAAGCTCTTCCTCCCAGGCCTCTTCTCAGGCGGTAAGCAGCCAGGCGGGAGAAGAGCCGGATCCCTGGGCCGAAGCCGCCGCCGATCCCTGGGCGGCCTATCCGGAGCAGGTCGTCTACACCGTTGGCAAGCAGGCCCCGGACGCCAGCTACTCGGTGCTGGACGGCACGGAGTACGAGGGCGACGACGAGGCCAACAACATCCGCACCCGCTTTTACGAGAAGCACCTGAACGCCAAAATGGAAGTGGCGTTCTCCGCCGCGGCGGGCGAGGCCTATGACCAGCAGGTCTCCATGGCGATTGTCTCCGGCGAGATTCCGGATATCATGATGGTGACCGACCGGGCCACTTTGGTCCAGCTGGCGGAAAACGACCTGATCGCCGACCTGACGGAGGTATACGACGCGACCATCAGCGACGTGACCCGGGACATCTATGAATCCTACGACAACCGCCCCCTGAAGGACGCCACCATCGACGGCAAGCTGATGGCCATCCCGGGCACCTGCATCGACACCGGGGCGGAGATGCTCTGGCTGCGGCAGGACTGGATGGACAAGCTCTCCCTCAGCGCCCCCAAAACCATGGAGGACGTGGAGAAGATCCTGGACGCCTTTGTAAACCAGGACCCGGACGGAAACGGCCAGAACGACACCGTGGGCTTGGCTCTTTCCAACTCCATTTACGGAAAATACGGCAGCACGGTGCTCTATGCCAACAACGTGTTCACCGCCTGCGGCGCGGTGCCCGGCCAGTGGTATGAGAAGGACGGGGAAGTGGTCTATGGCTCCGTCCAGCCGGAAATGAAGGACGGCCTGAAGGTTCTGGCGGACTGGTACGCCAAGGGCCTCATCGACCCCCAGATGGCGGTCCGCAACTTTGACGACAGCACCGCCCTGCTGGTCAACGGCCAGTGCGGCGCGGCCTTCGGACCCTGGTGGCTGGCCAACTACGCGGGCCAGACCCACCTGGTGGACGCCAACGCCCGCTGGACCCCCTATGTGGTCCCCACCGGCGAGGACGGAAAGGTCACTATGTTCACCAACAACCCCAGCGAAAACTACCTGGTGGTGCGCAAGGACTTCGAGCATCCGGAGCTTCTGGTGAAGATGCTGAACTACACCTATGACTACACCCGCTTCAGCGAGCATAAGAACGACGAGGAGTGCCTGGAGTTTGAGGCCCCCTACGACAGCGCCATCTACCTGCGCTCCCTGGGGCCCATCAGCGTGAACCTGGACTACTTCGACGCCATTAACCGGGCCTATGACGACATCACCGCCTATCAGGCCGGGGAAGAGGTGGATACCTTCCCTTGGGTCATCCAGTCGGCGGAGCTGGCCGGCGCGGCCATGGAAAAGCTGGAAAGCGGGCAGGTGGCGGACATCGGCATCTATGAGATGATCTCCTACTATGGCCGCTGCCTGGCGGGCGAGGTGCTCAAGGAGAACCCGGTCAACGTGGTCTATCCCGTCTTCTTCGGCGTCACCGCCTCCATGCAGACCAAGTGGGAGAGCCTCTCCAAGCTGGAGTCGGAGACCATGCTGAAGATCATCACCGGCGAGCAGCCCCTGGAGCATTTTGACGAGTTCGTCTCCACCTGGAAGTCCGCCGGCGGCGACGCCATCACCCAGGAGGTCGTGGAAAGCATCGGCGAATAAGCCCGCGATACAGACTCGACATGGCGGACCATCTGAGGAGGTCCGCCATATCTTTTCCGGGGCGGGGGAGCGTTCCCCGCGCCCCAAAGAAAGGAGCGATTTGCTCGATGAGAAACAAAAAGGAGCAAGGGGCCTTCCACCTGATGCTGCTGCCGGGAATGCTGCTTCTTGCCGTGTTTTCCTTCCTTCCCATGTTCGGCATCGTCATGGCCTTTCAAAACTTTGTGCCGGCCAAGGGCATGTTCCGCTCCCCTTGGGTGGGGCTGGAGCACTTCAAGTTCATGTTCTCCCTGCCGGACAGCAGCCAGATTTTTGCCAACACGCTGATCATCGCCCTGGGCAAGATCCTCTTCCACATGGTGGTGGCCGTGATCTTCGCCCTGCTCCTCAACGAGATTCGGGTGGCGCCGGTGAAAAAGGCCGTGCAGACCATCGTGTACCTGCCCCACTTCCTCTCCTGGGTGGTGCTTTCCACGGTGGTGATCAACATGTTCTCTTACGAGGGGCCCATCAACCAGCTGGTAACGCTGCTGGGAGGGAAGCCGGTGCTGTTTTTAGCCAGCAACACCTGGTTCCGCCCGGTGGTCATCGCCACGGACGTGTGGAAGGAGTTCGGCTACAACTCCATCATCTACCTGGCCGCCCTTACCGGGGTGGACCCGGGGCTGTATGAGGCGGCCAGCATCGACGGCGCCAGCCGCTGGAAGCAGACGCTTCATATCACCCTGCCCTCCCTTCTGCCCACGCTCCTGCTGATGAGCATCCTCAATATGGGCAGCATCCTGAGCGCGGGCTTCGACCAGATCTACAACCTGTACAACCCCCTGGTATATGAGACGGGCGACATCATCGACACCTATGTGTACCGGGTTGGCCTGGTCCAGCGCCAATACAGCCTGGGCACGGCGGTGGGGCTTTTGAAGTCGGCGGTCAGCTTCATTCTGATCGTAGGCTCCAACACGCTGGCAAACCGTTTTGCCAAAATACGCGTGTTCTAAACCATAACGCTGCCTCCCAGCGAGGAAAGGTGGATTTCTGATGATAACTTCAAAAAGCTTTGGCAGCCGGGCCGCGTCCGCGGCGGTGTGGGCGGCGGTTTTGGGCATGGCCTGCCTGTGCCTGCTGCCCCTGCTGAACATGGTGGCGCTCTCCTTCAGCAGCAGCGCCGCCGCCACGGGCAATTTGGTGGGGCTGGTGCCGGTGGACTTTACGGCCGAGTCCTATTCCCGGCTGATTACGGACCAGCAGTTCTGGCGGTCCTTCGGCATTTCGGTGTTGAGGGTGGCCCTGGGGGCCTCCCTCAACGTATGCCTCACCGTGCTGACGGCCTACCCCCTCTCCAAGCCCAAGAGCCGGTTTCCGGCCCAGCCGGTCTACATGAAAATCGTGCTGTTCGCCATGCTGTTTTCCGGCGGGACCATTCCCACCTTCTTGGTGGTGAAAAATACCGGCCTGCTCAACAGCCTCTTTGCCCTTATTTTACCCACGGCCGTTCCGATATTTAATGTGATCATCCTGATGAACTTTTTCAAAGGGACGCCCGAGGCCCTGGAGGACGCCGCCATCATCGACGGCGCGGGCCAGTGGCAGATGCTGCTGAAAATCTTTCTGCCCATCTCCCTGCCCGCTCTGGCCACGGTGGGGCTGTTCAGCATCGTGGGCCACTGGAACGACTATTTCCAGGCCCTTCTGTACATCCAGTCAACGGAGAATTATCCGCTGCAAACCTACATCCAGCAGCTGACCGTGGACCTTTCCACCGTCACCGACCCCGAGCGGCTTAAGGAGCTCTCACGCATTTCCGGGCGCACCTTCAACGCGGCCAAGATCGTGGCCTCCACCGTGCCGCTGCTGTGCATCTACCCGTTTCTGCAAAAATATTTTGTCACCGGCATCACCATCGGCTCGGTCAAGGGCTGATGGGCCAAGCAAAGGAGTTGATTGCAAATGGCAGTTCGATTTAACCCCGACGTTTCCGCGTATCTAAACACCGAGCCCCTGTCCCGGGTGGACTCCTTGGACCAGCTGGAAACCTCCCCGCTCTACACATTCTCCTGGAACGGCAGGCCCCAGACCGTGTACCACACGGACAGCTTTGACTATGTGGTCCCCGTGGTGGAGGACGACTCTCCCGTAAGCGTGGAGATTAGGGTGGAGAAGCCCTTTCAAGAGGCCGTGTTCCGTCCGGCCCGGGCGGGAATTCAGCCCAGCATAGGGGAGGGGACCATCCGCTTTACCGCCAGGCCCCAGAAGCTCACCCTGGAGCTGGACGGAGACCTGAAAACCCCGCTGTTCATCCTCTTTACAAAACGGGTGGAGAAGCCGGAAAAGGTGGACCACCTGTTCCAGGCGGGAAACATCTATAACGTCGGCACGCTGGAGCTGAAGGCGGGGGACACCGTGTTTCTGGAAGAGGGCGCGGTGGTGTGCGGCCGCATCCACGCCTATCTGGCGGACCGCATCCGCATTTTAGGCAACGGCATTTTGAACGGCTGCGTGTGGCATCCCAAGGAGGAAAACGGCGGCCGGACCCTGATTCAGACCGTTATGTGCAACGATGTGGAAATCCGCGGCGTCACCGTGGTGGACGGGGGCATGTGGCAGATTCTGCCCGGGGCCTGCCAGGACGTGCGGATCGAGGATATCAACATCATGTCCCGGGTGTGCACCGGCGACGGCATCGACATTGCCGGGTGCGAGCACGTGGTCCTCCGGGGGGCCTTTATCCGGGCCTCGGACGACTGCGTGTGCATCAAGGCCTGTCCCTGCCTGGAGGGCGTTTACACCATGGACCCCTCGCCCTGCCGGGACGTGCGGGACATTCTGGTGGAGGGCTGCGTGCTGTGGAACGCGGAGCCGGGCAATGCCCTGGAGATCGGCTACGAGCTCCGCTGCCGGGAGGTCTGCGATATCACCTTCCGGGACATCGACATTGTCCACTGCCAATACGAGGGCAACCAGTCCGGCGGGGTTTTGACCATCCACAACGCGGACCGGCCCTATGTGCATCACATCTATTACGAGGACATCCGTGTTGAGGACGCCCAGGAGAAGTTCATCGACATCAAGGTGCTGGACTCCAAGTACTCCCTGGACCGCGTCCGGGGCAGGGTGGAGGACGTGTACTTCCGCAACGTGGAGATTCTCAACGGCCCCTTCCCGGTGTCCATCATCCGGGGCTTCGAGATGGCCAACGAGATGAGCCGCCCCCAGAACATCTATTTTGAGAATGTCAAAATTTTGGGGCAAGAAATCCATTCCCCCAACCAGCTGCGCATGGTTGTGGAGCTGGCCCATAATCTGCATTTCGATGGGAAAACCCATTGCGTCAAAACGGACGAACGCTGAAAGGAGGGCGCGGTTATGCCGTCTTACCGGCTGTATACGGGATCATATACCATGAAGGGAGCCCACCCTGGCATTCACGTCCTCAGCTTTGAAAAAGGAATTCTGAGCGTGATAGATAGCGACAGCTCTCTGACCAACCCATCCTATGTGCTTCCTGTGGGAGACCGGCTCTACGCGGTGGAGGAGAGGATGGACGGGGCCGCCGCGGCGGTGTTCCAAACCGGCGGAAAGGGCATAGAGAAGCGGCTGGGCCGGTACGAGGCCCCCGGCTCGCTGATGTGCCACATCTGCCGGCGCGGGCCCTACCTCTATGCCTCCAATTACCTGGCGGGAAGCCTTGCCGGCCTGCGGGAGGAGGAGGGCGGGCTCTGCTGCCACATTCAGCACGAAGGGCACAGCGCCGACCCGGTCCGGCAGAAGGGGCCCCATGTGCACTCCGCCCTGCCCTCGCCGGACGGAAAGCGCCTGCTCGTAGCGGACCTGGGGCTGGACCGGCTGTTCCAGTACGAGATTTTAGCGGACGGTGGGCTGCGGCCCTGGCCTGCCCAGCCCTGGCTGGAAACCGCCCCGGGCCTGGGGCCCAGGCACTTTGCCTTCCACCCCAACGGGAGGTGGCTGTACCTGGTGGCGGAGATGGACAAGACCCTGCTGGTGTGCCGCCACGACCCGGATACCGGAGTGCTGGCCCAGACGGCGGAGCACTCCCTTCGGGGGAGCGGATGCCCGCCGGAGGCCCTGGCGGCGGACGTCCACCTGACGGCACAAGGGGATTTCCTTTACGCCTCGGTGCGGGGCAGCGACCGGATTTTCGCCTTCCGGGTGAAGGGGGACGGCGGCGTCCTGGAAGGGCTGGGAGACTTCCCCAGCGGCGGAAAGGGCCCCCGAAGCTTTGCCCTAAGCCCGGACGGACGCTATCTGGCGGCCGCCAACATGGAGTCGGGGAACCTGGCCCTGTTCCCACGGGATCAGGCCACGGGGGCCTTGGGTCAGGCGGAAGCCTCCCTGGACCTGCCCCTGATTTCCTGCGTAAAGTGGGCGGAATGAAAGGAGGAGAGAGTATGGAACGTAAAAAAGCCATCGTCACCGGAGCCAGCCGGGGCATCGGCTATGGGATTGCCCTGTGCTTGGCCCGGGACGGCTACGACCTGGCCGTCTCTTACGCCACCAAGGCGGAGGGGGCCCAGAGCCTGGCCCGGGAGGCGGAGGAGAAGTACGGCGCGAAATGCAGCTTTTTTCAGGCCTCCCTGGACCAGCCGGGAGAGGCGCCGCGCCTGTTCGACTCCTGCGTGGAGGCTCTGGGGGGCCTGGACCTGCTGGTGAACAACGCGGGGATCACCCGCATGGAGAGCTTCCTGGACGTGCGGCCCGAGACCTTCCAAACGCTGCTGCAATTGGACTTTATCAGCTACTTTCAGCTGATGCAGGCGGCGGCCCGCCACATGGCGGAGCACGGGGTTCGGGGAAGCCTTATCAACATCACCTCTACCCGGGGCGAGCGGGCCTATCCGGGGGACTCGGTATACGGCGGGCTCAAGGCCGGGCTGAACCGGGCCGTTCAGTCCATCGCCCTGGACCTGGCCCCCTACGGAATCCGCGTGAACAATGTGGCCCCCGGCGCGGTCCGGGTCCGCAGCAACGCGGAAGCCGCCGCGGCGGGCTTTGCCGGGTTCTGGGACAAGCTGGGGGAGAGGATCCCCCTGGGCCGCAGCGGGGAGCCCGGAGACGTGGGGGAGGCGGTAGCCTTCCTGGCTTCGGACCGGGCCTCCTACATCACAGGCACGACCCTGCGGGTGGACGGCGGGCTTATTCTGCCGGGCATGCCGGAGAACCCCTCCGCCGCGGGCTGGGGAGCGGAGCCGGTCCGGCCTGAGAAAAAGTCTAATGGTATAAAGTCAAGTAGGTGATGCAAGGAAAATTTGAGAAGA
>CAOKRG010000030.1 GCA_948471095.1 uncultured Oscillospiraceae bacterium
CTTGACGCTACGCCGACCCTCGCTTAAAATGTTTTCTTACGTCACCGCCCCATTTTGCCGCTCTTTTATATCATAAAAACTCCCGTCAGTTCATTTTTTAACCACAAGGGCCTGTTTTAAAACTTCGGAAAACCGGGTTTAAAACAGGCCCTATCCCCCGGCGGCAGGGGTTAAGAACCTGTATTCACAGGCGGAGGACGCCGTATGGGCGGGGGTTTGGGGGCCCAGCTGCATTAAAAAATCTCGCAATGCGCCAGCATTCCCGCGATTTTTTTGCCTTGCTGGGCCCAAAAAGCCCTCGCCCACCCGCCGTCCCCGCCTAGGGATACAGGTTCTAAGACGCTTCCCACAACACGGCGCGGCCCGCCGCCAGGGATTTCTTCACATCGATCAGCCGCTGGTTTTCACTGCCCCGAAAGCGCAGCTCCAGGTTGCGCTGGGCCTCCACATAGGGGCCGTCAATCAGCAGGTCGGTCTCGGCCAAAAGGTCCTGGACCCCGGGGTCCTCCATGGCCAGCAGCTCTTCGTACACATAGCCGGTGTAGACGGCCACGTCCTTTCCGACCCCGTGGACCAGCTTGGCCAGCTCCGCCAGAGGGGCCGCCTGGCAGAAGGGCTCGCCGCCGCTGAGGGTGACGCCCTTGAGCAGCGGGTCCTGCCGGAACTGGGCAAAGAGCTCCTCGATCTTCCGGACCTCGCCCCCTTCGAAGGGGTGGGTCTGGGGGTTGTGGCAGCCTGGACAGCCGTGGGGGCAGCCCTGCACGAACACCGCGAACCGGATGCCCGGCCCGTCCACAATGGACTCGGGGACCACCCCAGCCACACGCAGCTCCACGGCTACTGCCAGGGGATCTGCCTGCGGCCCTCCAGCGGCTGTTCCAGCTGGTAGTTCAGGGGCGTCAGGGTGATCCATCCGTCGTTGAGGCTGTTCCAGTCGTCCGTGCTTCCCGGCGTGCGCTGGGCCGGACGGTTGGGGGGCGTGAACTTGACCCGGCCGTCCTGTCCCATATGCTCTTCATAGGGGCCCTGCCACCGGTTTCCCGCCCCTTGGCGGGCCCAGCGCAGGCCCTTGATCTTCTGAATGGGCAGCGCGGGGATGTTGATGTTCAGCACCTGGTCAAAGTCCCTTTCCAGGTCCAGCATGTCGAAGATGCAGAGGAAGGTCTCCACGGTCTGCTGGTCGTCCGCGTCAATGGGGGCGGAGAGGGAGATGGCCTTCACGCCCATCATGGCGGCTTCCAGGGCCGCGGCCACCGTGCCGGAATAGAGCAGGTCCAGGGCGGTGTTGTCCCCCTTGTTGGGGCCGGAGACGACCAGGTCTACCGGACCGGGGGCAAAATTCAGCAGGCCCAGCCGGGTGCAGTCGGCCGGGGTGCCGCTGACGGCCCAGGCCTCCACGCCGTGGGGGAAGTCCGCCCGGGCGGCATAGAGCGGCTCCCGCAGGGTGATGCCGTGGCCGATGGCGCTGCGGTTTCCGTCCGGCGCGGCCACGGTGACGGCATGGCTGCGCACCAGGGCCCCGGAGAGGGCCCACAGCCCGGGGGACTGAATGCCGTCGTCGTTTACCAGAAGCAGGTTCATAGCTTGGCCTCGCTTCCCAGGGAATGCTTGACCCGGTCCCGCTCCTCGGCCCGCTTGGCGTTGTTCCAGCGGTCGATGGTGCCCACCAGGTACCCGGTGATGCGGCGGATGCGCTCGAACTCCCGGCCCTCGCCCACGGTGATCTGATCGGTCCCGGTAATTTTAGCGTTCTTTTTGCTGGTGTTAGACATAATAGTTTCCTCCTAGGATATAAGTTTTTTATTGTGTATAATAGACCTTTTGCGAAAATAGATTTGTGTTGAGTCATAGACGGCCTCCGGCGGCTTAGGGGCGCTGCCCCTAAGAACCCCGCCAGGTGCCTAACGCACCTGGACCGCGTATTCTGCCTACTATAGTTGGTAGCTTATTTAGTATGTAGTGAGTCTGCTGGGCCGACCTCACCCACAAAACCGAAAAATGAGCACTCAGCCTCCTCCTTCCCCCTTCGTAACAACGTAAAAGTCTTTGAAGATTGTTAAGAAACTTTCTTCAGAAAGTTTCTTAACCCGCCGGAGGCAAAAATCAGGAGATGAGGTTCGTGTAATCGGGCACGTCGTGGTATTTTTTGCGCAGCTCCTCCAGTTTTTCCAGGGGGACCCCCTCGCCGGAGCGGCGGCCGCAGCGGGGGCAGGTTTCGCCGATGATGCCGTTATAGCCGCACACCGGGTCCCGGTCCACCGGGTGGTTCACCGAGCCGTAGCCCACGCCCGCCTCCTTCATGCAGCGGATGACGCTTTCAAAGGCGTCGATGTTTTTGCAGATGTCCCCGTCCAGCTCCACATAGCTGATGTGCCCGGCGTTGGTCAGGGCGTGGAAGGGGGCCTCCTTCTGGATTTTCTCAAAGGCGCTGATGGGGTAATAGACCGGCACATGGAAGGAGTTGGTATAGTATTCCCGGTCGGTGACGCCCTCGATGATCCCGAATTTTTTCTTGTCAATGCGGGTGAAGGTGCCAGAAAGCCCCTCGCCCGGGGTGGCCAGCAAGGTAAAGTTGAGGCCGTACTCCTTGGAGAGCTCATCCATGCGCTTTCGCATATAGGTGATGATCTCCAGGCCCAGCTTGTAACTCTCCTGGCTCTCCCCGTGGTGCTTGCCGGTCAGGGCCTTCAGGGTCTCCGCCAGGCCGATGAACCCAACGGACAGGGTGCCGTGCTTCAAGACCTCGGCCACGGAGTCGTTCCGGTCCAGCTTCTCCGAGTCGATCCATACCCCCTGGCCCATGAGGAAGGGATAGTTATAGGCCTTTTTGCTGCTCTGTATCTTAAAGCGGTGCATAAGCTGCTCCACGCACAGGTCGATGCGCTCGTCCAGCAGCTGGTAGAATTTCTTGATATCCCCCTTTGCCTCTATGCCGATGCGGGGCAGGTTCACCGAGGTGAAGCTCAGGTTGCCCCGGCCGCAGGTGGTCTCGTGGGCCTTGTCGTGGACGTTGCCCATCACCCGGGTGCGGCAGCCCATATAGGCCACTTCGGTGTCGTAGTCCCCGGCCTTGTAATATTGCAGGTTGAAGGGCGCGTCCAAAAAGCTGAAATTGGGGAACAGCCGCTTGGCGGAAACCCGCATGGCCAGCTTGAACAGGTCGTAATTGGGGTCGCCCTCGTTATAGTTGACCCCCTCCTTCACCTTGAAGATCTGCACCGGGAAAATGGGGGTCTCGCCGTCGCCCAGGCCGGCCTCGGTGGCCAGCAGCAGGTTGCGGATGACCATGCGGCCCTGCTCGCTGGTGTCCGTGCCGTAGTTGAGGGAGGAGAAGGGCACCTGGGCCCCGGCCCGGGAGTTCATGGTGTTCAGGTTGTGCACCAGGGCCTCCATGGCCTGATAGGTGGCCTTGTCGGTCTCCCGCCAGGCGGTCTCTTTGGCGTAGGCGGCGGCGTCGCTGGCCTCCTCCCAGGTCACCTCCTGGAAGCCGCTCTCCCGCTGGTGCCGGGGCAGGAACTCCGCGAAGCGCTCGTTATAGGCGTCCACATTCTTCATGGTCACCTTGCTGTGCAGGGCCACCTTCGCCGCCTGGACCATGGCCTCGGCCTGGCCGTGGGGCATCAGCTTCATCAGCTGGAAGAACTGGGTGAGGGCCTTGAAGTATTCCTTCTGGTAGGTTTTGTCCACGCCCTCGGCCATGGCGTAGTCGAAGATGGGCACGCTCTGGCCCCCGTGCATCTCGTTCTGGTTGGCCTGAATGGCGATGCAGGCCAGGGCCGCGTAAGACCGGATATCCTGGGGCTCCCGCAGGTAGCCGTGGCCGGTGGAAAAGCCGTTGCGGAACAGCCTGATCAGGTCGATCTGGCAGCAGGTTTCCGTCAGGGTGTAAAAATCCTTGTCGTGGATGTGGATGTCGCCCTCCGCGTCCGCCTTGGCCAGGTGGGGCGGAATGACGTACTTGTCGTAAAAGCTCTTGGCGCCCTCGGAGCCGTACTTGAGCATGGTGCCCATGGCGGTGTCCGCGTTGATGTTGGCATTCTCCCGCTTTAGGTCCACGTCCTCGGCCGGGACGAAGGTGAGGGCGGAGTAGATTTTCACCAGCTCGTCGTCCATCTCCCGCAGCCGCTGGTGCTGGGCCCGGTAAAGGATGTAGGCCTTGGCGGTTTTGGCATAGTCGGCGGCAATGAGCTTTTCCTCCACGATATCTTGGGTCTGCTCCACCGTGGGGGTGGACTTCATCTGTTCCAGCTCGTCCACCACCTGCCGGGTCAGCCGGTCCAGGTCGTCCTCGCTGAACCGCTCGGTGGCAATGCGGACATTGGCCTTCAAGATGGCGTTGCGGATCTTAATGGGGTCGAACTTCACTCGTTTTCCGTTGCGTTTGATGATACTTTTTGGCATGGCTTAATGACCGGCTCCTCTCAAAAGTAAAGTTATATATGTAGCAAAAAGACGGTTTTTCAGACAAGGGCTTTCAGCCGCGCTGCGGTCCGGGAGGGCCCGGAGGACTTGCGGAGAGCCATACCTGGCCCTGCATTCCGCGTTTCCAAAACGCGCCAGCCAGCTTCCCCTTTTTGCCTGGCTGGAAGGGCCCCTGGCCCCGCGTCTTCCGGCGCCTCTCTATTATAAGCCATTCTATGCCTCCTGTCAACACCATATCTTGTATGAGCGTAAATTTAATTTCTGCCGATACCCCAAAATATAGCTAAAAAAGGGAGCAGGTGTCTGCTCCCTTTTGCCGCGGTTTCCAGTGTTTTCCAGGGGTTTGGGGCCTTGGGGGCCCTATTCCTCCACCTTCGTCACCGCTATATTTAGTTCGTTCAGCTGGGCCTGGGTCACGCCGCTGGGCGCGCCCATCATCACGTCCTGGGCGCTCTGGTTCATGGGGAAGGCGATGACCTCCCGGATGTAGCTCTCGCCGGTGAGCAGCATCACCAGCCGGTCCACCCCGGGAGCCGCGCCCGCGTGGGGGGGCGCGCCGTAGCAGAACGCGTTGTACATGGCCGGGAACTTGCCCCGCACGTCGTCTTCCGTCAGGCCAACCAGCTCGAAGGCCTTGACCATGATCTCCGGGTCATAGTTCCGCTCCGCCCCGGAGGCCAGCTCGAAGCCGTTGCACACCAGGTCGTACTGGTGTGCCCGCAGGTCCAGGGGATCCGCTTCGCCCCGCTCGATCTTTAACAGGGACTCCATCCCCCCGTGGGGCATGGAGAAGGGGTTGTGGCCGAACTCCAGCCGGCCGCTCTCCTCCCCGATTTCGAACATGGGGAAGTCCACAATCCAGCACAGCTCGTAGCGCTTTTCGTTCATATGTTCCGGGCAGGCCGCGCCCAGCAGCTTCCGGGCCACCCCGGCGGTCTTTTGGGCGGTAAGCTTGGGCCCGGCCGCCAGCATCACCAGGGAGTTGGGCTCCAGCTTGAGGGCCTCCGCCACCTGTTGGGCCAGCCCCGGCACGGCGTTGATAAACTTGGCGACGCCCCCGGCGATCTCTCCCTTCTCGTCCAGCTTGAACCAGTAGCTCTTCTGGGCGGTCTGCACCTCCACCTCGGCCACGATCTTGTCGATGGCCTTGCGGGCCAGGCCGCAGTGGGAGACGGGCACGGCCTTTACCACCGCGTTCTCAAAGGGCCCGAAGCCGCAGCCGGAGAGCAGCTCCGTCACATCCTGGATCAGCAGGTCGATGCGCAGGTCCGGCTTGTCGCTGCCGTAGTCCTCCATGGCCTGGAGGAAGGGAATGCGCCGGAAAGGGGCCTGGGAAACAGTCTGCCCATAGACCCCGAACTTCTCGAAAATGGGGGGCAGCACCGCCTCGATGACGGCGAAAACGTCCTCCTGCCCGGCAAAGGCCATCTCCATGTCCAGCTGGTAGAACTCCCCGGGGGACCGGTCGCCCCGGGCGTCCTCGTCCCGGAAGCAGGGGGCGATCTGGAAATACCGGTCAAAGCCCGAGGCCATGAGCAGCTGCTTGAACTGCTGGGGGGCCTGGGGCAGGGCGTAGAACTTGCCGGGGTGCTTCCGGGAGGGCACCAGGTAGTCCCGGGCCCCCTCGGGGGAGGAGGCGGTGAGGATGGGGGTGTTGATCTCCAAAAAGCCCTGGGCCTCCATGGCCCGGCGCAGGGCCGAGACCACCTGGGACCGGAGCACGATGTTCTTCTTTACCTGGGGGTTGCGCAGGTCCAAATACCGGTAGCGCAGGCGCTGGCTCTCGTCCGCGTCCCGGGAAAAATTCACCTCAAAGGGCAGCTCGTTGTATTGGCAGCGGCTCAGGACCTTGATGGACCGGGGGGCGATCTCAACGTCGCCGGTGGGGATCTTGGGGTTCTTGTTGGTGCGCTCCCGCACGGTCCCCTCCACCTGGATGGTGGTCTCCTTATTCAGGGCCTTCACCTGGGCCAGCAGGTCCTCGGTCTCCACCACCACCTGGGTGACGCCGAAGAAGTCCCGCAGCACCAAAAAGCCGACGCCGCCGCCCACCTCCCGCAGGTTCTCCATCCAGCCGCAGAGGGTGACGGTCTCCCCGGCGTTCTCCATGCGGAGCTCGCCGCAGTTATGTGTTCTGAGCAATGGAAATTCCTCCTCTTATCTCATCGTCCAGGTAGGCCGTGGAGAAAGCCAGGTAGTCGCCCACAAAGCTCTCGCCAATGCCGGCCTTCCCGGTCTCGCCGCTGGACATATCCTTAAGCACGGCCTGCCCGGAGGATAGCTCGTCCTCCCCCAGCACCATGCTGAACTTCGCGCCTATTTTCCCGGCGTACTTCATCTGGGCCTTAAGCCCCCGGCCGCAGATGTCGCAGCCGGCGGGAATTCCGCACTTATGGAGGATGTCCACCAGGGCCAGGGCCCGCACCCGGGCCTCATCGCCCATGGCGGCAATGTAAAGCTCGCAGCGCACCGGCTGGGGGAACTCCGCCTTCTGGGCCTCCAGGGCCAGCATCAGCCGGTCCAGGCCCAGGCCGAAGCCCAGCCCGGGGGTGGGGCTGCCGCCCATCTCCTCCACCAGGCCGTCGTAGCGCCCGCCGCCGCCCAGGGCAAAGCCCAGGCTCTGGGAGGGGAACTCGAACACCGTGCGGGTGTAGTAGTCCAGGCCCCGGACCAGGCCGGGGTCCAAGGTATATTCAATGCCCAAAGCGGCCAGGTACTCCCGCACTTTGGCGAAGTGTTCCTGGCAGTCCGGGCAGAGGTAGTCCGTAATCTTGGGCGCGCCCGCCGCAAGGGCCTGGCAGTCCGGACTCTTGCAGTCCAGAATGCGCATGGGGTTCCGGTCCAGCCGGGAGAGGCAGGTGGCGCACAGCTGGTCCCGGCGGGCCGAGAAATACTCTTTCAGGGCCTGGTGGTAGTCCTTGCGGCAGTCCTTGCAGCCGATGGAGTTCAGCTGCAGGCCCACGTCCTGCAGGCCCAGCCGCCGGAAGGCCGACAGGGCCATGGCGATGATCTGGGCGTCCGCCGCTGGCTCCGCCGCGCCGAAGACCTCCACGCCAAAGGTGCGGAACTCCCGCATCCGCCCGGCCTGGGGTTTTTCATAGCGGTAGCAGGGGATGTTGTAATAGAGCTTCACCGGGTACCCGGCGTTGAACAGGCCGTTTTCCAGCATGGCCCGCACGGCCCCGGCGGTGCCCTCGGGGCGCAGGGTCACCGAGCGGCCGGCCTTGTCCTCGAAGGTATACATCTGCTTTTCCACCACGTCGGTCACGTCGCCCATGCCCCGCTGGAACAGCTCCGTGTGCTCAAAAACCGGGGTGCGTATCTCTCCGAACCCGTTGAGCCGGGCCTCGGAGGCCAGCACCTCTTCCATGGCCCGCCATTTTTCCGCCGCCTCGGGCACCAGGTCGGCGGTCCCCTTTGGGGCTCTCGTAATCAAATCCATGTCGTTTCCTGCCTTTTCCTAAACGCTATTCCAGCCCCGGCGGCGCCGGGGCCGGTCTCTTCCCATCACGTTAGAGTCTGTTTTAAAACAGACTCTAGGGCCGGACGATCTCCCGCCAGTCCATGTCGCCCCGTTCTAAACCGTGGATGAGCACCTCCGCCGTGGCGATGTTGGTGGCCACGGGGATGTTGTGCATGTCGCACAGGCGCAGCAGGTTCAGCACGCTGGGGTCGCTGCTCTGGGAGCTTAAGGGGTCCCGGAAAAACAGCAGCAGGTCGATTTCGTCGCAGGAGATGCGGGCCGCGATCTGCTGGTCCCCCCCCTGGGGGCCGCTGAGAAACCGCTGGAGCTTTAGGCCCGTGGCCTCAGAGATCATTTTGCCCGTGGTGCCGGTGCCGCACAGGGTGTGGCGGCTCAAGATGCCGCAATAGGCAATGCAGAACTGCACCATCAGTTCTTTTTTTGCGTCATGCGCTGTCAGTGCGATGTTCATAATTAACTCCCCCCAAGGTAATAAAGAATAAATACGGTGTGTTTGCGGGATGTTCCGCGTTCTGAGCGCCGCGCCGGGCCCTCTCAAAAGCGGTCCGGCATGGGGACCGCCTCTCCCTCCAGCCGGGCGGCCATTCGGGTGAAGGCCATCATGGCCGGAGACTTTTCCGGCGCGGCGGTTCCCTTTAAAAACGCCGCCGCCATGGCGTGGTCTTCCGGGGCCATGCCGAAGAGCCGCAGGCCCGAGGCGTCGATGACCGCGTCCAGGTCCGCGTAAACTCCGGTGCGGTCAAAGAGCTCCCCCTCGAACCGGTTGATGGCCAGCCGCTTGTCCTCCACGCCCAGCCGCTCCAAAAGGCGGCGCACGGTTCCGGCGCTGCGCACGCACACGGGGTCCGGGCTGCACACCACGAGGGCCCGGTCGGCGGCGCAGGCGGCGGAGCGGAACCCCGCGCCCACGCCGGCGGGGGAGTCCAGCAGCACATAATCATAGTAGCGTTTCAGCAGGGGGACCAGCCGTTCCATCACCGCCGGGCGGATCAGGTTGTCCCCCGAGGCGGGGGCGGGCAGCAGGTCGAGCCCGGGGCAGCAGGGGTAGATGGCCTGGGCGGGGGCGCAGCGTCCGTACACCACGTCCGAGCTGTCGAACACCAGGCTTTCCTCCGTGCCGGTCATTCGGTCCAGGCTGCGCAGGCCCGCGTCGCAGTCCACCAGCAGGACCCTGCGGCCCCGGGCGGCCAGAGCCCTTCCCAGGCCCACCGCCGCGGTGGATTTTCCCACGCCGCCTTTTCCGGATGTGATCACCGTTGCAATCCCCATGCAGAACACCGCCTTACCTATCATCTTACCACATCAACTGCAATTTGTCAAAAACAAATATTATTTTCTTGGGATTCTATGAGAAAACCACAAAATTCACTGGCCCCTTTTGTTAATTTACCAAATCCGTGCTTGAACAATTTGTTCAAGTTTCCGGCCATGCTTTTTACGTGCTCCCGGCCCCTTTCCACCGGTTTTAGGATGGCCCGCCTTTTGGGGGGAAATTCATGGCAAGGGGGCTTTTCCGCCCATGCCGGAGCGCCCTATTCTTCTCCGCCCTCCTCCGGCTCATCGGGGCTTTCCCCGCCCTCCGGGTCCGGGCTGGGGGTGGGGCCGGGCTCCGGGTCCGCGCCGGGGTTCTTGCCGTGATAGAAGGGGGAGTCCGGCGGGGGAGTGGGGCTGGCTGGGGGCTGGGGCGTTTCGGTCCCTCCCTCTTCCGGTGCGGAGGCTGGGCTGCCCCCGGTGAAAATGTGGTCCGGGATGTCGCTGCCCCGGGGCGGCACGGGAGTGGGGGTGGGTTCCGGCGCGGCGCTGGGCTCCGCGCTCTCTTCCGGGTCCTCCTCCCCGTCCGGGTTCGGGCTGGGGGAGGCCTGGGCCTGGGCTGCGGCCTCCTTGTCCAGGTCCTCCTTGGTCTTGAGCACCTTGCCTTCGTCGTCCACCAGGTCGCCGCTCTGGTTGTAGCGGTTGCCCTCCTTGTCCCAGGAGTAAAAGCCGAAATACTGGTCCAGCATGTCCTTGGCCACGTTCATGGCAAAGGGGCCGGAGCTGCCGTGCTCCAGCATCACCGCAATGGCGATTTGAGGATTCTCCGCCGGGGCGTAGCAAATGAAGCTGATGTGCTCCTCGGTGCCGCCGTCCTCCCAGCTTAGGCCGGATGTTTCGGCGGTGCCGGTTTTACAGGCCACGGTTACCGGGTAGTCGGAAAAGACGCTGCTGGCCGTGCCGGAGGTGGCGGTCTGAATCATGGCGTTGCGCACCACGCCCTGCACGTCCTCCCGGATTTCCGCGTCGTACAGCAGCTCCGGCTCATAGCGGCGGATGGTCTCTTTGCCGGTGTAGTCCAGCACCTCGCTGAGAAAATGGGTGCGGTAGCGCCGGCCGCCATTGGCCAGGGTGGCGCAGTAGGTGGCCAGCTGAATGGGCGTAAACTGGTTGTCCGACTGGCCAATGGCCGCCTGGGCGGTGTTGCCCTCGGTCCAGTCCACCCCCGATTCCGAGTGGCGCTCCCGGTACTCAGAGGGGCTGGTCATCACGCCGGAGGCCTCAGAAAGCTCCACTCCGGTTTTCCAGCCTAGGCCGAAGTATTCGGCGTAAGCGTCCAGCCGGTCGATGCCCAGCCGCAGGCCCAGCTCGCAGAAGTAGCAGTTGCAGCTTCCCGCAATGGCGGAATACACACTGGCCCAGCCATGCTTGTCCGTGCAGGCCAGCTCCAGGTCAGCGTATTTAAACACGCCGGTAAGCCCCGGGCCGTCGCAGTCGTACACCGGGGACCCCGCCCCGATGATCCCCTCTTGCAGGCCCGCCGTGGCCACCAATGGCTTGAACACCGAGCCCGGCGTGTAGATGCCGTTTAGGGCCCGGTCGTTTAGGGCCTTTAGGCCATCCTTATCCAGCAGCAGGTCCTCTTGGTACTGGCCGCCCGCCATATAGAGGTTTAGGTCGTAGCTGGGGTAGGAGGATGCCGCCAGCACCGCGAAGTCGGAGATGTCGATGGCCACGGCGGCTCCGGCCTTGCAGTCGTGGGCCTTTTTGTCACCCTTTAGGCCCGTGTTTACATTGGCCCGTATGTTCTTCTCCAAAGACCAGTTGGCCACCCGCTGCAGGTCCGCGTCCAGGGTGAGCCGGACGGTGCGGCCCTCTTGGGGGGCAATGGCCGTGGCGGTGGTGGTCACCTCCCCCGCTTCGTTGGAGAAAACAGACTGCTGGCCCCGCTGGCCCCGCAGCTCCGCCTCAAAGGCGTATTCCGCGCCGTTAAGGCCCACCACGTCGCTGTCCTTATAGCCGCCGATGTTTTCCTCCGGGTTATACAGATTATTCTGCTCTTCCTGTTCCTCTTTAAACCAGGTGGGCATCGAACCGGTAACCCCCACCACATGGGGGGCTAGGGAACCCTCTTCGCCATAATAGCGGTCCACGTTAACCCGGGTCTCAATGCCCTTCCAGCGGTTGGATTGTTCTCCGAAGACGCCCACTGTCTCCGGCGACACGCCGCTGGCGAACACATAGGGGTCGTTAATGGAAAACTGGTCCCGGGTCATGGAGTAGCGCACAGAAAGCACCGTGCGGGTGTCCTCCTTGGAGTGGCCCTCGTAGCGGTAGCGGCGGGCCAGCTCCCGCATGCAGTCATCGGCGGTGGCATAGTCGGCCAGGTTCAGCATGTCCCGGCTTTTCAGAGTCTCAATCTCGTCCTCTTTGTTTTCCATAAAGCGGTAGTTGCCCTCTTCGTCCAGCTCAATGGGCAGCCGGTCCCGCCAGGATTCGCCCAGCTCTTCCAGCAGGTCCACCACTTGCAAAATGGTCTCGTTGCGCTTGGAGTCGTCCAGGTACAGGGCGTTGTAGATCACCTCGTACACAATGTGGTTGCCCGCCAGCACATTCCCCTCCCGGTCCAGGATCTCCCCCCGGGCCGCCTCGATCTCCACCACATCCGTGCGGTGGCTGAGGGCCTCCTTTTCATAGGCCTCTCCGTTGATGATCTGCCAATTGAAGAGCTGCAGGGTGTAAATGGCGAAAAAGACCACCACCACCAGCACGCAGGCGGTGGAGCGTCCCAGCTTCCAGTGTAAATGGGGTAGGTTCATACGGCTTCCTCGTGCCCTACTTTTCCGCGGGGTCCAGGGCCCCGGAAAGGCCCCGGTTCAGCAGGTACAGCAGGGGGATGAATAACAGGGTATATAAGTACTTCGGCAGGTAGTGGCTTCGAAAGGCGAAGCCTGGCTGAGAGTAGCGGAAATAGTAGAAAAACAGCCATTGGGCCCCCAGGGTCAGAGCCAGGGCCCAGGCGCCGTTCAGCGCGGCGGTGACCAAGTTGGCCTGCATGCGGGTGCGCACCAGAAGGCTGACAAAAAAGCACAGGGCGCCCAGCACCAGGGCGTGGAAGCCCAGCACCCGGGAAAACCCGAAATCGCACAGCAGCCCCGCCACAATGCCAAAGGCCAGGGCGGGCACTTCCTCCTCAAACATGGCAATGGCCACGGCCGCAGGCAGCAGCAGCACCGGCCGCACCCCGGCCACCGCCGGAAGCAGCCCCGGGGTCTCCTGCACCATAAACAGCACCAGCAGCTCCAGGGTATAGGCCAGGTATCGGATCAGCCGGTTCAGGTCTTTCATTCCGCGTCCTCCTGGTTGTCCTGGCCAGGGTCCAGCTCCACCACGTTCTCGTCCTCCCCCTGGCCGGGGAAGCTGGTGATCACCTGGACCTCCCGCACCTCGGAGAGATCCTCGAAGGGCTTCAGCACCGCATAGCGGGAGACGTCCGTCTCGGACTTTTCAATGCTTTGCACCTGACCGATTTTCAGCTTGGGCGGGTACACGCTCCCCCTCCCGGAGGTGGTGATGATGTCCCCGGGCTCCAGCTTGGTCTCGCTGGAGAGAAAGCCCAGCCGCAAAAGACCGGAGCTGGCCATGGTCACGCTGCCCCGCACCACGCCCACCTCCTGTTTGTCAATGGAGATGGCCGACACCTCCACGTCCTCCGAAAGCAGGCAGTTCACCTTGCTGGTGGTGGCGGAGGCCTGAACGACAATGCCAACCAAGCCCCGGGAGGTGATCACCGGGTCGCCGGTGGAAATGCCCGCCAGGGTTCCGGCGTTGATGGAAAAGCCGTAGAACACGTCGTTGGGGTCCCGGCCGATGACCGAGGCGGAGCGCATCTCGATTTCGGGGGCCTCCTGGCTGATGTGCAGCTGGGTTTTCAGCTGCTGGTTTTCCCGCAGCACGCTGTCGTATTCCACCAGCCGGTCCAGCAGGGCGCTGTTCTCCTCCTGCAGGGAGCCCACCAATTCCTTCAGCTCGCCCTTGGTCAGGCCGTCGATGTCCAGAAACTCGGTCACATTGCCCGTAATCTCCGTGGCCACGCTCTGCATGGGGGAGGAGACGAAGCCCAACAGGCTGGCGATGAGGGACCCGCCCGCCGAGGCGGTGTAGATGAGCAGCCCCAGAAGGACCACCACCGCGATGACCAGGACCTTGAAGGAGCTTCCTTTTAGAAATTCGTTCACGTTGCACCTCCTATGAGGATGAAAAAGGCGTTTAGGGCAAACAGTCCAAAAAACTGTTTGCCCTGGGGCGGTACGCTGCCGGATAAAACTGAGAACTCGTATTAACAGTCAGAAAACTATCGCCTGACTGTTAATTGAAAGCAAAATACGCGGTCAAGGGGCGTTAGGCCCCTTGCAGATTCTTAAGGCGGAGCCTTAAGCCGCCGGAGGCCAAAACATTCCTTAAATGGGCCGTAGGCCCTCTTCGGGACGTAGTCCTGCCCCCGGAATGCCTGCCGTTTATCGCCAAGTAATTATGAATACAGATTCCAAGACTGAAAGAACGGAGCGAACTCAAAGTCTTTAAAAATTTTCAAGAAACGTTCTACAGAAGTGTTCCAGCCAGTCCGCTTTGCAAGCTTGTCCGCCGGAGGCCGCTCCGTACCCAAAAAACTCTTTACTTCCGCCGGGTATTGCGGTAATAGGACTTGGGCAGCTCGATCTCCAGGCTCTTGCCCGTGCCCTCCACCACGCAGTCCAGGGGCCGCTCCGCCACATGGACGGGGATGCCCGTCTCCTGGCTGACCAGCCGGTCCAGACCCTTTAAGAGGGCGCCGCCGCCGGTGAGCATGATGCCCCGGTCGATGATGTCCGCCGCCAGCTCCGGGGGGGTCTGCTCCAGGGTCTCCTTGATGGCGTCCACCACCACCATGACGCTGTCCGCCAGGGCCTCCCGCACCTCGTCCGCGTGGATGGTCACGTTCTTGGGCAGGCCGTCCACCAGGTTGCGGCCCTTGATCTCTACAAAGGCGTTGATGGTCTCCTCGGTGGGGAAGGCCGAGCCGATGCGCATTTTAATCTCCTCGGCGGTGCGCTCGCCGATGAGCAGGTTGTACTTCTTCTTTACATAGGTGACGATGGCCTCGTCGAACTTGTCCCCCGCCATGCGTACGGAGACGGCGGTGACGATGTCCCCCAGGGAGATGACGGCCACCTCGCTGGTGCCGCCGCCAATGTCCACCACCATGCTGCCCGTGGCGTCGGAAACCGGCAGGCCGGCGCCCACCGCCGCGGCCATAGGCTCTTCCATCAGGTCCACATTGTTGCTGCCCGCCTGCCGGGCCGCGTCCTCCACCGCCCGGCGCTCGACCTCGGTGACCCCCGAAGGAATGCAGATGACGATCCGGGGGCGGCTGAGGGCCCCGGCCTTGAGGGCCTTCTTAATAAAATACTTCAGCATGGCGGCGGTCACGTCGAAGTCGGCGATGACGCCGTCCTTCAGGGGCCGCACGGCCACGATGGAGCCGGGGGTACGCCCCAGCATCTCCTTGGCCTGCTTGCCCACGGCCAGCACCTCGTCCGAGCGCACGTCCACCGCCACCACCGAGGGCTCCCGCATCACGATGCCCTTGCCCCGCATAAACACCAGGGTGTTCGCGGTGCCCAGGTCGATGCCGATATCTTTGGAAAACATGGAAAACATGGAGAGAATCCCCGAAAAGCCCGCCATAGAATTCACTGCCTTTCTCCGGCCTTGCCGGTCCGATAGAATGTGAAACGCCAGCAGCCCCAAAAGACCCGCCGCCAGCACCAAAAGTAAGATGTACTGCCACTTCATACGCTGCCTTTCCCCGGGATCCCCCCGGCGCGCGAAGGCCAAACCGCAACAGATAAAGTATTCCCAAACTTTTCCGGAATATTGCAGGCCCTCCGGCTTTTCCACGGGCCGGAACGGTTTTGGGCCGCTTCCATTATAACGCATTTTGCGGGGATTCTCAACCTCTATATTGGTTTCTCCCGGGAAAATCCCGGTTTTGCGGAAGATATGCAGGCTTCCCCGGAGTTTTCCACAAGATGTGCGCCGGGGCTAGCCGCCTGTGCTGCCAAAGCCGCCCAGGCCCCGGGAGGTGGGGGGGAGGTCCCCGGCCTCCGCCAGCACGGGCTCCGCCACCGCCAAAAAAACCACCTGGGCGATCCGCTGGCCCGGCTCCACGGTAACGGCCTGGGGGCTCAGGTTCCGCAGGGGCACCATCCAGCCGCCCCGGTAGTCGCTGTCAATGACGCCCACGCCCTGGGCCACCACCAGGCCCCGGGCTCCCAGGCCGCTGCGGGAGAAGACGAACCCGGCAAAGCCTTGGGGAATCTCCGAGGCGAGCCCCAGGGGGACCATCTCCATCCCGCCCGGGCCGATGGTCAGGGGAGCCTCCAGGCAGGCGGACAGGTCATACCCGGCGCTGCCCGCCGTCTGCTTTTGGGGCAGGACCGCCTGGGGCGAGAGCCGTTTGAATCTTATTTCCATGGATGTTCCTCCGTTTCATTCCTAATATATATGGTAAGTGATGGGGATGCTGGGGTCGGGACTTATGCCGTTGGCTCCGCCAAGTCGTCCCGAAAGGGGGCCTACGGCCCATTTTGTAATGTATGGGGTCTCGCCTCCCGGCTCGGTCGGCGCTGAACGGTCGCCACTGGCGACCAGCGCCCTCCGGCGGCTTAGGGGCTTTGCCCCTAAGAACCCTACCAGGTGCCGCGACTTCGCGCAGCGAAGGTCGACGCACCTGGACCGCGTACATTGCTCACGGGACGCTTTCTGAAAGATTGGAAGACTTGCAGGGACAAAGGCCTTCCGTGGGAGTAGGCCAGCTTTACATGGTTTCAACACTTTCCACCGAGTTTTCCACAATCATCCGCTATTTCACACCAGCCCGGTACAGGCCCCGCGTAAAGGGGCCGCCCAGCGGCTCCCCGTCCTGGAACCGGTGGAGGACTTCCCCGCACCGCTCCGGCCCCTCCAGCGTAAAGCGGAGAACCGCGAAATCCAGGGGGGGAAGCTGCTCCCGCCAGTCCCCCAGCCACAGGGGCACCGAGTTCAAAAGCTCCGCCCCGCCCCGGCCCCGGGCCCGGCAGACCACTGGGAAGCACGCGCCCTTCCGGTCCGTCAGGGCTCCCGGCTCCCGGCAGTTCCGGCACCCGCCGGGGGCGTTGGCCAGGGGGCAGTTGCGGGTCAGCATCAGCGGCTGCCGCCCGTATACCATCAGGCCCAGCTCCATGCCCGGAGGGGGCTCCACCTGGGCCAGCTCCCGCCCGGAGAGCTCGAAGCTCAGCTCGGCGCTGGACAGGCCAAGCCGGGAGAAGGCCTCCGCCGAGGCGGAGTTGGCGATGTTCAGCCCAAAGCTTCCATGGGGCCGCGCCCCCAGCTCCCGGCAGAGCTGCACCGCCCCCAGGTTTCCGCAGAGGAAGTCCCCAAAGCCCGCCGCCATCCGGGCTTGAAGCAGCCCGCGCAGCTCTTGCTCCCAGCCAAAGCAGGCCCGGGGCAGGTCTAGCAGGATGCTGGGCCAGCCCTCTTCCCGCAGGCGTTCCAGCACTGCTAGGTCCGTCTCCACTGGCAAGGCAATGGCTTTACAGGCATGGGCCTGGGAGCAGAGCTGCTCCGGGGAGCGGAACACGGCCCGCAGGCCGAGAGGCTTGGCCGGACGCTGGGCCCGGTCCCAGGTCAAAGGCATGGGCGTGAAGGGAATCGTCTGCCGCACAGCCCGCAGGGCCAAAAGCTCCTCTAACGCTTGACGGCGTAAAGTGTTTAAACTTGACACGCTTAGAGCCGCGCCCTCCCTTGGCGCTTCCACCGCAGAGGGAAAAAAGGGCGTGCCGCCGGTTTTGCGCAGCTGCTGGAGGCAGCGTTCCTGGGGCAGCGCGCCTCCTTCCGCCGGAGCGGAAGCTGTGGCCTCGCGGCCCTCTTCGTCTTGGGCAGACAAGACAAGCGAATTCCCTTTACGGTAAAGGCGCAAAGAGACGGGCACGCTCTGCCGCTCCCCCCGGTACAGGCCCCGCAGGCCGGCGTAGACCTTCTCCGTGGCGGCGGTCACGTCCTCCTTGCGGCGGGTTCCGAACATGCCCCGGCCCCGCCGTCCGGTCAGATAGCCGTCCGTAAAGCCGGAGCGGGAAAAGGCCGCTTCCAGGCTCCCGGCCAGTTCCGGGGGGACGGCCTGACCGTCCGCGGCCAGGCGGCAGGCGGCCGTAGCGGCGGCTACGTACTCGGGGCGCTTCATGCGGCCCTCGATCTTGGCCGAGCACACGCCGGCCTCCCCTAGACGTTGGATTTTTTGGAGGAAGGACAAGTCTTTCAAAGAAAGGTCGTGCCCTGTGCCCCCGGGCGCGGCAAAGGGCAGGCGGCAGGGCTGGGCGCACTGGCCCCGGTTGCCGCTGCGGCCTCCCAGCATGGCGCTTAAGTAGCATTGGCCGGAGACGCTCATGCACAGGGCCCCGTGGGCGAAGGCTTCCAACTCTATAGAAGAGCCGTCCGCGATTTCTCGAACCTCCTGTAAAGTTAACTCCCTTGCCAGAACGGCCCGGGAGCCGCCCAGCTCCTCCACCAGCCGGACCCCGGCGGGGCCGTGCAGGCTCATCTGGGTGGAGGCGTGCAGGGGCAGGGAGGGGGCCCGCTGGCGCAGAAGCCGCCACAGGCCCATGTCCTGTACCAAAACGGCGTCCACCGGCAGGCCGCACAGGAACTGGACGAAGGCCAGGGCCTCTTCCAGCTCGCCTTCCTTTAATATGGTGTTCACGGTCACATGGACCCGCACGCCCCGGGCGTGGCAGTATTCCACCGCGGCCCGCAGCTCCTCCCGGGAAAAATTCTTGGCGCTGGCCCGGGCTCCGAAGGCAGGCCCGCCCAGGTAGACCGCGTCCGCGCCTGCCCGGACGGCGGCCTCCAGGGACTCCCAGCTCCCGGCCGGGGCCAGGACTTCCATGGCCTCACTCATCCTTTTCAAAGAAGCTCACCATGCCGGACTGCCCCAGATCCTCTTCGTAGCGCAGGGGGTTCCGGCGCTTGCGGCCCGGCTTGGGAGACCAGGCGGCTTCGGGCTCCTGGGCTTGGGGGGCGGGCTCCTGGGGCTTCTCCGGCTGAGGCTCCTTTTTTACGGCGGGGGGCTCCTCCGCCCGGCTCCGGGCCAGGGCCTCTTGGGCGGCTTCCAGCGCTTCCCGGGTCTGGGCGGCTTCCCGGGTCAGCACCCGCACCTGTTCCCGCAGGTTTTCCATTTCATCCCGCTCCTCCTGGGCCAGTTTGGCCGAAGCCTTGGCCCGCCGCAGCTCCACGTTCAGCTCGCTGATCCGCTGTTCCAGCGCCTCTTTCTCCTGGCTTCCCGCTGGTTTTTCTTGAAGCCGGGCTGTCAAGTCCTCCACCTGCCGCCGGAGGGCTTCGGCCTCCGCGGCCCGTTCCTCCGCGGACTGCAGGGCCTCCTGCTCCTGCCGTGCCCGGGCTGTCAAGTCCTCCACCTGCCGCCGGAGGGTTTCGGCCTCTGCGGCCCGTTCCTCCGCGGACTGCAGGGCCTCCTGCCCCTGCCGGGCCCGGGCTGTCAAGTCCTCCACCTGCCGCCGGAGGGTTTCAGCCTCAGCGGCCCGCTCTTCCGCCGATTGGAGCGCTTCCTGGTTCTGCTTGGTGAATTCCACCACCTGGCGTAGGCGCTCCTTCAGGCTGGCGTTTTCCTGGGCCAGCTGGGCCTCCCGCTCCGGGTCCCCCACAGGCTTGCGCTGTACGTCTTCCCGCAGGGCGGCGTTTTCGTCCTCCAGGGCCTGGGCCCTGGCCTCGGCCCCTTTCAGCCGCTGGACCGTCTCCTCCAGCACGGTATTTTCCGCTTCCAGGCGGGCGGCTTTCTCCGCCAGCTGGGCGTCCTTCTGGGCGTCCAGGGCGTTTTTCAGCAGCTCCGCCTTTTCCTCCTGCCACAGCTCCGCCTCCACCTCCAGCTCGTCCACCCGGTCTTGGAGCCGGCCGGCCCGGTCCGCGCTTTTGTGGTAGTCGTCGCACAGGCTCAAAGCGGCGGTCAGGGCCGCGGACTCCCGGGTAATCAGCGGGGAGGCCCCCTGCACTTCGGTCATAAGCCCGCCCACCTCGTCGGCCAGGGCCTGCATATATTCGCCGCTCTCGGCAGTGATCACGCCGCAGACCACCCCGTTGATCGTCAGCCGTACCCTTCTTTTCTTTTCCACCTGGAACCCGTCCTTTCCGAAAAATCTCTTTTTCCTATTATAGGACAAAAAGCGCCCCAAGGAAAGACCCTTTCTCCGAAAAACCGGCGAAATATCCTGGGAAACATGCACAAAAAGCGGCTGTTCCCCCTTGAAGGGCCCCAAAAACAGGAAAAAACCGCCCGCGACTGTTCGGTATATACAAAGTGGGGGGCATATCCTTGTAGGGAATACGGAGTTGCATTTTTGGCGGATTTAGTGTATAATTCCTATATTAGCCGCTTATGATCGCGAGGCTGTCGAGTTTTTTTCGATAGTTTACCCATATTTTTTAGATTTGGAGGCTTACACATGAACTACAACCTGACCGTATCGCAGCTGAAGGAGGGCATCCGCGACAAGCTCTCCCACACCTTTGGGGTTTCGCTGCAAAACGCCACGAACGAGGAGTATTATAAAGCGGTGGCGCTCATCGTGCGGGAGCTGATGGCGAAGGGCCGCGCGGAATTTACCCACAACGCCGAGCGCACGGGCACCAAGCAGGTCTATTACCTCTGCATGGAATTTTTGCTGGGGCGCTCCCTGCGCAACAACCTGTGCAACCTGGGGCTGGAGGACAATATGCGCACAGCCCTGGCGGAATACGGCATCAAGCTGGAAAACCTATACGAGCAGGAGCCCGACGCGGGCCTGGGCAACGGCGGCCTGGGCCGGCTTGCCGCCTGCTTTTTAGACGGCCTGGCCACCCAGGGGTACCCGGCCATGGGCTACTCCCTGCGGTACGAGTACGGCCTGTTCCGCCAGAAGCTGGTGGACGGCTGGCAGACCGAGCTGCCGGACTTCTGGCTGCCCGGGGGCAGCGTGTGGATGCAGCAGGTGCCGGACAACTCCGTGGAGGTCCGCTTTGACGGCCACATCGAGGAGCGCTGGAACGACCAGTACCACGCCGTGAAGCACAAGGACTACACCACCGTGACCGCCATTCCCTTCGACCTGTACGTCTCCGGCATGGACGGCCGTGGAATCAGCCTTCTGCGGGTGTGGAAGGCGGAGAACCACCAGTTCGACATGAACCTCTTTGGCGGGGGCAACTATATGCGGGCCATGGAGCAGCAGACCATGGCCGAGGTGATCACCAAGGTGCTCTACCCCGAGGACGACCACACCGAGGGCAAGCTGCTGCGCCTTTCCCAGCAGTACTTTTTGGTGTCCGCCTCCATTCAGGACATCATCCGGCGGCACCTGTTCGTCCACAGCAACCTGGACGAGCTGCCGAAGCTCTGCGCCATCCACCTGAACGACACCCACCCGGTGCTGGCCATTCCGGAGATGATGCGCATTATGCTGGACGAGTGCGGCTACAGCTGGGAGGCGGCCTGGGACATCGTGAAGCAGACCATCGCCTACACCAACCACACCGTGATGAGCGAGGCCCTGGAGACCTGGAAGTGCGACCTGGTGCGCATGCGCCTGCCCCGCATCTACCAGATCATGGAGGAGATCAACCGCCGCTTCTGGGAGGAGATGAAGTACAAGGGCGTGGACCACGGCAAGATCGGCCGCATGGCCCCCATCCAGAACGGCTATGTGAAAATGGCCAACCTGGCTGTCATCGGCGGGCACAGCGTCAACGGCGTTTCCGCCCTGCACAGCGATATTTTAAAGGACGACCTGTTCCACGACTTCTATGTGGAGGAGCCCCAGAAGTTTACCAATGTCACCAACGGCATCGCCCACCGGCGCTGGCTGTGCCAGTCCAACCCCAAGCTGGCCGCCCTGCTCACCGAGCTGATTGGAAACGACTATGTCTACGACGCGGACAAGCTTTCGGAGCTGCTGAAATATCAGGATGACTCCGCCGTGCTGGACCGGCTGGAGAAGATTAAGCGGGCCAACAAGGAGCGCCTGGCTGTGCACCTTAAGCACACCCAGGGGGATGTAGTGGACCCGGACTCCATTTTCGACGTACAGGTAAAGCGCCTGCACGAGTACAAGCGCCAGCACATGAACGCCCTCTCTATTTTAGCCACCTACCAGTGGCTGCTGGACAATCCTAACGCGGACTTTACCCCCCACACCTGGTTCTTTGGGGCCAAGGCCGCGCCGGGCTATTATTTTGCCAAGCAGATCATCCAGTTCATCGCCGCCCTGGCCCACACCATCAACAACGACAGCCGGGTCAACCAGAAGATGAAGGTGATCTTTGTAGAGAACTACTGCGTTACCTGGGCCGAGCTGCTGACCCCCGCGGCGGAGATCAGCGAGCAGATCTCCCTGGCGGGCACCGAGGCCAGCGGCACCAGCAACATGAAGTTTATGATAAACGGAGCCCTTACCCTGGGCACCTTGGACGGGGCCAATGTGGAGATTCACGAGGCGGTGGGGGACGAGAACATGTTCCTCTTCGGCATGACGGCCAGCCAGGTGGAGCAGCTCAAGCGCACGGGCTACAACCCCTCTCAGCATTACCAGCACGACCAGCAGATCCGCCGGGCCTTGGACACCCTGAACCACGGCCTGGACGGCAAGCAGTTCGGCGATATCTTCAAGGCCATCCTCCAGCAGGACCGCTACATGGCACTGGCGGATTTCCAGTCCTACCGGGCGGCCCAGGACCGGGCGGTGGAGGTCTACCACGACCAGACCCGCTGGAACAAGATGTCGCTAGTGAACATTGCGGGCGCCGGCCGTTTCGCGGCGGACCGGGCCATCCGGGACTATGCCGGGAACATCTGGCACGCCAGCCCGGTCCCCCCCGAGAAAAACCTAGCCGCCAAAATCTTCGACTAGGCAGCGTGACGCTGCACCCACGCCGCGTATGCGCGCAAAGCAACGCGCTCCTGCGGGGGAAAGTTTTTCACCCTTCACGCGCGGAGCAGGAGACTGCTGGGTGAAGTTTTGCACCTAGTTGCAAACTGTGCGGGGAATGCCTCAAGCCCCAAACCGGGCGCTAAGGTAGCTCCTCCGTCCCCGAAAAAATTCGTCTAAAGTTTTCGTCCACCTTTTTCAAAAGGTGGTGGGGTGTGGGGGGAACCCCCACGACCTTAGCGAGGCACGGAGTACGCGCAAACCCCCAAACCGGGCGCTAAGGAGGCTGTTCCGTCCCCGAAAAAGCGTCTAAAGTTTTCGTCCACCTTTTTCAAAAGGTGGCGAGGTGCGGAGCAGAGCTCCGCGGCCTTCCGCCCTTCAAGGAGTTGGTAGTTTTTGTTTCATTCGAGAAATCCCAAATACCGGGCCCCTACCGGGGCGGTGGAGGCGGGGTCGCCGGTGCATTTCCGCATCACCCTGCCCCGGGAGCTCAGCTGCTCCGCCGCCCGGCTGATCATGGAGCGGGAGGGGGACCCGGCCATCATCCAGGACATGTTCTGGTGCGGCATGAACGGCGAGAACCGGGAATGGTGGGAGTGCGACTTTACTCCCGAGGACACGGGGCTCTATTTCTATCAGTTCGAGGCCAGCACCTGCCGGGGCGTGCAGCGCCTTTCCCGGGGAGAGCGGGGCTGGGCGGTTTTTGGCGGCACCTGGCGCTGGCAGCTGACGGTGTACCGGGCGGGCTTCGAGACCCCCTCCTGGCTGGAAGGCGGGGTGATGTATCAGATTTTTCCCGACCGCTTTTTCAAGTCGGACCAGGAGAAGACCGGCCTGCCCGTCGGGCGGACCTATCACCAGGACTGGTACGAGCAGCCCGATTGGAGGCCCAACGAGCAGGGACGCGTGACCAACAGCGACTTTTTCGGCGGCGACCTGCGGGGCATTGCTGAAAAGCTGCCCTACCTGAAAAGCCTGGGCGTCACCTGCATTTACCTGAACCCGGTGTTCGAAAGCCACTCCAACCACCGGTACGACACGGCGGACTATTCCAAAATTGACCCCCTGCTGGGCACGGAGGAGGACTTTACCGCCCTGTGCCAGGCGGCTACGGATTTGAATATCCAGGTGCTCATTGACGGGGTGTTCAGCCACACAGGCAGCGACAGCGTCTACTTTAACCGGGAGGGCCGGTACGAAAGCGCCGGGGCCTACAACTCGCCGGAGTCGCCGTACTACCCCTGGTACAACTTTCAAAATTGGCCGGACCAGTATGAGAGCTGGTGGGGCTTTGACACCCTGCCCAATGTGAACGAGACTGACGAGAGCTACAATGCGTTTATCAACGGCGAGGACGGCATCGTCCGGCGCTGGCTGCGGGCGGGAGCCTCCGGCTGGCGGCTGGACGTGGCCGATGAGCTGCCGGACTTGTTTATTGACAAGCTTTCCGCCGCAGCCAAGGCCGAGGATTCCGAGGCCCTGGTGCTGGGGGAGGTGTGGGAAGACGCCTCCAACAAGGCGGCTTATGGCGTACGCCGCCGGTACCTGCTGGGCGGCCAGCTGGACAGTGTTATGAACTATCCTTTCCGGGACGCAATTTTTGCTTTCCTTTTGGGGGGCGATCCCAAGGCCTTTGCGGAGGCGGTGGAAAATATCGTGGAAAACTACCCGCCCCAGTGCCTGCGGCTGCTAATGAACCACATTGGCACCCACGACACGGAACGGGCCCTGACCGTGCTGGGCGGCGAGCCCGCCGGAAGCCGGGGGAGAGAGTGGCAGAGCGGCCAGACTTTGAATCAGCGCCAGCGGGAGACCGGCGTGGCCAGGTTGAAGCTGGCGGCAATGCTGCAATACCTGCTGCCCGGAGTGCCCTGCCTGTACTATGGCGATGAGGCGGGGCTGGAGGGCTACCGGGACCCCTTTAACCGGGCCTGCTACCCTTGGGGCCGGGAGGACAAGGAACTGCTGGACTGGTATCGCGCTCTGGGGGCCATGCGGGCGGAGCAGAAGTCTATTTTAGCCCGGGGAGGCTACCGCACTCTGCGGGCAGAGGGCAATCTGCTGGTGATGGAGCGGTACCGCCTGTCGGTTCGGGAGGACCTGGATCAGGTGTTCCGAGACAGCCTGTTGCTGGTGGTGAACCGCAGCGAGCGGCCTCAGAGCATTATGGGGCTGAAGCTGAACCTGGCGGGAGGCCAGCTGTTACTGGGCGAACCTCTGGGCGCGGTGTCGGTTCTGCGGCCATATGGGTGCGCGCTGCTGAAATTTCACAGGCAGATCGAGACGAGTATTTCATAAGGCCCCGCGGCTTCGCCTGCCCTTATGAAGCGCCGGGAAGGGCGGGCATACGGGTGGCCGCCGCCCGTGGAAGCGCCGCCGTATACCGTCCGGCTGCACCGGCCGCCTTTTCACGATGGGGAGGGCGGCTTTTTCCTTTCCGCCCTCTCCCTTGGCCGCGCCCCAGAGCGGCAGGCCGTGCGGGGCGGAAAATCGAGACGGGGAAAGGGGGAGGCCCTCGCCCCGATCCCCCTTATTTTTGGAAAGGAGCCTGAACGTATGCTGAAAAGCCAAGAAACCCGCCGGATCGCGCCGGAGATGGACCCCCTGCGCGTGGGTATGGGCTGGTCCCGGGAGGACCTGGAAAAGCCTCAAATTTTAGTGGAGAGCACTTACGGCCAGAGCCACCCGGGCAGCGCCCACCTGCTGGAGCTGGCCCAGGCCGCGGCCCGGGAGGCGGACCAAAACGGCGGAAAAGCCGCCCTCTATTTTGCCACGGACATCTGCGATGGCATGTCCCAGGGCCACGAGGGGGGCAACTATTCCCTGGCCTCCCGGGACATCATCGCCAATTTGGTGGAAATTCACGCCAAGGCCACCACCTTTGACGCGGGGGTTTTTCTGGCTGGCTGCGACAAGTCCGTGCCCGCTTTGCTGATGGCCATTGGCCGCGTTGATATGCCCAGCGTGTTCGTGCCCGGGGGCGTGATGGGGGCCGGACCGGACCTGCTGACCCTGGAGCAGATCGGCATGTACAGCGCCATGTACCAGCGGGGCGAGATCAGCGAAGAGCAGTTTACCTACTACAAGCTCCACGCCTGCCCCTCCTGCGGGGCCTGCTCCTTCATGGGCACGGCCTCCACCATGCAGATCATGGCCGAGGCCCTGGGCCTGGCCCTGCCCGGCACGGCCCTGCTGCCCGCCGGTTCGAAGGAACTGGCCGAAGCCGCCCGCCAGGCCGGGGAGCGGGCCGCCCGGCTGGCCGTCTCCGGCCCCACGGCCCGGGAGATGGTCACCCGGGAGAGCTTTGAAAACGCGGTGATGGTCCACGCGGCCATCTCCGGCTCCACCAACACCCTGCTGCACCTGCCCGCCATTGCCCGGGAGTTCGGGGTGGAGCTGACGGCGGACGACTTTGACCGGATGCACCGGGGGGCCCGGTATCTGCTGGACGTGCGCCCCGCCGGGCGCTGGCCCGCCGAGTTCATCAGCTATGCCGGGGGCGTGCCCCGAGTGATGGAGGAGATCCGCTCCATGCTGCGCCTGGACGCCATGACCGTCACCGGCAGGACCCTGGGCGAAAACCTGGACGCCTTGGCCCGTTCGGACTTTTACGACCGGCGGGAGGAGGCGCTGAAGCCCTTCGGCCTCAAGCGGGAGGACGTGATCCGCCCCTTTGGCGACCCCATTGGCCGGGAGGGGGCCATCGCGGTGCTCAAGGGCAACCTGGCGCCCCAGGGGGCCGTGGTGAAGCACAGCGCCGTGCCCAAGGAGATGCACCGGGCCGTGCTGCGGGCCCGGCCCTTCGACAGCGAGGAGGAGGCCATCGCGGCGGTGCTGCGCAAAGAAATCCACCCCGGCGAGGCGGTGCTCATCCGCTACGAGGGCCCCCGGGGCAGCGGCATGCCGGAGATGTTCTACACCACCGAGGCCATCTCCTCCGACCCGGAGCTGGCCGCTTCCATCGCCCTGATCACGGACGGCCGGTTCTCCGGGGCCAGCAAGGGCCCGGCCATCGGCCACGTGTCGCCGGAGGCGGCCTGCGGCGGGCCCATCGCTCTGGTGGAGGAGGGGGACCTGATCGAGGTCGACATCCCGGGCCGGGTGCTGCGCGTCTGCGGCATTGGAGGACAGGAGCGGAGCGAGGAGGAGGTCGCCGCCGTTCTGGCACGGCGCAAGGCCCGTTGGACCCCCAAGCCGCCCCGCTACCAAAGCGGCGTGCTGTCCCTCTTCACCCAAAACGCCGCCCCACCCGCCCAAGGCGGCTACCTAAACTAGGGCGTGTTCCCATAAGGGCCCGCACGCGCCTTTTTGGCAGATTTTCGGCATCTTCCGCGGCAAAGACCGTTCATACGTCAAAGAAAGACAGGCGCTTGCAAAGAAGCGCCTGTCTCTTTTTTATAGGAACGCCTACACCTCTTCCCAGCCTGCCAGAATGCCCCGGCAGTCCTTGCCGCCGCGCTTGGGCAGGGCGGGGACGTCCGGCCTCTTACACATCCACCTTGCGCAGCTCCTTCTTGGCCATAATGTCGTACATGGCCGGCACCACGAACAGGGTCATCAGCGTGGCGTAGAGCAGTCCGCCGATGCACACCACCGCGATGGGCTGCATCATCTCCGCCCCCATGCCCGTGGCCAGGGCCATGAACGCCAGGCCCAGCACCGTGGTCAGCACAGTCATCAGAATGGGCCGCATACGGGTGCGCCCGGCCAGAATAATGGCCTCCCGGCGGGGCACCCCCTCCAGCCGCAGCTGGTTGATGTAGTCAATGAGCACGATGCCGTTGTTGACGATGATGCCCGAAAGCATGATGAAGCCGATCATGGAAACCACGCTTACCTCCATGCCGCACAGGTACAGGGACAAAAACCCGCCGGTAAAGGCCAGGGGGATGGTGAACATGACGATGAAGGGCAGCAGCAGGGACTGGAACTGGATGACCATGATCAGGTAGATGATAAGGATGGCCATCAGGCCCATCTGCACCAGCTGGCTCATAGCCTCCATAATGGTCTCGTTCTCGCCGGCCAGCTCCAGGGTGACTCCCTGGGGCGGGGTGTAGTCCCGCAGGGCCCGCTCCACGTCCCGGGTCACCAGGCTGATGTTGTACCCGTCTTCCAGCCCGGCGCTGACGGTGAGCACCCGGTTCTGGTTCTCCCGGCGGATGGCGTTCAGGCTCTGGCGGTCCTCAAACTTGGCGACGCGGATGAGGGGCACCTCCTCCTTCTCGCCGGTCTTCTGGTCCGTGACCGGGATGGTCAGGCTCTTCAGATAGGACTCGTTCATCTGCCCCTCCTTGGGGTGGACCACCACCACGTCCTCCAAAAAGCCCTCCACGCGCATGTCCGTGGCCGTGGCGGAGTCCTTTACCGCTCCGCTGACCGCCTGGTACACCTGGGCGGTGGTCAGGCCGTTTTCCATGGCCTTGTTTTTGTCCACCACCACCCGCAGCTCGGGGGTGGAGTCCTCCAGGTCGCTGGCGGCTTCGGCCACGCCCTCCACCCCGGCGGCCAGGTCCGTCACCTCGTCCGCTGCCTGGATCAAAGCGTCCATATCGTCGCCGCGCAGCTTGATCTCCACCCCGGAGCCGCTCATGGCGGACATATAGGCGCTCATGTCCATGGCCCCCTGGGCGGCTACCTCGCAGTCCAGGTCCGCGCAGGCTTCCTCAATGAGTTTGGCGGCTTCCGCGTCCTTTAGGCCGGAGTCCTCCTTGATGAGCACGTACATGGAGACCCCGCCGCCGCTGCCGCCCATCATGCCCATCATCCCGGCTCCGTCCGAGCCGGAACCGGCCATGGCGCCCACGGTCTCCACCCAGTCCAGGTCCATCACACGCTCGATGATCTGATCGGACATGGCGGTCTGGTCCTCAAAGCTGGGGTCCTCTTCGGGCAGGGTAAAGCTGACGGTCAGCTGGCTGCCGCTCATGGCGGGCATAAACAGGAAGCCCCGGGAAAGGGCCAGGCTCACGCTGGCAACCAGCAGCGCCGCCGAAAGGATGAGGCAGAACCACTTGTGAGAGAGGGAGAGGGAGGCCAGCTTTCCATAGCCGCCCAGCACCCGGTCGAAGATCCCGTGCTCCTTGGGCTTGCTGGACCGCAGGGCCGTGGAGGTCATGGCGGGCACCAGCGTGATGGCTACGAACAGGCTGGCCAAAAGGGAGTAGCCGATGGTCAGGGCCATGTCGGAGAAGAGCTGGCGGGTGACGCCCTCCACAAAGACGATGGGCAAAAACACGCACACGGTGGTCAGGGTGGAGGCGATGATGGCCCCGGTGACCTGCACCGCCCCCTGCACCGAGGCCTTGGCCGCGGACATGCCCTCGTGGCGCAGGCGGTAGACGTTCTCGATGACCACCACGGAGTTGTCCACCAGCATGCCCACGCCCACGGCCAGGCCGGAGAGGGAGATGACGTTGAGCGTCACCCCGGAGAAGTACATGAGCACAATGGCCACCAACAGGGAGATGGGGATGGAGAAGGCGATGACGATGGTGGGCCGCAGGTCCCGCAGGAAGAAGAGCAGAATCAAAATGGCCAGGGCCGCGCCCAGAACCAGGTTTTGCAGCACCGTGTCCACCACCAGGTAAATGTAGTCGCCCTGGTCGGAGAGGGGGGTGAAGCGCAGGTCCTCATAGCTCTGGGAGAGCTCCTCGAAGCGCTTGAGGATGTTTTTGGACACCTGGGCGGTGGAGTAGGTGGACTGCTTGGTAAAGGAGAGCACCAGGCCGTCCTGGCCGTTGATCTTGGCATAGAGCTCCCCGGCGTTGGTGGCAAGCTCCACATCGGCCACGTCTTTCAGGTAGATCTTTCCAATGCCCTCCGTGCCGGTGTCCATCAGGAGCAGGTTTTCCAGGGCCTCCGGGTCTTCCAGGGCGTCGCCCACCCGCACCAGGCACTGGGTCCCGTCTTGGTCGATGTACCCGGCGGGCATGGAGAAGTTCTGGGCCTGCAAAATACCGGAGACCGTGTCCATAGTCAGGGGCAGCTCCGCGTTCTGATAGGCGGTCTTCTTCTGCTGGTCGAAGTCCTCCCGGGCGGTGGCCAGCTGCTCCTTGGCGCTTTCCAGCTGGGCCTGCGCCGAGCTGAGGGCCGACTGCCCCGCCACGATCTGGGAAAGGCCCGCGCTCAGCTGCATCATGCCGCTGGCCTGCTGCTGGGCCAGCTGACTCAGGGCCTGGTCCACGGTCAGGGCCCCGCTTTCCAGCTGGGAGCGGGTGGATTCCAGCTGGGCCCGGCCGGCGGTGAGCTTATCCAGGTTCGCCTGGGCCTCCTGGATGGAGGCATCCAAATTGTCCGGGTCGGCCCCGGCGGCGGAGGCCATGGCCTTGGCCTCAGTGAGGGCCTGATCCAGGGCGGCGCGGCTGGCGGTAAGCTCCTCCAGCTTGGCGGGGGCGGTCTCCGGGGTGGCCCCCAAAGCGGCAAAGGCGGCTTCGGCCGCGGCCAACTGGGGAGCCAGCAGCTCCAACTGGGCCGCTAGGGCGGCGTATTCCTCTGAATCCGGGTCCAGCTCCGCCATCTGGGCCTGCAGCTGGTCCCGCTGGCTGGTCAGGGCCGCGTAGCCGGTCAGGGCCTCTTGCAGGCCGGCAATGGCCTGGTCCAGGGAGGCGATCTGGCCGTTCAGCTGGGCCAGGGACTGTTTGAGGCCGTTCAGCTTATCCAGCGCATCCCCCAGCTGCTTCTGGTTCTGGTCCATGGTGGTCAGCTGGGCGGCGATCTGGGCCTTGGCGGACTCAATCTCCACCTTTTTGGAGATGAGCTGGCCCTGGGCCTGGCCGGTCTGCTCCGCCAGCTGGGCCTGACCCTGCTCGATCTGGGCCTTCTGCCCCGCCAGGGCGTCGGACTGCTCCTGGGTCTCGCTGAGGCCCTCCTCAATCTCCTGGCCGCTGTCATCCAGCTTCTGCTGGGCTTCGCCGAAGGTCTCGTCCAGCTTTTGCTTCATGCGGGCGTTCACCTCATCGATCTTATCCTGCCGCAGCCGCACGGAGACCTCCTCCCGCACGTTGCCGCTGGCGGAGACGCTGGCCACGCCCTCGACGCCCTCCAGCTTGAGCATGAGCTCCGAATCCAGCAGATTGGTCAGGGCCACATTGTCCATGCCCTCCATCTCCACAGCGGCCACGGTGACGGGCAGCATGCTGGGGTTGATCTTCATGATGTAGGGCGTGCCCACCATGTCGTCCCAGCTGCCGGAAACCGCGTTGAGCTTTTCCCGGATGTCGGCGGCCAGAGTGTCCATGTTGGCATCGTCGGTGAGCTGAAGCATCACCTGGGAGGCGTTTTCCCGGGAGACGGAGGTGATCTCCTCCACATGGTCCAAGGTGGCCAGGCTCTGCTCGATGGGCCGGGTCACCTCGCTCTCCACCTCCTCGGGGGCGGCTCCGGGGTATGCGGTGACGATCACGGCATAGGGCAGGTTGATGTTGGGCAGCAGGTCGGGGGTCATGCGGGTGTAGGCCACCACGCCCAGCACGATGGCAATGACCACCCCCACCAGAACGGTCAGGGGCTTGCGGACGCTGAAGCGGGAAAACATGGAGAAAGGCTCCTCTCAAGGTGGAATGAAGCTATAAATAAAGATAAGCACATAAAATTATACCGCTGCTTTCCGCCGGTTTCATGAATATTTTGTAAATATACAGGCGGCAGGGCGGCAGGCCGGCGAGCGTTTTTTTGCCTTGCCGTCCCAATTTCCCCCTTGCCAAACCTGCCGGAATATGTTATACTTAATTTATTGCGTTAATAAGTTAAACCGGAGTGTGAAATCATATGACCGCCATCATCGACTATGGGGCCGGAAACCTGCGCAGCGTGGAGAAGGCCTTGACCCACATCGGCTGTTCCTGCCGGGTGGTGGAAAGCGGCCGGGAGCTGCTGGAAGCGGACCGGGCGGTCCTGCCCGGCGTGGGGGCCTTTGGCGAGGCCATGAACGGCCTGGAAAGCCGGGGCCTGGTCCAGGCCATCCGGGAATTCGCCGCTTCCGGACGGCCCCTGCTGGGCGTCTGCCTGGGTCTTCAAGTGCTGTTTGAGAGCAGCGAGGAATCGCCCGGCGTGAAGGGGCTTGGGCTGCTGAAGGGCCGGGTCGTCCGCCTGCCGGAAGAAAGCGGGCTGAAAATCCCCCATGTGGGGTGGAATTCCCTGACCGTGGACCGCCCCGGTTGGCTGCTGGAGGGCCTGGAGCCGGAGCCCTATGTGTATTTCGTCCACTCCTACTACCTCCAGGCCGGGGAGGACGTGGTCAGCGCCCGGGCGGAGTATGGGGCGGACATCCACGCGGCGGTGGAGCGGGGAAATCTGGCGGCCTGCCAGTTCCACCCGGAAAAAAGCGGGGAGACCGGGCTGCGCATCTTGCGGAACTTTGCCCGAAAGACGAAAGGAGGCGCGTGAGGCATGTACGCGAAACGGATCATCCCCTGCCTGGACATCAAGGACGGACGGGTGGTAAAGGGCACGAACTTTGTGGGCCTGCGGGACGCCGGGGACCCGGTGGAGGCGGCGGTGGAATACGACCGCCAGGGGGCCGACGAGCTGGTCTTGCTGGACATCAACGCCTCCGCGGACAGCCGGGGCATTTTGACCCAAGTGGTGGAGCGGGTAGCGGAGAGCATTTTCATTCCCTTCACCGTGGGCGGCGGCATCCGCACGGTGGAGGATTTCACCGCCATTCTCCGGGCGGGCGCGGACAAGGTCTCGGTCAACTCCGCGGCCCTGCGGGACCCGGAGCTGATCCGGCGGGCGGCCCGGCGGTTCGGAAGCCAGTGCGTGGTGGTGGCCATGGACGCGAAGCGCCGTCCAGGCGGCGGCTGGACCCTGTACTTGAACGGGGGCCGGGTGGATACGGGCAGGGACGCGCTGGCATGGGCCAAGGTGGCGGAAGCCTTAGGCGCGGGGGAGATTTTGCTCACCAGCATGGACCAGGACGGGGTAAAGACCGGTTACGACCTGGAGCTGACCCGGGCGGTGTCCGAGGCGGTGGGCATCCCGGTGATCGCCTCGGGGGGCGCGGGAGAAAAGTCCCATTTTTATGAAGCCTTCACCGCGGGCCGGGCAGATGCGGCCCTGGCGGCTTCCCTGTTCCACTTTGGGGAACTTTCCGTGCCGGAGCTGAAACAGTACCTGCAAACGCGCGGAGTGCCCGTGCGCCCGGCGGGAAGCTGAGCCGGAGCCAGCTTCCTCGAACAAGGCAGCGGCGAAAAAAAGAAAAAATTTTGCGAATACCCCTTGACTTTTCCGGAGAATTTGGTATAATAATGGCTGTCACCGAGGATGAGAGTCCTTCGGTGCATGAGAAAGCGGTATTGTGTAATGGTAGCACAGCAGACTCTGACTCTGTTTGTCTGGGTTCAAATCCTGGTACCGCTGCCAAAGATGGGGCCTGGACCCGAAGCGGCCCAGGCTCTCTTTTTTGTGAAAATGCCTCCGCAAGAGCGGCAGGCTTTCTTTCGAGGTGTGGCTCAGTTTGGTAGAGCGCTACGTTCGGGACGTAGAAGCCGCAGGTTCAAATCCTGTCACCTCGACCATCCTGTGGATATAAAAAAGATATTCGCTCAAAAAACCGCGCTGTGGCGCGGTTTTTTGATGCCTAAAAGCCTGGATTTGAAAAGTCAAAAACGTAGATGAAAGTAAGCGAAAAATAGATACGAACCTTCACAAGTAAATGGAAAAGCGGTAAAATTA
>CAOKRG010000031.1 GCA_948471095.1 uncultured Oscillospiraceae bacterium
GCAGATGTGACGAATGAGCAGCGTGGACTTGTTTTAGGAGCCGTGGATTATATTAAATTAACTGTAGCCCTCCTTTTGGCGCTCCTCCGAAAGAATGCGCCGGATGGTCTTTTCCGTTAAAAAGTAGGCCTCCGCCAGTTGGGCGGCGGTCTCCCCGGTCTGGGCCCGCCGGTAGATTTCCTGGTTGCGGCCGGCGGTTTCCGCCTTGCTGTTGGTCCTCTGGCCCCAGGCCAGGCGGTTTTCCTCCCGCCGGGGGATGTAGAGATAAGCTCCGTCCACGTACCGCTGGAGCTGGTCCAGCAGTTCGGCGGGCAGAACGTCCTGTGCTCGAATATAGCGCATCGTGCTCCTCCTAAACATGAATTCAGGATGAGCAAAGGCTAGCGCCAAATTTTTTTGTGTGCGATAGCCTTTGCTATGCGCGGGTTACGGATCGGGTCAAAACGAGAATCCCTCCCTTTTGGTTTGATAGGGTTTTATACGGTTCCCATTATACCGGATTCTCGGGCGGATGGCAAGCGCTCTTTTGTTTCTGCCCCAACTTTGCTCCGCCCAAAGGCCCGGTTTCGGTTCTGTACGGCCTCCGGGCTTGCGGCGGGGGTTTTCCCGGGTTATACTGGCATCACAGAATAATCTAGGAGGAGGGGGAGATCCCATTGCGCTGCGAAATCTGTGGAAAGACCACCGTGTTTGGGAACAAGGTGGCCCACAACCGGATGTACATCGCGGGGCGGACGCCCAAGAAGGTCAAGCCGAACCTGCACCGCATGACGGTGGAGGGCCCTGGCGGGAAAAAGCGGATCACGGTCTGCACCCGCTGCATGCGCACCATGCGCAAACAGGAA
Organism: uncultured Oscillospiraceae bacterium; assembly: GCA_948471095.1. GTDB lineage: Bacteria > Bacillota > Clostridia > Oscillospirales > Acutalibacteraceae > Acutalibacter. The sequence continues at coordinate 846 of CAOKRG010000031.1, forward strand.
AAGAGCCTGGGCTTATAGTTAATTAAGTTCAAAAAAAGCTTTTGAACTAGGCGGGGAGGCAGTAACCTCCCCGCCTAGCTTTAGAGCCAGCTTTGCTGGCTCTAAAGCTAATTTACTATATAAGCCCGGGCCCTTTCTGTTTATCGGGAGTGGCCAAACGCATTAATAAAGGGAGATAGGATGGTCAGCGAGCCAGTAAAAGTTTCGTCATTCTCGACTGCCGTCTCGGTCGAGTTGACGAAGTCAACTCGTGCGCTGGGAGAATCGCTCTACTTGGCTTTGCCAAGTAGCCGGCGATTAGCTCCCTTTTCAAGAGGTTGACGAGTTATCCATAGGATAACTCGTGGGTTCTTAGGGCCGACTTCGTGAAGCGAACGTCATGAGTCCCGCAAGTTCATCTTTGATGAACTTGGCCGCCGGAGGGGGAAGATTGCCAGTGGCAATCGTTCTGACCCGGTCTACGCTGCCGCTCCGGTCGGTGCTGAACGTGTGCTGTACTTGGCGTAGCCAAGTACCCGGCACACAGCACCCGAGCCGGCAGGCGAGACCCCTTCTATTACTTCTATAACAATGCCCTTTGGACACTCCCCTGTTTATCCGACGCGGCTTCCCGCATAACCCGGCAGCACGTTCCCATTAAATCAGGCTGGCCACAAGGTCCCCCATCTCCTGGCAGCCCACCAGTTTGCAGCCGGAGTCCTCGGTGTAAATGTCCCGGGTCCGGGCCTGGGTCAGGGCCTTTGCCACGGCGTCCTCAATGGACTGGGCCGCTTCCGGCTCGTTCAGGGAGTAGCGGAGCATCATGGCCACGGAGAGGATGGTGGCCAGAGGGTTGGCCGCGTCCTGCCCGGCGATGTCCGGGGCGGAGCCGTGGATGGGCTCGTACAGGCCCAGGCCCCCCTCCCCCAGGCTGGCGGAGGCCAGCATGCCGATGGAGCCGCTGATCATGGAGGCCTCGTCGGAGAGGATGTCGCCGAACATGTTGGAGGTGACGATCACATCGAACTGGCCCGGGTCCCGAACCAGCTGCATGGCGGTGTTGTCCACATAGAGATGGCTTACCTCCACGTCCGGGTACTCCGCCGCCAGACGGTTCACCGTGGCGCGCCACAGCCGGGAGCTGTCCAGCACATTGGCCTTGTCCACGCTGCACAGCTTGCGGCCCCGCTTTTGGGCCATGTCAAAGGCAACCCGGGCGATGCGCTCGATCTCCGGCACGCTGTAGCGCTCGGTGTCATAGGCGGACCGCACCCCGTCCCGCTCTTCCGTGCCCCGGTCGCCGAAGTAGATGCCGCCGGTGAGCTCCCGGACCACCATAATGTCCAGGCTCTCGCCGATGATCTCAGGCTTTAGGGGAGAGGCGGCCCGCAGGGGGGCGAAGATGACGGCGGGGCGCAGGTTGGCATAGAGCCCCAAAGCCTTGCGGATGCCCAAAAGGCCCGCCTCGGGACGGTTGCCGCCGGGCTGGCCGTCCCACTTGGGACCGCCCACCGCGCCCAGCAGCACGGAGTCGGAGGCCTTGCAGGCGTCCACCGTGGCCTGGGGCAGGGGCCCACCGGTGGCGTCGATGGCCGCGCCGCCCAGAAGCTGCTGGTCATAGGCAATAGAGAAGCCGTGCTTTGCCGCGGCCTTGTCCAGCGCTTTCATGGCCTGGTCCACAATCTCCGGCCCAATGCCGTCTCCTTTTAAAACGGTGATGCGGTAGTTTTTCATATGCTTTCGCTCCAATCGCTAGGGTAAATGAGGAAGAATTCTACAGAAATTTTAGCATATGCCGGGGCGAATGTCAACGGGGTGCGCGCCGGGGGGCGGCCGCTATTTCAGCCGGCCGTCCATCTCTCCCAGAGAAACCGCCACCGTGTGCCGGATGGGCTTCCACTCCACGGACCCGGACATGGCCAGGGTCAGGGACAGCAGGAAGCTGGCCATAAAGAAGGGGTACATAAAGCTGAACAGCAGCTTCCGCCAGCCGGGGCAGCGGATGCGCCGCCATTCGGTGAGAAGGGGCAGCAGGCCGGTGAAATAGAGCATCACATAGGCCCCGGCGATGGCGCTTAGGGCGCTGAGAAGCACCGGTCCGGTCTCCAGCTTGGGGCTGGTGACGCCCACGATGAACATCACCGCGTTCAGAATGAAGCTGACGCCCGTGAGCATGCCGGCCATGGAGTTTACCAGCATGTCGTAGCAGGCAAAGCTGCCGCCCGGCACCATGGCCCGCAGGATGCCGTGGCCCCGGCGGGAGAGGATCTGCATAAAGCCCTTCATCCACCGGGCACGCTGCTGCACCGACTGCTGGAAGCCCGTGGGCTGCTCGTCGTAGAGCATGGCCGTGCGGCAATAGGCCACCTTTTCGCCCCGGCAGATCAGGTCCAGGGTGAATTCCAGGTCCTCGGTGAGGGCGAAGTAGTTCCAGCCGCCCAGCTTTTCCAAAAGCCGGGCCGAAAACAGGAAGCCCGTGCCGGAAATGGCGCAGCTGGTGCCCAAGTAGTCCCGGGGCCGGTTCAGATATTCCGACTCCCGGAGAAAATACAGCCCATAGCTGGCGGTAATCCAGTTGTCGCCAAAGTTTTTGGCGTTGCGGTAGCCGGTGACCACCGGGGCCCCGTTGGAGAACACCTTGTTCATCTCGCTGATGTAGTCGGGCTCCAACAGATTGTCCGCATCGAACACGAAAAAGCCGTCGTAACGCTCTTCGCCGTAATCCTGGGCAATCTTCCCCAGCAAAAAATTGAGGGCGTAGCCCTTGCCCACCTGCAGCTTGTTCTGGCGCTGGTAGACCCGGGCCCCGTGGGCCGCGGCAACGGCGGCGGTATCGTCGGTGCAGTTGTCGGCCGCCACGTAAACGTCCACCAGCTCCCGGGGGTAGTCCTGGGCCAGTATGCTGTCGATGAGCTGGCCGATGACCGCGGACTCGTTCCGGGCGGCGATGAGCACCGCGTACCGGCCCAGGGACCGGGCCTGGAAGCTCCGGCCGGAGCCCTTCAGCCGCAAAAGCAGGTAGACCAGCTGGTAGCAGCAGCAGGCGGCCATCAGCGCGCCCAAGAGGAGATTGACGCAGGTGAGAGTTTTCATAAAGATCGGTCCGTCCTTTCCGCCCGGCCCAAAAGGCCGGGGAGTTCCTGCCTGTAAGGATACTCTACGGGCTTTAAGGGCGGCATGACGATTTTCTTACGAATTTATTAAGAAATCCGGGAAGCCCGGCGATTTGGGGGAATATTCCGGAAAAAACGGGAAAACTACGGCTAGAAACCCAAAGAAAGGACGATGCATATGCGGACGGTAACGCCACAGGAATACGCCCAAAAGGTCAAGGAGGCCTCGCCGCCCTCGCCGGTGGCAAAGGACTGCTGCCTGGCCTTTCTGTGCGGGGGCGCGGTGTGTACCCTGGGGCAGGTCCTGTGCCGGTGCTATCAGAACCTGGGCCTGGACCTGCCCGAGGCCCGCATGGCGGTCTCCATCAGCCTGATCCTCATCTCCGCCTCCCTGACGGCCCTGGGCTGGTACGACAACATCGCCAAGCACGCGGGGGCCGGGGTGCTGGTGCCCATTACGGGCTTTGCCAACTCCATGGTGTCGCCGGCCATGGAGTTTAAGTCCGAGGGCTTCATCACGGGCCTGGGGTCAAAGCTCTTCACGGTGGCTGGGCCGGTGCTGGTCTTCGGGATTACGGCCAGCGTAGTGTACGGACTGATTATCTTTATCTTTCAAATATAAGGAGCCGGAGCCCATCCTCTAAAGGATGGGTTCTTGTTTTTACTTAGGGCGGCGCCGCGCCGGTCCCGGCGAAAAAAAGGGTGAAAAGAGGCCTTGCATGTGCTATAATGTACGCAGGGCGTACATTACGAGTTTTCGCCCTTTGCGGAGATGCCTGGTTCCGTTTTATATCGGAAAGGCGGGCGGCAAGGGGGCCCCGCCTTTCCGGCGTTCCCATCTTAAATAAATATGACTTCGGCTTGGAGGCAAGACCATGTATCACTTTTTCGCCATGCTTTCCCGCATGAAATACATCAACCGCTGGGGCCTGATGCGCAACACCCGGCAGGAGAACATCTGTGAGCACAGCCTGGAAACGGCGGTCATCGCCCACGCCCTGGCCAGCATCGGCAACCAGCGCTTTGGCCGGGCCTATGACCCAAACCGGGCCGCCATGCTGGCCCTGCTCCACGACGCCTCGGAGATCATCACCGGGGACATGCCCACCCCGGTGAAGTACCACTCGGAGGAGATCCGGCAGGCCTACGCGGACGTGGAGGGTATGGCCGTGGAACGCCTGGTCTCCATGCTGCCCGAGGAGCTGCGCCCCTCCTACCGGGAGCTGTTGACCATGTCCGCGCCCGGGGACCAGGAGCTTAAGCCCCTGGTCAAGGCGGCGGACCGGATCTCTGCCGTGATCAAGTGCGTGGAGGAGCGCCAAAGCGGCAACCAGGACTTCCGGGAGGCGGAGAAGAGCACCCGAAAGGCCCTGGAAGACATGGCCCTGCCCGAGGCGGAGCACTTCCTCCAGGAGTTTCTGCCCAGCTACGGCCTGACTTTGGACGAGCAGAACTACTCCACCACCGCCGGGGTAAAAATATCAGACAGCTCCCAGATGATCTTTTTCAAGGCATTGGACTAGGAGGCGCGGCGTATGAAAATTGGCGGCATCGAGATAAGGGGCCTGGCCGCACTGGCCCCCATGGCCGGGGTCACGGACGCGGCGTTCCGGCAGGTCTGCGAAGGGCTGGGCGCGGCCTACACGGTCAGCGAGATGATCAGCGCCAAGGCCATGGAGTATAACGACCGGAAGACCGCCTCCCTGGCGGATATTGCCCACGACGAGGGGCCGGTGTTTTTGCAGGTTTTCGGCGCGGAGCCCCTATGCATGGCCCGCGCCGCGGAAAAGCTGGCCCGGCGGAACCCGGCGGGCCTTGATATCAATATGGGCTGCCCCATGCCCAAGATCACCGGGCCTGGGGCGGGCTCGGCGCTGATGCGGGACCCGGAGCTCTGCGGCCGGATCGTCCGGGCCGTGAAGGAGGCGGCGGGCCTGCCGGTCACGGTGAAGATCCGGGCGGGCTGGGATAAGGGCAGCGTCAACGCCGTGGAGGTGGCCCAGGCCTGCCAGGCCGCCGGGGCGGACGCGGTGTGCGTCCACGGCCGGACCCGGGACCAGCTCTACCAGGGACGGGCGGACTGGGAAATCATCCGGGCCGTAAAGGCGGCGGTGCAGGTGCCCGTCATTGGCAACGGGGACGTGACGGACCCCCTTTCCGCCGGGGCCCTGCTCACGGAGACCGGCTGCGACATGGTGATGATCGGCCGGGGGGCCTTGGGGAACCCCTGGGTGTTTCGGGACGTGAACGCCCACCTGCGCGACGAGAGCCTAATCATGCCGCCCCCCACCCTGACCCAGCGGCTGCTGGTCCTGCGCCGCCACATTGGGCTCATGTGCCAATATAAGGGCGAGGGCCGGGCCATGCCCGAGGCCCGCAAGCACGCGGCCTGGTACCTTAAGGGCATTCGGGGCGCGGCGGAGTTCCGGCGGCGGGCGGGCCAGCTGAGCACCCTGGCGGACCTGGACCGGTTGGTGGAGGAGGTCTACCGGACAGCCGCGGACTTCCAGTAGGCCGCCTCTCTTTTTTGTGCAAGGATAGAGAGGACAACGGTAAGAATAACCCTTATAATAAAGAAAAGCGCAGAGGGAGGCGCAGCATGGAGTGGGTTGAAAGATTAAACCAGAGCATGCACTATATCGAGGAACACTTGACGGGCGAAATAGACTACGAACGGCTTGCGCGGATTGCCTGCTGCTCCGCCTACCACTACCAGAGGATGTTCGCCTATATGGCGGGCGTCACCCTGGCGGAGTATATCCGGAGAAGGAAGATGTCGTTAGCGGCGGTGGACCTGCGGGACGGAAAGGAACGGGTCATCGATCTTGCGCAGAAGTACGGCTACCGCTCCCCCACCGCGTTTAACCGGGCGTTTCAGTCCTTTCACGGGGTAGCCCCCTCGTCCGTGAAGGACGAGGGCGTGTCCGTGAAGTCCTTTTCCCCCATTGTGTTTCGGATTGCCGTGAAAGGAGCGACAGAGATGAATTACCGAATCGAGACAAAGGAAGCGTTCCGCGTGGTCGGCGTGTCCGCGCCGCTTGACCGGGAGATCGAGAACAACTTTATGGTCGTGCCCAAGATGTGGCAGGAGGCGGCCGCAGACGGGACCATACAGAAACTGGCGGAAAGGATGGACGCGCCGCCCATGGGGCTCTTGGGCGTGAGCGCCTGCCATGACGAAGGGCAATGGAAGTATTTCATCGCCGTTTCCAGCACGAAGGAGAGCGGCGGGTTTGAGGAATACGTCGTGCCCGCGTCCACCTGGGCGATCTTTTCCGGGACCGGTACAAACCAGTCCGTACAGGAGCTGGAGCGGCGGATTCTATCCGAGTGGCTCCCGGCCTCCGGGTATGAATACGCCAACGCGCCCGACCTGGAGGTCTACTTAAACCCAGACCCGCAGAACGCGCGGTACGAGGTGTGGATACCCGTGGCAAAGAAGAAGCCATAACGCGGGAAGCCCTGGGCGGGGCCCCTCTTCCGTTTCTGGAAACGGAAGAGGGGCCCTTCGGCTTTGCGGGCCGGACCGGAACGCGAACAGGGGCGGGCCCTAAGAGCCCGCCTCCTGCCCGTCCTGCCTGCCGCCGCCCGGCCCGCCCATGCCGCCCATAAAATTCTGCATTCCGCCCATATCGCTTACCTGTAGGCCGCCCGCGTCGATCCAGTCGCCGCTCTGCTGCGTTTCGGCGGTGGAGCCGATGCTGCCGTTCAGCTGGCCCTCCACGCTCTCTGCCCGAAGCAGGCAGAATTCCTTGAGCGTGGAGACGCCGGTTTCAAATTCCTCATAGGAGCAGAACTTGGTGGGGTCCTGTTCCACATAGGGCGCGATCATGGCAAAAACCGTATCGATCCAATTTTCAAAGCTTCCGTCCTCAAACCACTGGGAGAGGAACTCGGAAAGGGCGCGGTGGTAGAGCTCCGTGTATTCTTCGCTGGCAAAGATCCAGGCAATCATGGGCCTATCCTCCACGCTGCCGCCTGAAACCGGGGAATCGATGGGGTAATTCACCAGGCTGGCGGCGCTGTCCGCGGACTGGAAGCCGCCGAAGGCCAGGTTATAGTCCCAGGGGATCATCTGCATCTGCCCGTCCTGTTCATACAGATAGTAGTTGTGGATCATGGCGCCGGTGTAGCTGTCAAAGTTGAGCACGAAATTGTGCACGGCAAAATAGCGGATTACCGCTTCCATATCCACAACGGCCTCAAGGTCTTCCCCGCTTGAGAGCTTTTGGAGGGACGCGATCAGGCGCTCCTGGTCCTTGCGGGAAACGCCGGTTTTCGCGTTGTCAAAAATGTTGGAATAGCTGTCCGGGTCCCCGTCAATGTATTGGAGCATAACGTCCCCGCTGCCCATTCCCCCACCGGGCATTCCCCCCGGCCCGCCGCCTTGGAGAGAGCCGTTCTCGCCGTCCATCTCTCCGCCGGGCATTCCCTTCGGCCCGCCGCCCTGGGGGAAGCCGTCCCCGTCTGAAAAACCGCCCGGGGCCTGGGGCGGAGAAAAGCCCTCGGGCATTTCGCCCGCGCCGGGAGGAACGGGCCATTCTCCATCCGGCGGTTCGGGAGGCCCGTCCTCCAGGGCTTCGCCGGGATTCCGCCCATCCGTTCCGTTGTCCGGGCCTTGGCCCGCATCATCCGGAGCCCTTCCGCCCGCTTCCGGCGGAAGGAAAGAATTCCCCTCCTCCGCGCCGCCGTCCTGGCCTTCGGCTTCCGAATTTCCCAGGAAACCCTCCATATCAAATCGTTCGCCGTTTCCCCGGCCGCCGCCCATGCCGGTGCTGTCGGGCTTATAGAGCTCCCCGTAATCGTTCCCATAGCTGCGCCGCAAAAACGCCTCTTCCACCCCTTCGACGGCCAGATACAGCCCCCAGTCCTCGCCGTTTACCGTGATATTCACATAGCTGCAAAGGGGAGAGGCCGCGCCGGCCTGCGCCATCATCTGGTAGACCAGATAGTCTTTCATATAGGTGTTGTCCTGAATGATATTGTTCAGGCACAGCTTATCCAGCCCGTAATAGGTCTTTGCGCTGTCGTAATGGTCGAATTCGATTTTGAAGCTGTAGCGGTTGTTCCCATAGGCCTCCACCTGGGTCAGCGAGGTGTTGCCCTTGGCCCGGATGCCGACGTTTTTATAGGCCTCGTTGTCGATGACCACCGCGCAGGGGACGTACTCCTCATTTTTGCAGTTGGCGAGAAAGCCATCCCAATCGTCCATGACGATGTCCAGAATGTGCACGCGGGCGGAGTCGAACAGCCGGCTGGCATACCCGGGCGCGGAAGAGGCCCTCTCTAGGCCAAGGCTCTCCCCATTGACGAAAAGCGCGGCAAGCAGCAGGGTAAGCGCCAGGACGGCGCAGCATATCTGATCAAAATGCTTGTGCGTTGACATGGCGCGCCCCCTTAGCCCATATATTCGCCGTGGTAGCTCACCAGGACCGCGTGGCTGACGCCGTCCATCCGCGCAAGCTCGTTGATGAAGTCCGTATCATCCCGCTTCAGCCGGATTTCATAGTTCAGCTCGACCTTTCCCTGTTCCGCCGTTTTGCTCTTTACCACGCATTTTTGCACATGGCCCGCAAGAAAAGCCGCCGCCTGCTTCTCAGCGGAGGAATCCGCGCAGGAGAGGACCAAAATATAGGGGTTGCAGTGGGGCTTTTTGTTTACGAAGACCAGAAGGATTCCGCCGATGATCACGCTGCCAACCACCGCCAGGGGAATCATGCCCGCCGCCAGTACGATGCCCACCGCGATGGACCAGAACAGAAAGGCAATGTCCAGGGGCTCTTTGATGGCCGTGCGGAAGCGGACAATGGACAGCGCGCCCACCATGCCCAGGGAGAGCACCACGTTGGAGGTTACCGCCAGAATCACCACGGTGGTGATCATGGTGAGCGCCACCAGGGTGACGCCAAAGCTGGAGGAATACATAACGCCCTGATAGGTCTTTTTGTATACGAAAAAGATGAAGAGGCCTGTTCCAAAGGCCAGCAGCAGGGCCAGCGCCATGTCCAGCAGGCTGACGCTGGCAACGTTCTCAAGAAAGCTGGATTTAAAAATGTCCTGGAAAGTCATCGTGAAATTCTCCTTTTATGAAGTATGATTTTTTATCCGTAGATCCGGCAGGCCGCGTATTTGGAGAACGAGCCCGCCCGGCCGGCTTCCAGCCGCACGGCGTCCCGGATCAGGTCCGGCAGAAACTCGTCCCACTTTACCTCCAAAATGGCGGGCGCGTCCCCGGCGGGAACCGTAACGCTGCAGGGGTCCAGAAAGCTTGTGCTGCCCAGACCGGTGCGGATGCCGTAGTCCAGCGTGACGCGGACATTGCCCGGGCCGAAGACAAAGGGCTCCCTGGTATAGTCCACGATGGTTTTAGGCCGCAGGCCGCCGCCCGCCATTTTGCTGTAAAGCTCCGCGGCCAGGGGCTGGCCGTTCTGGAGAAGCGCCGCGTTATCGCCGCCCAAGAGGGCCCGCACGCATTCCATGGACAGCAGGGCGCTCTCCTTTTTACAGAGCCCGTTCCGTTTGCTCTTCTTTTCCAGCCGGATCATGGACAGGCAGCCGTTATAATACCGGATGCGGAACTTTTCGCGGGCGTTGATCCCGTCCACTTTCTCCCGCAGCGCCTGATCGTCCGGCGTGTCAAAATAGAGGCTGCGTATTTGGTACCTGCCGTCTATGGCGTGCGGGTCCCGCTTGGCCACCGCCGCCAGCCGGACGCGCAGCGCCAGCAGGTCGGCGCTGCCGATTTCCCGCTTCCACTCGTGCCGGTACCGCCCCTTTTCCTGGTTTGTATCCATAAAAGACCTCCTGTGCTCTGAACTGCCTTCATTGTACAGGAGGAAGATTGAAGTTTGATTGAAGCCGCAAAGAAATTTGGAGGAGGCTGGCGGCGCGGCTCCCGCCTGAAAGCAAATTTCACCTTGGGGCTTCTGCCGCTGGAATTTTCTTGAAAATTTATGAATAAATTGTGACAAAACGGTTGATTTTCTTGGAAGATACGGGTATACTTAAGGAGCGCCCCAGCCTATTGGGTCTGGCCGGGCGGGGGCCCCAATATTTTATGGGAGGGTATTATTTTGGACAAATTCCTACAGAGATTCCAGCTTAAGGAACATGGCTCCGACGTGAAGACCGAGCTGATCGCGGGCCTTACCACGTTCCTTTCCATGGCCTACATTCTGGCCGTCAACCCCAGCATGCTGGCCGCTTCCGGCATGGACCAGGGGGCCGTGTTCACCGCCACGGCGGTGTCCGCGTTCATCGCCACGGTCATTATGGGCCTGTTCGCCAACTACCCGGTGGCTCTGGCCTCCGGCATGGGCCTAAACGCCTATTTCGCCTTTACCGTGTGCCCCATGGTGGCTGAAATGGGCGTGCAGGACCCCTGGAAGGTGGCCCTTACCGCCATTCTGGTGGAGGGCGTGATCTTCATCATCCTGTCCGTCTTTAAGTTCCGGGAGACCCTGGTGAACTCGGTCCCCGCCAACTTGAAGTATGGCATCTCCGCGGGCATCGGCCTGTTCATCTCCATCGTGGGCCTGGAGGGCGCGGGCTTTGTGTCGGACGAGCCCTCCACGCTGGTCACCTTGGGCAATGTGGGCTCCCCCCAGGTGCTGCTGGCCTTTGTGGGGCTGCTGCTCATTGGGGTTATGTGGCACTTCAAGGTAAAGGGCGCGATTTTGTGGGGCATTCTGGGCACCTGGCTGCTGGGCATTCTGGCCCAGCTGACCGGCTGGTACGCGGTGAACCCGGAGGCGGGCGTGTACTCCCTGATTCCGGATTTCAGCGGCGGCATTCTGCCCCCGTCCCTGGCGCCCACCTTCTTCCAGTTTGACTTCACCTTTATAGGCGCGCACTTCATCAACTTTGCGGCCATTGTGTTCGCGTTCCTGTTCGTGGACCTGTTTGACACGGTGGGCACGCTGATCGGCGTGGCGGACCAGGGCAATCTTCTCAATGAAAAGGGTGAGCTGCCCAATGCCGGTCCCGCGCTGATGAGCGACGCCATCGGCACGGTGGTAGGCTCCGTGCTGGGCACCTCCACGGTGACCAGCTATGTGGAATCCACCGCTGGCGTGGCCGAGGGCGGCCGCACGGGCCTGACGGCGCTTTCCACGGGCGTGATGTTCGTGCTGGCGCTGTTCCTGTCCCCGGTGTTCCTGGCCATTCCCAGCTTTGCCACCACTCCGGCGCTGGTGTTTGTGGGGCTTCTGATGATGAAGTCCGTGCTGAAGATGAAGTTTGACGGGGACATTGCCGACGTGGTAGGCGGGTTCCTGGCGCTTATTATGATGCCGTTTACCTATTCCATTGCCAACGGCATTATGTTCGGCATTTTGGCCTGGGTTATTTTGAAGGTCTGCACGGGCAAGGTGAAGGAGATTCATCCGGTGATGTGGGTAGCGTTCGCGCTGTTCGTGCTGCGCATCATCACGCTGATCGTCCCAATGTAAAAACCCACCACAAGCGCAGTAAAAGTTCTTGAGGATCCTTAAGGAACTTCTTTCAAGAAGTTCCTTAAGCCGCCGGAGGGGGAAGATCCCCAGTGGGGATCGTTCTGACCCGACCGAGCCGGCAGGCGAGACCCGACCTTGACCTTAAAGGCGGCGCAGAGCAAACTAAGCAGCGCTTCTAGCGCACTCCTCGCCAAAAGGCAAAATTGCGGCGTAGTGCTGCGCCGCCGACCCTGATAACGCCTTTGAACGCAGTGAAAACAGTGGACTCCCTCCACCCAGCCAGCCATTTCCGTTTGTGGCCAACTGGTAGGAAGGAGTCCACTGTTTTTCGCTTCGCTGATCGCACTTTTAAAACAGTGGACTCCTCTACCCAGCCAGCCGCTTCCGTCTGTGGCTAACTGGTAGGAAGGAGTCCACTGTTTTTCGCTTCGCTGATCGCACTTTTAAAACAGTGGACTCCCTCCACCCAGCCAGCCATTTCTGTTTGTGGCTAACTGGCAGGAAGGAGTCCACTGTTTTTCGCTTCGCTCAAAGGCGTTACAAATACCGGCGGCGCAGCATTTGTGCGCTGTTTTTGCTTTTTGGGATGAGCAAATTTACATGCGCTATCTTTTCCTCTGCGCCGCCTTTTAAGGCCAAGGCCGAGTCTCGCCTGCCGGCTCGGTCGGGTCAGAACGATCCCCACTGGGGATCTTCCCCCTCCGGCGGCTTAAGGAACTTTCTGAAGAAAGTTCCTTAAGAATCTTCAAAGACTTTTACTGCGCCGGTGGGATTTTTCTTGCTTGCGGTTAGCCGATGGGCTCGAAGTCCGCCGGACCGTGCTTGCACAGGGGGCATACGAAATCGTCCGGCAGCTCGTCCCCCTCATACACATACCCGCATACCTTGCACACCCAGCCCTTTTTGCCCTCGGTCTGGGGCTTGGGCTTTACGTTCTCCTGGTAATAGGTGTAGGTCATGGTCTCCACATGGGAGATCACCCGGGCCTCGGTCACCGCGCAGATGAACATCCCGTGGGTGTCCAGGTCCACATACTGCTCCACCTTCAGGGACATAAAGGAATTGATGAACTGGGGCAGAAACGCCAGCCCGTTGTCCGAGCGCAGAACCTCCTGGCCCGCAAACTTGTCCGCCGTGCGGCCGGACTGGAAGCCGAAGTTCTGGAACACGGAGAAGGGCGCGTCCTGGGACAAGCAGTTGATGTTCATGATCCCCGTCTGCTTGATCACATGGTGGGAGTAGTTGTCCTTGTTGATGCACACCGCGATGCGGTTGGGCGTGTTGGTCACTTGGGTCACGGTGTTGACGATCAGGCCGTTGTCCCGCTTGCCATCGTTGCTTGTCACCACGTACAGGCCGTAGCCGATGTTGAACAGGGCCGTCAGGTCGTTCTTGTTGGCGGTGCCGTCCTGCCGGGCCAGATAGTCCTCGCACAGGTTGTTGGCCAGGGCCTCCAGCTTCTCGCCGCTCTCCGCGTTCAGGGCGGAGCGGATGGTCACGGTGGGCTCGGCCAGGGTCAGCTTTTTGGACTTCTCCAGCATCCCCTTCATTACACGGGCGGCCATGGGGGCCCAGCTGCCGTTTTCAATAATGCCCACGGTGCGGTTCTGGAAGTTCCGCTCGGTCAGGTGGGTGATGAACTCCCGCATGAAGGGGAAGATCTCCGCGTTATAGGTGGTGGTGGCCAGCACTAGCTTGTTGTAGCGGAATGCGTCCTCCACGGCCTCGGCCATGTCGGTGCGGGCCAGGTCATGGATCACCACCTTGGGGCAGCCCTTCTGGCGCAGCTTCTCGGCAAACTGCTCCACCGCCTTTTTGGTGTTGCCGTAAACGGAGGTGTAGGCAATCACAATGCCCTCGCTCTCCGGCGTGTAGGAGGACCAGAGATCGTACTTTTTAATATAGTGGCCCAGGTTTTCCTTGAGCACCGGGCCGTGGGTGGGGCAGATGATCTGAATGTCCAGGCCGGCGGCCTTTTTCAGCAGTGCCTGCACCTGCGCGCCGTATTTGCCCACAATGCCGATGTAGTACCGCCGGGCCTCGCAGTCCCAGTCCTCCTCCACGTCCAGGGCTCCAAACTTGCCAAAGCCGTCGGCGGAGAAGAGCGCCTTGTCGGCGGTATCATAGGTAACGATGACCTCCGGCCAGTGAACCATAGGCGCGGCCACAAAGGCAAAGGTGTGCCGGCCCGTGCACAGGGTATCGCCCTCGCCCACCACCAGGCGGCGCTCGGCAAAGTCCGTGCCAAAGAAATTGGCCATCATGGCAAAGGCCTTTTCGCTGGAGACGACCACCGCCTCGGGGTACATCTGGGCAAAGCTGGCAATGTTGGCCGAGTGGTCGGGCTCCATGTGCTGGATGATCAGATAGTCGGGCTTGCGGCCGTCCAGGGCCTCCTGGATGTTGTCCAGCCACTGGTGGGTAAAGCGGGCGTCCACGGTGTCGAAGACGGAGATTTTCTCGTCCAGCACCAGGTAGGAGTTGTAGGCCATGCCGTTGGGCACTACATACTGGCCCTCGAACAGGTCCACCTGGTGGTCGTTTACGCCTACATACTTGATATCCTTGGTAATTTCCATTTGCGGTTCTCCTTTTGGGTATAGAGTGCGTTTATAGTATGGCACAAATCCGCCTCGAGTTTTCGCCGGATTTGCGCAAAGCAAAAACAAGCGTCCCACGCGAAGGGCAAAAACTCGCAATGTACGCCTTGCGTACATTATAGCACAGAATCCCCGGTTTGAATACCCCAAGGGGCGGGTTTTTTCCAAAAATATCCGGCGGGCCGGGAGTGGGGCGCAGTTTCAAGGGAGTATTACGGAGTGGGGTCTCGCCTGCCGGCTCGGTCGGGTCAGAACGCTTCCCACTGGGAAGCTTCCCCCTCCGGCGGGGAGGGGGCTTTGGGTCTCGCCTTCGGCTCGGTCGGTTCGCAGCTTGTGTGCCACCGGCACACGCTCCCCCCCTCCACCCACGAGTTATCCTTTGGATAACTCGTCCACCTCTTGAAAAGGTGGACGAAACTTTTACTGTTGAGCTCAGGAAGTTTTCTCAGTATAAAACACGCGTTTGGACGCTCCCAGCGCTGCCTCCCTTGACTTTTCCCCCTGGCTCCACTATAATTATTTTTAATTAGATTATAGAAAGCGGCGATTTTTATGGATTATAATTTCTCCGAGCGCGTCAAAAGCCTTAAGCCCTCCGCCATCCGGGAGATTCTGAAAAACTCCTCCGCCCCCGGGGTCATCCCCCTCTCCGCCGGCAACCCCGCCCCGGACGCTTTCCCCTATGAGGCCATCGAGGCCATCTCCCAGCGCCTGCTGGCGGACACGCCCATCGAGGCCCTGCAGTACAGCGTCACCGAGGGCTACCAGCCCCTGCGGGAGCATCTGCGGGCCTATATGGCCCAGAAACACCACGTGGGCGCGGAAGAGGATGAAATCCTCATAACCAGCGGGGCCCAGCAGGTGATGGACCTACTGACCAAGACCCTCCTGAACGAGGGGGACACGGTGCTGTGCGAGGCCCCCAGCTTCATCGGCTCCCTCAATACCTTCCGGTCCTACCGGGCCAAGCTGTGCGGCGTCCCCATGGAGGCGGACGGGGTCAGCGTCCAGGCCCTGGAGCGGGCGCTGGAGACGGAAGCGAATATCAAATATTTCTATACCATCCCCAATTTCCAAAACCCCTCCGGCGTTACTATGAGCCTAGAAAAGCGCCAAAGGGTCTATGAACTGTGCCGGGACCACAACGTCCTCATTCTGGAGGACAACCCCTACGGCGACCTGCGCTTTGCCGGGGAGGATCTGCCCAGCATCAAGTCCTTTGACGGGGAGGGCGCGGTGGTGTACGCCGGGTCCTTCTCCAAGGTGGTCTCCCCAGGTATGCGGGTGGGCTATGCCATCGGCCCCCGGGAGGTGGTGCAGAAGATGGTGGTCTGCAAGCAGGGGGAGGACGTGCACTCCAACATTTGGGCGCAGATCGTGTGCCACCGCTTTATGACGGAGTATGACTATGAGGCCCATTTGGAGCGGCTGCGGGGCATCTACCGGCGCAAGGCCGGGGTGCTTCAGGAGGCCATGGAGCGGTATTTCCGGCCCCTCGTCTCCTGGAGCCCCTTCGAGGGCGGGCTTTTCGCCTGGTGCACCCTGCCGGAGGGCGTGGACATGCTGGACTTTGTCAAGCGGGCCGCGGAGCGCAAGGCCTGCGTGGTGCCGGGCACGGCCTTTTTGACCGATGAAAGCGGGGCCTGCCAGAGCTTCCGCGTCAACTTTTCCACCCCGACGGACGAGCAGCTGCGGGAGGGAATCCGAATTTTGGGAGAGCTGGCCCGGGAGATGGCGGGCCAGCCCGCGCCGCGCATCTCTTAAGCGGCTATATCCGTTTCCCCGGCTGTGAAGGCCGCTGCTTTTTACGGCGCTTATGGTATGCGCGAAAAGGACGCTCCCAGAGGGAAGCGTCCTTTTCGCGTATTTGCGGTAAGGCAGAGGCCGGGGAAAGCGCTTACACCAGCTTATCCAGCAGCCGGACCTTCTTCAGCGCCAGATGGACCGCCGCGCACAGGGGCACGGAGACGGCCACCGCGATGGCCGCGTTGATGCTGGATGTGGCCAGCTTGGTGGCCAGGGCGGTGAGCACCGCACCCATTTCGCTGCCCAGCAGCAGGCCCTGCACAAAGCTCTTGCCCAGGTACAGGATCATATACACCACGCTACCGGAAACCGCCGCCAGAATGTTTTTCCCCTGGTTTTCCGCGTTGGCCCCCTCCCTTGCTGTGGGCAATCCACCCGCACACCGCCGCCAGCAGGAACTTGAAGGCAAAGGTAAAGGGTGCGCTGGCCGCGTAGGCCGGGTTGGTCAGGTCGTAAAGCCCGGAGCCGATGCCCGCCGCCAGTCCGCCGCCCACGGGGCCCAGCATAAAACCGGAGAACAGGCAGAAAATGTTGCCGAAGTGGATGCGGCTCACGTCCCCGATGGCCACGGGGATGGGCACGCTGATGTAGTTGGAGACGAACACCAGCGCCGCGAACACGCCGGAAAACACCACCCGGTACAGGGCGGATTTGTTGGACTTAGTCATAAAAACCATTCCTTTCGTCAGTCAAAATCTATTTCAGATCACTCTTTCGAGATCAGAAATATCCTTTCGTCAAAGCCGCCCCGGGCCTGGTTCTTTGCCCGGTACGCGGCGGTGAGCTGGTCCAGGGTGTGTCCATCCGCCCGGCATAGGGCATAGACCACCTCCAGAATGTCCGCCAGCTCCGAAAGCTCCCTGCTTTCCAGATACTCGGCGGTCTCCTCTTGAAGCTTTTGCTCTAAAGCGGCGTGGAACTCCTCATCACCGAGGGTTCTTGTAACCGGCGTTTCGCCCTGGGCCCGGATGATCTGCGGGATTTTGTCCCGCACCAGCTTATGATATTCCGTCATGCCGCGCCTCGTTTAGGTCCTGGCAGCGCCGGTCTCCCGGGCGGCCTGTGCTACGGCCTCCGCAATGGCCGGGGCTACCCGCTGGTCAAAGGCGCTGGGGATGATATTGTCCTCCCGCAGCTCGTTTTCCGGAATGATGCCCGCCAGGGCCCGGGCCGCGGCCACCTTCATTTCATCGTTGATCTCCCGGGCCCGCACGTCCAAAGCGCCCCGGAAGATGCCGGGGAAGGCCAGCACGTTGTTGATCTGGTTGGCCCGGTCCGACCGGCCGGAGCCCGCCACCCGGGCCCCAGCCTCCAGGGCCTCCTCCGGGAAAATCTCCGGGGTGGGGTTGGCGCAGGCGAAGACGATGGCGTCCCGGGCCATGGAGGCCACCATCTCCTTGGTGACGCAGCCCGGGGCGGAGAAGCCCATGAACACGTCCGCGCCCCTCATCACTTCCGCCAGGGATCCCTGCTTGCGCTGGGGGTTGGTAATTTCGGCCAGCTCCGCCTGGGCGGAGGTCATGCCGGGCAGGCCGGGGCGCAGGGCCCCGTTTTTGTCGCAGACCACCACGTTTTTAAGCCCCAGGGCCATCAGCAGCCGGGTGCAGGCGCTGCCCGCCGCCCCCGCGCCGTTGACCACGGCGGAGACCTCATCGAGCTTTTTGCCCACCACCTTCAAAGCGTTGAGCATAGCGGCCACGGTCACCACGGCTGTGCCGTGCTGGTCGTCGTGGAACACCGGGATATCCAGCCGCTCTTTGAGCTTCCGCTCAATCTCAAAGCACCGGGGCGCGGCGATGTCCTCCAGGTTGATCCCCCCAAAGGAACCGGCCAGCAGCTCCACCGTGCGGACGATCTCGTCCACGTCCTTGGAGCGGATGCACAGGGGGAAGGCGTCTACCCCGGCAAAGGCCTGGAACAGGGCGCACTTGCCCTCCATCACGGGCATGCCGGCCTCGGGGCCGATGTCGCCCAGGCCCAGCACGGCGGTGCCGTCCGTGACCACGGCCACCAAATTGCCCCGGCGGGTGTACTCGTAGGACTTCTCCACGTCTTTGGATATTTCCAAACAGGGCGCGGCCACGCCGGGGGTGTAGGCCACGGAGAGGTCGTCCCTGCTTTCCAGGGGGCAGGGGGTGGTCAGGCGAATTTTTCCCCGCCACTGGCGGTGCATGGCGAGGGCTTGCTGCATATAGTCCACGATGGGTTCCTCGATTCTATATAAAATTGTTTTGAAATGGCATACCGCGTTAAATGGGGCTGCATAGGCTAGTATAGCACTTTGGTGAAGCAAAAGCAACTAGGAAAAGCCCCCAAGCCGTCAAAAGGGCGTGTTTTTTGGAATTGGCGGAGACAGGGCGGCGCGGGAGCTTGCCGTGACCGCCTACCGGGCGGCCTTCCATGCCTGCAAAAACGCTTCCCTTGGGTACGCCCCTCCCGGAGGAGTGTCCAAACGCGTTGATAAAGGGAGATAGGATGGTCAGTGAGCCAGCAAAAGTTTCGTCCACCTCTTGAAAAGGTGGACGAGTTATCCTATGGATAACTCGTGGGTTCTTAGGGGGCTTCGCGCAGCGAATGCCGTAAGTCCCACAAGTTCATCTTTGATGAACTTGGCCGCCGGAGGGTGAGCGTCTGCTGTACTTGGCTTGCCAAGTACAGCAGACAACGCCGCGAACATGAGTTGGCTTCGCCAACTCAACCGAGCCGGCAGGCGAGACCCCTTCTAATATTTCTATAACATCGCTCTTCGGCCCCCCTCCCCGGCCAAAACTTGACTTTTTTCCCATAAAGTGCTATACTGCAAAATGTACAACAGATGGAGCCGTCTGACGGAGAGCTTTCGGCGTTTTTGCGAAGGGCTTTTTTTTCCACGCGGCCCCAATACTTTTTTAAAAAGGAGAGATGAACCATGAAGAAAGTAACCGCCTTTGTTTTGGCCCTGCTGCTGGCCCTGGCCCTGTGCCCGGTCTCCGTCCTGGCCATGGAGGTGGACGTGGCCCCGCCCTCTGACGTGGCCCCGCCCTTTGACGATATTCAGGACCAGCCCAACCGGGACGCCATCCTCTGGTGCTATGAAAAAGGCTATCTCAAGGGGACGGGCGGCGGACATTTTAGCCCGGAGGGCGAGGTTACCCGGGCCATGGCGGCGGCCGTGCTGTTTCGTGACGCGGGGGCTGTGGAAGGCCCCATGCCCTTTAAGGATGTACCCTTGAACGCCTGGTACAGCGCGCCGGTCTGGTGGGCCGCGTCTCATGGGTGGATCAACGGCACCGGCGAGGGCCTGTTCTCTCCCGACCGCGTTGTGGCCCGCCAGGATTTCGCCCTGATGCTCCGCCGCATGGCCTGCTGCGACGGGGTGGACACGGATGTGAGCTTTGCCGCCGACGGGGAGGACGTGGCCTCCTATGCCCGGGACGCGGCGGCCTGGGCCTACCGCCAGGGCATCCTCCGGCTGGACGGGGAGAAGAGGCTCCGCCCCCAGGACCCGGTCACCCGGAGCGAGCTGGCCTCCATGATCAAGGCCTTTTACGGGGAGGCGGAAACCCAGTTCGACCTGGACCCGGACCAGATTACCAGCCTGACCATCCGCACCACGGATGGGCGGGATAACGTCAACGCCACCCCGGAGCAGATCCGGTGGATTGCGGACTGGCTCAACCAGTTCCCGGTTTTAGAGAAGGCCGAGATTATCAACCCGGATATCACTTGCGACTATTACATGGACTTTGTTACCACCAATCCCGAGAACCAGAGGATTCGGGTGATTCCCTGCAACGACCAGTCCCTCTATATGGAAGATTTTGACCAGAAGGTTTTCTACTACGGCAGGCCCCTGACCGGCCTGATCCGCTACCTGGATCAGTGCTTTGAGGACGTGCCCTTTGTGGACCCGGAGCCGGTCCAGCTGCTGGACGTGAAGCCCGAGGACGTGGATGCGATTACCATTCGGGAGTTCACCACCGGCGCCCAGGCGGAGATTACCGCCCCGGAGGACATCGCCAAAGCGGCGCAGACCCTGAGCCAGGTGGAAGGCTGCCCCTGCAAGGAGCTCATTCTGCCCGAGTGCTGGGACTACATCTTTGAAATTTCCAGCCAGAAGGAAGAACTGGACGGGACCTTCCTGCGCCTGTGCCGGGGCGCGGACATTGTGCTGGGCCAGAACGGCCTTGCCTCTGCCGCCTATTCGCCCAGCGGCGATACGGACGCGGCCCTCTGGGAGCTGGCCGAACAGACCCTCCATCCCATTCCGGACAAGGTGGACAAGCTGTTTGACATCGACCCCAAACAGGTGGAAAAGCTGGAGATCCGCAGCGGCGGCGGCGAGCTGGTAACCATTGCCGGCCAGAGCGAGATCGCCAAGCTGGCGCGGGCGCTGAACCGGTTCGGGTACGTGGAGGAGAACGCGGGCCATGACGCCGTTGGCTACCAGTATTATATCGACTTCACCAGCGGTAGCCAGGAGCTGAACGGCCTGCGGGTCACGGTAATCTCCAAGGACTGCCTGCTGGTTTCCCGCCCGGACCAGGACGAAACCGTAACGGAGTACCTCTCCCCGGGCTATGCCGCCGGGCTCTTGGAGCTGCTGGACCAGTACTTCCAGCCCCTGCCGGACAAGGGCACGCCGCCGGAGGCGTAAAGCAAACGAGAGGGGTTTCCAAATCTGATGGGAACAAGCCCTGCGGGGCGTTCCCCACACAAAGCAAAAAAGCCAGCGCGGTAGGAGCCGTTCCTGCCGCGCTGGCTTCTCTTTCGATTTTTAGCCCTCAGGCTTCTGCTTCATCATCTCTTCCAGGGACATGCGGAACTCCAGCTCCACGCTTTGCAGCGCCAGGCCGGTCTGGGCCGCGAAGAAGCGCACATAGAAGTTGCCGGAGAAGCCCATCACGTTCAGCTCCACGGTCTTCCACTCCCGCTCGGCCCCGGTCAGGGTGACGGTGCCCAGCAGATTTCGGTCCTGGAACACGGAGAGGGGCAGCTGGGATACGTCGTTGTCGTCCGTGCTGCGCAGGGTGAGCTTTAAGGCGTAAAGCCCCTGCTTCTTGATGCTCACCGCGAACTGGGTGTTCTGGCCCTTTTCCAGGCCGATGAGCCCCACGTCGAACCGGGCCCGGTCCTGTGCGTCCACCGCCACATAGTGCAGCTGGGCGGGCTCGCCCTCATCGAAGGAGGGGGCCTCTCCCAGCTCCTTGTCCAGCTGGGACTCCTGGCCCCGGAGCCGGGGCAGGGCGGGGGACTTCAAAAGGAAGCGGCAGATGTTCTTGGCGCAGCGCTGGAAGTCGCCCCGGCTGACCGTGCCCCCGGCCAGGCCCTGGGCGGAGTTGTCCCCGCCGGAGTTCTCCCCGGCGCAGGCCGTGACCATGAACAGGTCGTTCTGGGCCCGGACCATGGCGGCGGTGTTGGTGCGCTGGCCCTCCTGGCCTTCGTCGTTGGACTTGGCCCACCAGTCGGTCATCACCTGGCCCTCGTAGCCCCACTGGCCGTGGAGGATGGTGGTCAGCAGGTCGTAGTTGCTGGCGGACCACAGGCCGTTGATGGGGTTGTAGCTGGTCATGATGGAGTAGGCCCCGCCCTCCTTCACGGCCATTTCAAAGCTCCGCAGGTAGATCTCCCGCAGGGCCCGCTCCGACACCACGGCCTCCACGTCGTGGCGGTGGAACTCCTGGCTGTTGCAGGCAAAGTGCTTGATGGTGCCGGTGACGCCGTAGGCCTGCATGGCCACAAGCTGGGCCGCGGCCATTTTGCCGGTGAGCAGGGGGTCTTCGGAGAAATACTCGAAGTTCCGGCCGTTCAGGGGATGGCGGTGGATGTTGATGCCAGGGCCCAGCAGGGTGTCCACCTGGTTCTTGCGCAGCTCCATGCCCTCATACTCATAGAGCTCCCGGACCAAGACGGGGTTGAAACTGCAGGCCTGGCAGGTGCCGTTGGGCATGGCAAAGGCCCGGGTGCCGCAGTCCATGCGGATGCCGCTGGGGCCGTCGGCGCAGCAGCCGGTGGGAATGCCAAAGTCCAGCAGGCGCTGGGTCACGCCGCCGAAGGCGCCGGCCGTGCCGGGGGTCACCTTGGGGGAGCACATGCCCTCGCCCCGGACCATGCAGCACAGGTCCTCGTCGCTAAGCTGGGCCACAAATTCGTCCAGGCCCACCTTGCCATCGGCCACATCGCCCAGCTTCCAGCCCTTGTCCCCGGTCTGGGGGAGCTCCGGGGCCATGCGGGCGGCGCGGCGCTCCATGGGGTTCACGGTGCGCAGGGGCGCGGGCTCGTAAGCCCTGGCGTAAACGCCGGCGGATTCCCCGCCCGGGCGCAGGCGGTCAAAGGCGGTGACGGGCGCGCAGGCCTCCTCCAGCTGCTCCACCACGGTTTCCTCCAGACAGAGGCCGCCCACAGGCTGGGCCTGGCGCACGTCCGTGCCCACATAGAACCGGTACTCGCCCGGTTCCAGCACCCAGGCGGATTTGTGGCCGGACGCGCCGGAATCGTCGTAAGAGGCCAGGCTGTCTACCGGGCAGGCCAGGGTCAGGACCTCGCTTTGGCCGGGCTGGAGCAGGCCGGTCTTGCCAAAGGCGCACAGCGCCCGGGCGGGTTTGCCCAGCCTGCCCTGGGGGGCGGCGCAGTAGGCCTGAACCACTTCCTTGCCGGGCGCGCCGCCAATGTTGGTAACCGTGGCGGAGAAGCGGAGCGTCCCGCCGTCCCGCTCCGCCTTGCCGGGGGTGACGGCGAATTCCGTGTAAGACAGACCGAAGCCGAAGGGATAGAGGACCTTGTCCGGGGCGAAGGTCTCAAAGTACCGGTAGCCCACGTAAATGTCCTCGGCGTATACGTTGCGGGACTCGCTGCCGTGGTTTCCGGCGGCGGGGTAGTCCCCGATGTCATAGGCGATGGTGTCGGAGAGCCGTCCGCCGGGAGCGGCCGCGCCGGTGAGCACGTCCGCCGCGCCCAGGCCGCCCTCCTGGCCGCCCTGCCACACGTACAGGACCGCGCCGGGCTTGTACTCCTCCACCCATTTCATGTCCAGAATGCCGCCGGTGTTCAGCACCACGGCCACCCGGGAGAAATGCCGGCAGACGGTTTCCAGCGCCTGGCGCTCGGCCTGGGCCAGCAGGTAGCTGCCCTCGGCGGCGGAGTTGTCCTTGTCCTCTCCGGCGGTGCGACCCAAGATGACCAGGGCGGCATCGTTTTTGCCGCTGAGGCGCTCCACCAGGGCCGGGTCCAGGGACATCTCCTCCTGATACCAGGGCTCGGCGGCCCAGCCCTGGCCCACGTCGAAGGGATGGTCCCGCAGCCAGGCCTCGTAGACGGCCTTGAGCTCCTGGTCCAGCTCCACCTGGCCGGAGGCCTCCAAGGCCTCGGGAATGGAGGGCACATGGCCGGTGTTCACCAGGCCGCCGGAGCCGGTGCCGGACTTATAATAGTTGTACTGGCTGCGGCCGAACACGGCCAGCCGGGTTCCCTTGGCAAAGGGAAGGGTGTGGTCCTCGTTGCGCAGAAGGACCGCGCCCTCCGCCACCATTTCGCGGGCTTTGGCGGCGTAGGCTTTGGGGTCGAACGGTTTGTGTTCCATGGGTAATTCCGCCTTTCTGATCATAAAATGGAGAAACAGCAGATCGTTTTTTACCATTATACCAGAAAATGGAGGCGGCCGCAAGGGAAAATGACAGAATTAAGCGGTTTTAAACGCGGGAATATTAACGAATTTGCCCCGCTCGGAGTGAGCGCTCCCCGGCCCGAACGTTCTGCCGGAAGGCCGGCGCGGACTTTTAGGACTTCCCAGCGCTCTCGATCACCGCGTCGATTACGCCGCCCCGAAAGCCCGCCTGCTCCAGCCGCCGCACGCCCCGGATGGTGCTCCCTCCCGGGGAGCAAACCGCGTCCTTCAGCGCGCCGGGATGTCGGCCGCTTTCCAGGGCCAGCCGGGCCGCGCCCGCCGTCATCTCCGCCGCCAGCCGCAGGGCCAGGTCCCGGGGCAGGCCGCAGAAGACCCCGCCGTCAGCCAGGGCCTCCAAGAATAGGTCAACAAAGGCCGGGCCGCAGCCCGCCACCACCCCGGCGGCCTTCATCTGGGACTCGGGAATTTCCACCAGGCTCCCGGAGCGGGCCAGCGCCGCCAGCACCAGGTCCCGCTCCTCTTTCTTGGCCCTTTTGCCGCAGGTGTAAAGGGTCGCGCCCTGGCCGATGGAAACCGGCGTGTTGGGCATAATGCGCACCACGGGGCAGCGGGGGGCCAGGGCCTCCAGCTCTTCCAGCGTCACCCCCGCGGCCATGGAGGCCAGCAGGGGCGGGTCCTCTCTCCGGTCAAAAATGGGCGAAAGCCCTTCCAGCACGGCGGGAATGACATTGGGCTTTACGCCCAGGAAGAGCAGTCCGCACCGCCAAGCGGCCTCTTCGTTCGAGACCGCTTGCCCGCCCAGCTCCTCTGCCAAAGCCTGGGCTTTCCCGGGGCTGCGGTTGGAAAAGTAGAGCTCCGCCTCCGGCAGCGCCCGGCGGACGGCCCGGGCCAGGGCGGAGCCCATATTGCCCGTGCCGGTGAAACCAATGGGGGGGATGTTCATGGTCTGCCTCCTATTCTATTCGCGGACTTGACCGCTGCCATATATAACATATTTCCAGGACGTGAGCTCTTCCAGGCCCATGGGGCCCCGGGCGTGCATCTTTTGGGTGGAGATGCCAATCTCCGCGCCCAGCCCGAACTCGCCCCCGTCCGTAAACCGGGTGGAGGCGTTTACATACACCGCCGCCGCGTCCACCTGGTCCAAGAAGTCCTGGGCGTTTTGGTAGCTTTCGGTAACGATGCACTCCGAATGCCCGGAGCCGTGGGCGTTGATGAAGTCCACCGCCTCTTCCAAGGACCCTACGGTCTTAACGGCCAGGATGTAGTCCCCATATTCGCTATCCCAGTCCTCCTCCGTGGCGGGGCAGGCCCGGCCGCCCAGCAGGGCCAGGGCCTCCGGGTCCGCCCGCAGCTCCACCTGGTTTTGGTCCAAGAGGGGAAGGGCCTTCTCCCAGAAGGCCTTTGCCGCGTCCCGGTGGACCACCACGCATTCGGCGGCATTGCACACAGAGGGCCGGGAGCATTTGGCGTTGTGGAGAATGCGGACGGCCATGTCCAAGTTGGCGGCGCTGTCCACGTAAATGTGGCAGACCCCTTCGCCGGTGCGGATGACCGGCACGGAGGCCTCCTTGGCCACGGCGCGGATGAGCCCCGCCCCGCCCCGGGGAATGAGCACGTCCAGGTATTGGTCCAGGTGCATCAGCTCCTGGGCGGAGGCCCGGGAGGTATCCTGCACCAGCGAGACGCAGTCCCGGGGGAGCCCGGCGGCTTCCAGCGCGCCGCGCATCAGCTCCACCTCCGCCCGGTTGGAGCGGAAGGCCTCCTTGCCGCCCCGCAGGATGCAGGCGTTGCCGGACTTGAGGCACAGGGCGGCGGCGTCCACGGTCACGTTTGGCCGGGCCTCGTAGATGATGCCCACCACGCCCAGGGGGACCCGGCGGCGGCTGACGCGCAGGCCGTTGGGGCGGGTAAAGGACCGGTCCGCCGTGCCGGTAGGGTCGGGCAGGGCGGCGATTTGCCGCGCGCCCTGGGCCATGCCGGCAACGCGCTCCGGGGTCAGGGCCAGCCGGTCCAGCAAGGCGGGGCGGGTCCCGGCGGCCTGGGCGGCGGAAAGGTCCAGGGCGTTGGCCTCCAAAAGGGCGCCTTCGTGGGAGAGAAGGGCCTGGGCAATGGCCTCCAGGGCCCGGTTTTTCTGGGCGGCGGGGGCAAGGGCAAGCGCGCGGGCAGCGGCCCGGGCGGCGGCGCCTTGAGATTCCAATGCAGTCATATGTGCGGCCTCCTATGGTCGGACGGTTTGTTATGGTAGCGTTCAAAAGTATAACTGGTCTTTTAGTATAGCAGAGATGGAGCGAGATGTCAAATGCCTGGCGGATGAGGGCAGCGGCCAAACGCGGGCCTACCCCTTTCCAGAAAACACGCGCTTGACCCTTTCTTTATTTCGCTCCCCGGTTGCTTTTTCCGCCCGTTTGCGGTATGATGAACATAGCACATCCGCCCCACCATTTTCTCAAAACGGAGGAATTCCCCATGAACAACATCCCAGAAGTCAAAATCGGCGTGGTAGCCGTTTCCCGCGACTGCTTCCCCGAGTCCCTGTCCGTCAACCGCCGCAAGGCTTTGATGGAGGCCTTCGCCGCCCAGTACGGCCCGGAGGCCCCCAGCGTCTACGAGTGCCCCGTCTGCATTGTGGAGTCTGAAATCCATATGGTCCAGGCCTTGGAGGACGTGAAAAAGAACGGCTGCAACGCCCTGGTGGTCTACCTGGGCAACTTCGGCCCCGAAATTTCCGAGACCCTGCTGGCCAAGCATTTCGACGGCCCCGCCATGTTCATCGCCGCCGCCGAAGAATCCGGCGACAACCTGGTGGGCGGCCGGGGCGACGCCTACTGCGGCATGCTCAACGCCAGCTACAACCTGAAGCTCCGGGAGATTAAGGCCTACATCCCCGAAAACCCCGTGGGAGACGCGGCGGACTGCGCCCGGATGATTCACGAGTTCATCCCCATTGCCCGGGCCCTGGTGGGCCTGCGGAATCTGAAAATCATCAGCTTCGGCCCCCGTCCCCTCAATTTCCTGGCCTGCAACGCGCCCATCAAGCGCCTGTACGACCTGGGGGTGGAGATCGAGGAGAACTCCGAGCTGGACCTGTTCGAGGCCTTCCACAAGCACGCGGGCGACCCCCGCATTCCGGAGGTCAAGGCCGATATGGAGAGGGAGCTGGGCGAGGGCAACAAGAAGCCCGAAATTTTGGAGAAGCTGGCCCAGTACGAGCTCACCTTGCTGGACTGGATCGAGGAGCACAAAGGCTACCGCCAGTATGTGGCCCTTGCCGGCAAGTGCTGGCCTGCCTTCCAGACCCAGTTCGGCTTTGTGCCCTGCTATGTCAACTCCCGCCTGACCGGCCGGGGCATTCCGGTCTCCTGCGAGGTGGACGTCTATGGCGCCCTCTCCGAGTTCATCGGCTCCTGCGTCTCCGGCGACATCGTCACCCTGCTGGACATCAACAACACCGTGCCCAAGGACATGTACCAGTCCGAGATCGAGGGTAAGTTCCCCTACGGCCTCACCGACACCTTTATGGGCTTCCACTGCGGCAACACCTGCTCCAAAAAGCTGTGCAGCCCCACCATGAAATACCAGATGATTATGGCCCGCACCCTCCCCGAGGAGGTCACACAGGGCACCCTGGAGGGCGACATCGTCCCTGGGGACATCACCTTCTTCCGGCTCCAGTCCACCGCCGACAGCGTTCTGCGGGCCTATGTGGCAGAGGGCGAGGTGCTGCCCGTGGCTACCCGGTCCTTTGGGGGCGTCGGCGTGTTCGCCATCCACGAGATGGGCCGGTTCTACCGCCATGTGCTCATCGAGAAGAATTATCCCCACCACGGGGCGGTCGCCTTCGGCCACCACGGCAGGGCGCTGTTCGAGGTGTTCAAGTTCCTGGGCGTGGAGGATACCGGCTTTAACCAGCCCAAGGGGATGCTGTATCCGTCGGAGAACCCCTTCGCCTAAACGGCGCGTATTTTTCCAAGAAAAAAGAGAGCTGGCCCAGATGGGCTGGCTCTCTTTTTGTGGGTAAGGCGCTGGAGCTCACTTCAGCTTTACCGGCCGCAGCACCTCGTACCCAATGCCCTCCGGGTAGTGGCGCTGGCAGCACTGGCACTGGTCCTCGTTCCACAGGAACCGGCCGCCGCCCCGCTCCGCGGTGCTGAGGCCGCTGGGGTCGGGCCGCCCGTCCTCCAGGTTGTAATTCCAGGCAAGGTCCTCCACCCGGCCCATCACTTCGCCGTTGTTCTCCATGTAGTCAAAGGGCGGGTGGTAGAACACCAGGTAATAGCTGCCGGGGAAGGCCCTCATCTCAAAACCCTCCGGCACCGGGCCGCTGTAGTCCTTGGGGACGCCAAAGCCGTAAAAATAGCGGCGCTCCCCATCCACATAGTGCCAGCCCGCCGTATGCGGGGCCACCACCGGGTGGGACTTGTCCCGCATACTCTCGATGACGCCGCAGACCTGGTCGCAGTCGTGGCGCTCCCAAAAGCCGCCGTAGCCGGCGGCCTCCTTGTCCCAAATGCCGATGTACTTGTGGGCGGGGATGTACTCCACCCGTACCCTTGCCTCTCTCAGTTCCTGCCTGTTCATGCCGCTGCCTCCTTCTTCCGATGCTTCCCGCATCGCGGAATATTGCCAGGGGTGGAATACGTCCTTGCCCATAAACAGCGGAATCGGCCGGGGCTCCCTGCGGTAGGCGGCGGGGGTGCAGCCATAGGCCTCCCGAAAGGCCCGGGTAAAGGCCTCCTGGCTGGAAAAGCCCCAGTCCAGCGCAATGTCCAAAATACGCCGGCGGCTGGTCCGCACCTCCACCGCCGCCTGGCTCAGCCGCCGGCGGGCCGCGTAGCTCTTCAAGGTACAGCCGCACACCCGGTGGAACAGGCTGGAGCAGTACCAGGGCGAGTAGCCCACCGCCCGGGACATCTCCAGCAGCCCCAGCCCCTCTTCCCGCAGGTTCCGCTCCGTCCAGTCGATCATCCGCTGTACGGCTTCGTTGTGATGGTACAAGGTTCATCCCTCCTGACAGAAAGCAGTATACCACAGGGGCCGGGAGAAATGCTTGATGTCACTTGCGGGACAGGCTCCGCCCCGCGCCGTCAGGGGACAGCCGGCGCACGCGCGCGTAATAGGCCGTCACCAGCAGCACCGCCGCCCCGGTCCAGGCTCCTACCTCCGCGTAGAAAATGCCCTCCTGGCCAATGGCCAGGGGCAGCAGCATGGCAATGCCCAGGCGCATGACCATCTCCACAAAGCCCGAGACCATAGGAACTACCGTATCGCCCAGGCCCATAAGGGCCGAGCGGTAGATGTGCAGCATGTAGAGCACCGGCAGGCACAGGCTCATAATGGCCAGATAGTGGTAGGCAATCCGCATGGAGGCCTCCACCTCCTCCGGCGTGCCGGAGATAAACAGCCCCAAAAAGAGCCTGCCCAAAAGCAGCATGGCCGCGGCGATGACCGCCGAGGTCAAGAGGGCGATGACGGCGGCGGAGCGCATGCCCCGCTTGATCCGCTTAACCAGCCCCCCGCCCAGGTTCTGGCCCACAAAGGAGGTGACCGCGTAGCCATAGGAGGTGGCGGCGATCTCCAAAAGGCCGTACAGCTTGTTGGTGGCGGTAAAGCCCGCGATGAACAGCATGCCGTAGCGGTTGATGACCGACTGGACCACCATGCCGCCCACGGAGATGATGCCGTTTTGCAGGGCCACCGGGGAGCCCAGCTTTAAGAGGGCCAGGCTCATGGCCGGGTCGGGCTTAAAGTCGGCGGGCTTTAGCTGAAGAATGCTGATCTTGCGCACGTTTACAAAGCAGTATACCGTGGAGACCGCCTGGGCGATCACCGTGGCCCCCGCCGCCCCGGCGATGCCCCAGCGCAGGCCCATCACGAACAGCAGGTCCAGGGCGATGTTTACCACCGTGGCCACCACCACCGCGTAAAGGGGCGTTTTGCTGTCGCCCAGGGCCCGCAGGATGGAGGCAAGCAGGTTATAGGCCGCCACAATCGGGATGCCCCCGAAGATGATGCGCAGATAGAGCACCGAGTCGCCGATGATGTCCCCAGGCGTGTTCAGCAGCCGCAGCACCGGCAGGGCGCAGAGCTGGCTGACCGCCAGAATGACCACCGCCGCAATGCCGCACAGGCTGGCGGAGACCCCCACGGACCGGGACAGCTGGCGGTAGTCCTTGGCCCCGAAGTATTGGGCCATCAAGATGGAAAACCCCTGGGCAAAACCCTGCACCACGCTGAGCACCAGCCAGTTCAGCCAGTCCGAGGCCCCCAGCGCGGCCAGGGCCTTGACCCCCACCACCTGGCCCACCACGGCGGTGTCCACCACCGTGTACAGCTGCTGAAAGACGTTCCCCACCATCAGCGGCAGGGCAAAAGTTAAGAGCAGCTTCACCGGGCTGCCCTCCGTCATGTTCCGAATTCTCTGTGCCATTCTTTCTCCTTTCTACTTGTCTCCGGCGGCTTAAGAA
>CAOKRG010000032.1 GCA_948471095.1 uncultured Oscillospiraceae bacterium
GGCATCAACGCCGCCATGAAGGCCGCCGCCTCCGACTCCTTCGGCTACACCGAGGAGCCCCTGGTGTCCAGCGACATCATCGGCATTACCTACGGCTCCCTGTTCGACGCCACCCAGACCATGGTCACCGAGATCGGCGACGGTCTGTATCAGGTCCAGGTCGTTTCCTGGTACGACAACGAGAACAGCTACACCAGCCAGATGGTCCGCACCATCAAGTACTTCGCCTCCATCTAAGGACAAGCTGTTTATAATTTGACTGCCAAGAGGCCCCGTAGGATTCCTTTCCGCGGGGTCTCTTGACCATTTTTACCAAAGGAAGGCGGGAAAGGGGTTGCGCGTGATGAATCAGTCGGAAATTCGGACGTTTATCGAGAGAATGGAGGAAATTGGGGACCCGTGGACGGAAGAGCAGGTAAGCCGGGTATATGGCGGATGCACACTGGAAGAAGCCCTTTTTGACCGGATGGCTCTGATGCAGATGCACTTCAACAATCTGGCGGCCCTGATTAACGCGGAGAGGGAATAGCCGCGTGCAAGAGAAGAATACTTTGGAAATTGATGTTAAAAATTCGGGGGGAAACGAATATGATCATCGATATTGAAAGCTGGGCGGGAGAGCTGGCGGAAAAGCTGATGAAGGCCTTTGGCGGACGGCTGCGCTTTGTGGGGTACCAGGGCAGCTATGGCCGGGGGGAGGCCACGGAGGAGAGCGACATTGACATTGTCGCCATTTTGGACCGGGTGGAGCTCAAAGATTTGGACCAGTACCGGAGCTTGGTGCGGGCCATGCCGGAAGGACATAAAGCCTGCGGGTTCATCTGCGGGCAGGCGGAGCTGCGCTGCTGGCCCGGCTTCGACCTGTACGGCCTGCTGCTGGACACCAAGCCGGTGCTGGGAAACCTGCTGGCGTTGCTGCCGGACATGAGTCCGCTGGACGGCCGGGAGGCTTTGGGGGTGCAGGCCTCCAATCTATACCACATGGCCTGCCACAGCTACCTGTACAGTCCGGACCCCAACGCCGCCCTGCGGGAGCTGGAAAAGCCCATCTTCTTCTGCCTGCGCTTTTTTGCCATGCAGCGGGATGGAAGCTACTATGCCTCCAAGGCGGAGCTGCAAGAGGTGCTGGAGGGCCGGGAAAAGGAGCTGCTGGCCCTGACCATGGACCGCCGCCTCTCGGGCTTTTCGCCGGAGCAGACCGAGAGGGCCTATCAGCTGATTCTCAGCTGGAGCGGGGACATGCTGCGGAAGGAGGGGGCAGCGCGGTGAAAAACACGGACTTGCTGGTTCGGAGGCTGATTTCAGAAATCCAAAGCAAGGATATTTTAGAGGTGGCCTGCGGCGTGGGGGAATTCACCAACTCAGCCTCCCGCTATGCCCGCAGCGTTTCCTGTATCGATTTGAACAGCCGGAACCTGCGGCTGATTGACCATGACAACATCTATTTTCAGCAAATGGATGCGTCCTGCATGAGTTATCCCGCGGAATCTTTCCATACGGTTTTTTTCTATAATGCCTTTGCCCATGTGTTTCCACAGTGGGAGGCAATTGAGAAGGAGTGCAGGCGGGTGCTGAAGCCGGGGGGAGGCATTTGCGTTGCCGCCACCTGGAAGATTGACGTCAGGCTGTTGGAAAAGGTGTTCGGGAACCGGGCAGAGCGGGATGGCGTTTTCTCTATTGTAAGAATAGAAAAATAATTTTTTAAAATCCATTGACTTGAACACCGTGTCGTACCTTATGATAGCCCTTGAGAGGAGTGAGAGCCGTGGATCAAATGACGGTAACGGAGGTGTCCCGGTCTCTGGGCCTGTCCACCCGGATGCTCCGGTATTATGAGGAGCTGGGCCTGGTGCGGAGCCGCCGCCGGGAGGGCTATGCCTACCGCCTCTACGACCCGGAAGCTTTGGCCCGCCTGCGGCAGATCGTGCTTCTGCGCAAGCTGCGCATCCCGCTGCGGCAGGTAAAGCGGATTTTGGACGACCCCAGCGCCCAAGCGGCCATCCAGGTGTTTCAAGATAAGCTGAAAGAGCTGGAGGGGGAGCTGGACGCTTTGGGCTCCATTCGGGACATTCTGCAAGAGCTGCTGGCCGTGCTGAAAGGCCGCTACTGGCTCCCGGCAGGGAAGGTGCTGCTGGACGACGCCCAGCTGGCGGGGCTTACGGGTTTGGCAGGCCTGGCGGTGGAGCCGTCTCTCCTCAGCCAACAAATAAAGCAGAAGGAGCGAAAGACCATGGAAGACCTGAACAGAGCGGAACAGGAACAAGGCAAGCTCACCAACGTGCGCATCGTGCACCTGCCCGCCGCCACCGTGGCCGCGGCCCATTACATCGGCCCGGACCCGGAGGACCACGCCGGGCGGATGATCGCGGACTTTGCCCGTAAAAACAAGCTGTGGGAGACCGGCAGCAGTGTGAGGCAGTACGGCTTTAACCATCCCAACCCGCCGCCGGAGGGGGGAGAGTACGGCTATGAGTTCTGGGTGACCATTCCGGACGATATGGACGTGCCCGCGCCCTTGGAGAAGAAACATTTTCCCGGCGGGACATACGCGGCCCACTGCATCCAGATGGGCAATTTCCATGAGTGGCAGTGGCTGTTCGGCTGGGCATACGAGAGTGAAGAGTATGAGATCAACGGCTCCGGTACGCCGGAGGACATGTACGGCTGCCTGGAGGAGCACTTGAACTTTTATGACCACATCCAGGAGGCTGCGGAGGGCGAGCCGGAGACCACCCAGTTGGATCTGCTGATCCCGGTAAAAAAGAAGTAAATAGAAAAAACGGGTACAAGCTTTCAAGCCTGTACCCGTTTCATTTGTTCACTTATGCGGACTACGCCCTAAATTGAGATCCACCAGCAAACGCCGAACTTATCAATCACGGTTGCGCAGCAGGTGCTCCACGGGAGCGCATGGATTGGATGGATCACAACCCCGCCGCCGCTCAAAACCTGGAACGCGTGCCGGACCGCTTCCTCGCTGCCCATCTCAAAGACATTGAAGGTCATGGTTTCCCATTTCAGTTTGTGGACCATCTGAACGTCGCAGGGGTTTTCCGCTTCAGCCAAGGCCAAAAAGCCTTCGCCGTTTACCGACAATTCGCAGTGCTCATAAGCCGTTCCCTGCGGGTTTTTCATCTCCAGGGTAATTTCCGCGCCAAAAGCATCGCAGTACATTTTTGCGGCCTCCAAGCTGTTCTCCACGTAGACCTGCGTGTAGTTTTTCACAGGAATTCTCCTTTTCCACATATTTTTCCACAACCGGATTACATAGCAAAGGCGCTTGAAAACCAGTACGTGCCGGTCTCCAAGCTGCGCGGCTTTGCACTGTGTTCACTATACAGCAGCCGGAAAGGTATGTCAAGAGCGCTTGCCTTTTCTCGAAAAGTCAGTTATAATTGGTCTAGATTCATGAGAAAGGATGAAGAATATGCGCCGGAAGGACCGTGAGGTTACAGGAAACGAAGCCATTATGCAGATCATATCCCGTTGTCAAGTGTGCCGCCTTGCCATGTGCCGGGACAATGTGCCCTATATCGTCCCCTTAAACTTTGGGGCAGAGCTGGAAGAGGGGAAGATCACCCTCTATTTCCACGGGGCCAGGGAAGGAAAAAAGCTTGACGTCATCCGGGAGAACCCGCAGGTCTGCGTGGAGTTCGATGGCGGGCATCAGTTGCTGGAAGGCGAGATCGCCTGCGCCCATAGCTTCGCCTACGAAAGCGTTGTCGGCTTTGGCCGGGCCCAGATTTTGGAATCCCACGCGGACAAGGCCCGCGGGTTGGAGGCGATTCACCGGCACATGACCGGCAAGGAGTTTACCTTTACGCCGGAACAGACCGGGTGCGTAGCGGTTCTGCGGGTGGTGCTGGAGCAGGCGGAGGGAAAAAGGCGGCCTGTCCCAGCATAAAATGTGGAAAGCCAGCGCAGACTATCCCCATAAACCGGAAAGGGGAGAGAGCGATGAAATCACAGATCATGGGCCTGCGGGTGGACCACCGCCGGGCCAACGCGCCCAAGCTGCAGGAGGCCCTGACCCAGCATGGCTGCCAGATTAAAATGCGCATCGGCATGCACGAGGCCGGAGAGGCCTGCTCGGACGATGGGTTGATTCTGCTGCAAGTCTGCGGCAAAGAGGGCGAGGCCGGCCAAATGCTGGAAGAGCTCAACGGCATCCGGGGCGTGAGCGCGAAGCTCATGGAGATTTAACGCCGCGCCAGGAAGGCTTTCTGCCGGGCAGAGGGGAAAATAGTTCAAAATGTGGGCCGTCCATCCGGCCCACAACGCGTTTTTCCGAGCTTTTCCGCACTGTGAAATTATTTTTCAAAAAGGGTTTGCTTTTTCTGGAATGATAGGGTATAATCACCTGTAAAGAGGGGCTTGACCCCCGGCAAAAGGAGTGTTATCCATTATGAAAGTTGCTGTCATCGGCTGCGGCACCATCGCCAATTCAGCCCATATCCCGTCCTATATGAACAACCCGGAGGCGGAGATCGTATATTTCTGCGACATCATCCGGGAACGGGCCGTGGCCGCGGTGAACAAATACGGCTGCGGAACCCCTGTGGAGGACTATCACGACGTGCTGAAGGACCCGGAAATCCAGGCGGTGTCCGTCTGCACCCCGAACAATGTCCACGCCCAGATCGCCATTGACGCCATGCGCGCCGGGAAGGACGTGCTCTGCGAGAAGCCCGCCGCCCGCACCTATGCGGAGGCCCTGGAAATGCAGAAGGTCCAGCACGAGACCGGCCGGGTGCTGAACATCGGCGTGGTCAACCGCTTCAATGACGGCGTAAACCGCATTAAAGAGTACATCGACCAGGGCAGGCTGGGCAACATCCACCATGTATACGCCAGCTTCCGGGCCCACCGGTTCATTCCGGGCCTGGGCGGCGCGTTCACCACCAAGGCCATTGCCGGCGGCGGCGCCCTCATCGACTGGGGCGTGCACTACCTGGACATCGTCATGTACTGCTGCGGCGACCCCGCCGTGAAGACCGTGTCCGGCGAGACCTTCTGCAAGCTGGGCCGCGACATGAAGAACTACACCTATGTGAACATGTGGGCCGAGGCCAGCAGCAATAAGGAGAGCGGCGTTTACGATGTGGACGACTCCGTTACCGGCATGATCCGCACCGCGGGGCCGGTGATCACCTTGAACGGCGCTTGGGCCCAGAACATCGGCGTGTCCGAGCAGTACATTGACTTCATGGGCGACAAGGCGGGCATCCGTCTGAACTATGGCGCGGACTTTACCCTTTACACCACGGAGAACGGCGCGCTGGTGAGCAGCACGCCCCAGTTCAAAATGCGCGACCACTTCCAGAACGAGATCGACGCCTTTATCGACTGCATTAAGACCGGCAAGAAGCTGGCCTCCCACATCGACACGGTGATCGTCACCGCCCAGATGATGCAGGCGATCTATGACTCCGCCGAGCAGCACAGAGAGATCGTGCTGGCCTAAGAGGAGGGCGTTATGCCGAAGAACGACAACGCCCATGCCCTGCGTTTTTATGACAGCCTGGCCCAGCTGGACGAGGAGGCGGCCATCCGGTTTGCCCAGGAACACCCTCTTTCCAAGTCGGCGGACTACCGGAAGAAATTCCTCTGGGCCAAGGAGCAGTGCCGGTTTTTGGAAGAGAATCTTTCGCCTGATGACATCGAGGCGGTCCGCGCCCGCTGCCACTGCGAGGCGGGAGCCGCGCTGGCCCGCCGGATGCGCGGGTATCTGGAATCCTCGGCCAGCCTGGAGGAGTTTGCCGCCCTCTTCAACGAAAAAGAGAAGTACGTTACGCTGGAGGCCGTGCCCGGCGGGGTCCGACTTATCTACCCGGAATGCTATTGTGCCTGCGTCAAGCGGGTGGAGGAGCCCATCTCAAGGACCTGGTGCTTGTGCACCTTGGGCCATGTAAGGGGGCTCTTCCGTCAGGTGCTGGGCCATGAGGCGGAAGTGGAGCTTCTGGAAACCATTAAAACGGGCGGAGCCCGGTGTGTCGTAGAAGTCAAGATGGAAAGGAGCTAACATAGTATGTATCATTTTCCCATTGGCGTCCTGCTGGAATCCTTTCGGCTGGACTTTCACAGCGCCCTGGACAAGGCTGCGGAGCTGGGGGTTTCCGGCGTGCAGATCCGCGTCACGGACGGGGACATGGTCCCGGAAAAGCTGAGCCCGGAGAAGCGCCGGGACATGCTCAAGGACGTGAAGGACCACGGCCTTACCGTGTCCGCCCTGTGCGGCGACATTGGCCGGTTTGACGACCCGGAAAAAAATCCCGGACTCATTGAGCGCAGCAAGCGCATTCTGGACCTGGCCAAGGAGTGGGAGACCGATGTGGTCACCACCCACATCGGCGTAGTGCCCGGCGACCCGAAGCATCCCCGCTATGCCGTAATGCAGGACGCCTGCGGCCAGCTGGCGGCTTACGCGGACTCCCTGCGGGCCCACTTCGCCATTGAGACCGGCCCCGAGGAGGCCAAGACCCTTAAGGGCTTCTTGGACGGCCTGCACTCCACCGGCGTGGCGGTGAACCTGGACCCGGCCAACTTTGTCATGGTCACCGGCGATGACCCGGTAGAGGCTGTGCGCACCTTGAAGGACTACATTGTCCACACCCACGCCAAAGACGGCCGCCGGCTGCGCTATGAAGAGCCGGAGATCGTTTATGGCCTGGCGGAGAAGGACATGCTTGCCTCGCCCTCCTTCATCGAGCTGCCCTTGGGCGAGGGGGACGTGGACTTCCCCAACTATCTAAAGGCTCTGGATGAAATTGGCTTCAAGGGCTTTTTGACCATTGAGCGGGAAGTGGGCGACGACCCCGCTCGGGACATTGGCGCGGCGGTGAAGTTTCTGGAGGGACTGGTTCGCTAAATTACGAAGAGAAACGGCCGCGTGTCAAAGCGCGGTCGTTTTTTATTAAGAAATAATTTGGTCGAAATGGGTTGTAAAATGGGCCAAAGGGTGGTAAAATCTGGGGGATAAGGCCTCTCTGGGGCAACCAAAAAAGATGAAACTGGAGGTAACAAACATGGAGGAAGAGAGTCACAAGCGGGCGGCGCTTCCGCAGGTGATCCGGAAAAACGCCAAGCGTTTTCTGACCATCAATGCGGGAGTGCTGCTGCTCTCCATCGGGGTGTACTTTTTCAAGTTCCCCAACAATTTCAGCACCGGCGGGGTCAGCGGCATCGCCATCATTCTAAACAAGCTGATTCCCGGCATGTCTTCGGCCACGCTGATGTCCGTCATCAATGTGGGGCTTTTGATCGTGGGTTTTCTCTTTTTGAGCAAAGACTTCGGCTTCTGGACCACCTATTGCAGCCTGATGTTCTCCTTTGAGACCTGGCTGCTGGAAAAGGTATACCCTATGGAGGCCCCTTTCACGGACCAGCCCCTTTTGGAGCTGTGCTTTGCCATCATGCTGCCTGCGGTGGGTTCGGGCCTGCTGTTCAACTATGGCGCGTCCAGCGGCGGCACGGACATTGTGGCCATGATTTTGAAAAAGTACACCAATGTGCAGGAGACCGGCACGGCCCTGCTGTTCAGCGATGGGCTCATCGCCCTGTCCTCCTGCGTTTTGTTCGGAATGCGCACTGGGCTGTTCTCCCTTTTGGGCCTGTTCTTAAAGGCCTTCGTGGTGGATTCCGTCATTGAGAGCATCAACTTATGCAAATTCTTTTCCATTGTTACCTCCAAGCCGGAGGAGATCAACGACTATATCATTCATGAGATGAATCACAGCTCCACCGTAATTGATGCGGAAGGGGCCTACTCCCATACAGGCTGCAAGGTGGTGCTCATTGCCTGCCGCCGTGGCGAGGCCGTGCGCCTGCGCCAAAAGTGCAAAGAGATCGACCCCCACTGCTTCATGTTTATCACCAACACCAGCGAAATCATCGGCAAAGGCTTCCGCTCCGTTTAACGGGGTGCCCCCGCAGTTTGGGCAAAGCAACGGGGAGTGTCCAAAGGGAGTGTTGTAGCAAGGGGAAAGCTCGCTAAGCGCAACAGTAAAAGTTTCGTCAACCTTTACAAAGGTTGCGGGGGTGGGGCGGAGCCCCACGGTCTTGCCGTAATGCGCGAACTTTGCGCATGGAGGCCACTCCGTAAAACTCCAAAAAACTACGCCAGTTAGAAGCTCCCGGCGGGGTGCCCTGCCCTGGGGGAGGGAGTCAGGTTTTATATCATAATATTGGGAAAAGAGGGTGCGTCCATGGAAAGGACCAACGAGGATATCCAGGCCACGCGGGAAGAGTTTCTGAGCCTATTCCGGGAGAAAGTACAGCGGGAGGGCGCGGAGCGGTTTCTTTCCTGGCTGGCGGGCACGGACTTTTTCACAGCCCCGGCCAGCACGAAGTTTCACTGCGCCTGCCCCGGCGGGCTGGCCATGCACAGCCTGAACGTATACCGGGTGCTGCGGGAAAAATATTTTGACGAGGGCGACAGCGAGGAGAGCTTCGCCCTGTGCGGGATGCTCCATGATGTGTGCAAAGCCCAGTTTTACAAAACCGCGACCCGCAACGTAAAGAACGACGAGACCGGCCAATGGGAGAAAAAGCCCTTCTATACGGTGGAGGACGCGTTTCCCTATGGACACGGGGAAAAATCCGTGTATCTGATTGAGCGCTTCCTGCGCCTAAAACCCGCCGAGGCCATGGCCATCCGCTGGCACATGGGCGGGTTTGACGAGGCGGCCCGAGGCGGAAGCTTTGCCATCAGCAATGCCTATGACCGGTATCCTCTGGCGGTAAAGCTCCACCTGGCGGACCTGGAAGCCACCTACTTACGGGAGCACGGCACATCGGAGGCGCGGTAAAGATCTTTTACTTTACAGAATTCCAGTCTAAGGAGGAATGCGAGTGGACGTGATCACAGCGTTTGACCTGAGCAAAATATACGGCGCGACTCCGGCGCTGCGGGGCGTGAACCTAAAGGTACCGGAGGGGGCCGCCTTTGCCTGCGTGGGCGGCGCGGACGCGGGCAAGACCACTTTGGTCCGTCTGCTGGCCGGCCTGCGAAGGCCCACCTCTGGCGAGTGCGGCGTTTTGGGCCTTAACCCTGCCTATGAGGCGGCGCGCCTGCACAGCATGGCCGGAGTGGCGCTGCAAAGCGCCCGGCTTTACGGCAGCATGAGCTTAATGGAGAACCTGCGCTTTTATGCCGGGGTCAACGGCGTGCCGGAAAATGATGGAATCGAGCGCATTTCGTTTTTGCTCCACCGGTTAAACATTTGGGAGGACCGGGACCAGAGGCCCGGCAGTCTGCCCACCGGGGTGCTGTTCCGGGCGGGGCTGGCCCGGGCGCTGCTCCACCGGCCCCGAGTGCTGCTGTTGGACGAGGAGGGCGCGGGCATGGACCGGGAGACCGCCGAGCGGGTGAAGGGCCTGCTGCTCTACCTACGGGAGGAGGAAGGCGTAACCATTTTGATGTGCACACAAAATATGAATTATGCGCAGGGTATTTGCAGCGGCTTCGCCCTGCTGCACCGGGGCCAGCTGCTGGCTCGGGGCGATTTCGAAACTCTGCGCGTCGGGGCTGGCGTCCGGCTGAAAGCGGCTCTGCGGCTGGCCCAAGGGCAGGAGGGGCCAGAGGGCTTCCGGCTGGAAGACGGCCTTTGGCAGAAGGAAATCGCTTCCGAGGCGGAAATGCCGGAGCTCATCAGCCAGGCTGTGGCCCAGGGGACCGGCCTGTTCGAGGCCAAGCTGGCCCGGCCCACATTGGAGGAGGTATACCGGGCGTACCTAGAGGGCGGCCGGAGAAGGGGGGCGGAGATTCGTGGCGACCAGTAACCGGGCGGGCCGCGCCCAAAGGGCGGCAAGGCCCGAAAAGAAGGGGGAGAAGCGCAAGCTTCTTTCTTCCGGCGACCTGCTGCTGGTGCGCAAGGACATGGGAGAGCTGTGGGCCCGCCGGGGCCTGCGGGCGCTGCTGATGTTCCTGCCAGTGGCGCTGGTGGTGCTGACCCCCATCGTGTATTTTTCCGCCATATCCTTGCTGCCGGTACCGGACGGGGCCCAAGTTCCGGAACGGATTTTATCCCTGCTTCCCTCCAGCGCGGCAGGGTTGGAGTACCGCCGCGCCTGGCAGGTCGCGTTTAAAGAGCTGCTCTGCCCGCTGCTGTTCTTGTGCGTCCCCATCCTCACAGCGGCCGCTTCGGCCAGCTGTGCTTTCGTCACCGAGCGGGAGACCGGCACCTTCGAGACTCTGCTGCTCACTTCCTTAGATGTAAAGGCCGTGTTCAACGCCAAAGTGACGGGCTGCACGATCCTTTCGGTGCTGATTTCCGGCGCGTCCTTTTTGCTTTTTGGCATCACGCTGATGATCGCGGGGCTT
Source organism: uncultured Oscillospiraceae bacterium (assembly GCA_948471095.1). Taxonomy (GTDB): domain Bacteria; phylum Bacillota; class Clostridia; order Oscillospirales; family Acutalibacteraceae; genus Acutalibacter. The sequence goes on from CAOKRG010000032.1 coordinate 10,322, forward strand.
TTCACCGGCGCGCCCCTGCTGCTCAGCCTGGACTGGCTGGTGCTGGTTCTGCTGCTGGCGCCGGCCCTGTCCCTATTCTCCGTGGTCTTTGTTGGGCTCATTCTCAACCGGGTGCACAGCACGGCGGAGTCCCTGCAGACAATGGGCTACCTGATTTTGCCCGTGGTGGTGCTGTATTTGGTCCAGCTTACCGGAATCCTCCGGCTAAACGCCCTGGTGCTGGCTGTGCTGGCCCTGGCCCTGGCGGTGGTGGACGTGGTTCTTTTCAACGCGGCCTCCCGGGGCTTTACGCCGGAACGGCTTCTGCGGGAGGAGCGGGACGGCCTTTCCAAATGATAGGGGACATAAAAAGAGCCGGGGCTTTCTGGCTCCCAGGCCGGTGCGGGCGCTCTGCCCGGCCGCTTCCCGTTGACATTTCCCGCTTGACAACTCCGAAGAAATCTGCTACATTAAAACAAGTAATTCGGAAAGGATGATCAAGATGGAAATCCACTACACACCAAAAGGGGTATGCAGCAAGAAGATCGATGTTGTCGTGGAAGACGGCGTGATTCAATCCGTCCAGTTCACCGGCGGCTGCAACGGCAACACCCAGGGAGTGGCCGCTTTGGCCCAGGGCATGACCGTGGAGGAATATATCAAGCGCTGCAAAGATATCAAATGCGGCTTTAAGAAAACCTCCTGCCCCGACCAGCTGGCCCGGGCCTTGGAGGAAGCGCTGATGGCCGCTTCGGTCTAAGGGCTTCTGGTGGTTATACCGCCTCATTGGCAAATCGAGCCGCCTGGTACAGGCTCTATGCGTGCTGAAATAGGAAAGAGGGCGCTGCCATTTCTGGCAGCACCCTCTTTTTGTGCCTCGCAGGCTCTGGTGTTTCGCCTAGGACGTAACCGAGCCGGCTAGCTTAGCGCGTACGTTGGACCGCGGGCCCAATGCTTGACTTGGGCCGCAGGCCCAAAGTCATCAGCAGCAGCTGTTGCCGCAGCCGCAATCGTTGTTGCAGCCGCAGTTGTTGTTGCTGAAGCCGCCGAAGCCGTTGCCGCAGCCGCCGCAGCAGAGCAGGAGCAGGATGATGATGATGATCCAAGAGCAACCGTTGTTACACATTTGGTAGCGCCTCCTTTCGTTTACATTCCATACTATTCCCTGGCGGGGAAGTTGTGACGATGAAAGAAGATTTTTTTAAAAATCGCGATTTTAAGAGATAATCGAAGGAAACAGGAGAGATTAACTCATGGAGAAAGGCTGCGGCGACCTATTTGACTTTTCTTGACCTTGACAGCAGACAGGAAAGTGTGTAAACTAAAGTCAAAGAAAGTCAAAGACAAATAGAGGTGGAAACTATGCGAATCAGCGACAGCGTGGCAAACTACATTCTGGAGCTGTTGAACCGGGCCGGAGGCATCGCGGAGATTCAGCGCAACGAGCTGGCCAGTTTTCTGGGCTGCGTGCCCAGCCAGATCAACTATGTGCTCACCTCCCGGTTTACCCCGGAGCAGGGATACCTGGTGGAAAGCCGGCGGGGAGGCGGGGGCTACATCCGCATCACGCGCCTACAGCTTTCCACGGCGGATATGATCATGCACATCGTCAACAGCGTAGGCAGCGCGTTGGACAGCGCCACGGCCCGAGCCATGCTGGTGAATATGCTGGAGCGGGGCGTGCTGGATCAGCGGGCCGCGGAGCTAATCCAAGCGGCCACCTCGGAGAAGGCCCTGGCGGCGGTGCCCAAAGAGCTGCGGGACACGGTCCGGGCCATGATCTACAAGAATATGCTTTTAGTCACAAGGACATAATTTTAGAAAAGTAGAATGCGCAACAAGCAAAGGAGGATTTGTTATGATTTGCCAGCACTGCGGACAGAAGCCCGCCACCACACACATTAAAACCGTCCTTAACGGACAGCTTACGGAAATGCACCTCTGCGCCAGCTGTGCCCAAAAGCAAGGCTATGGGCATCTTTGGACCGACTGGGGCGGATTTGGGAGCCTGCTGGGGGGCTTGCTGGGCGAAGCTCCGGCCCAGGAGGTAAAGCGCTGCCCCGGCTGCGGGGCCAGCTTTGGGGAGATCTCCAAGTCCGGCAAAATCGGCTGCGCCCAGTGCTACCAGACCTTCCGCGGCCAGCTTCTGCCGGTGGTCCAGCGCATCCACGGCGCGGCCCGGCACAAGGGAAAGTCCCCAGGAAGCTCGGCCCTGCGTGTGGCGGAGCCCCACAAGCAGCTGGTGGCGGTGGAGGAATCGCCTCTGGACGAAAAGAAGCGCCTGTTGAAAAAGGCCATTGAAGAGCAAAACTTTGAAGAAGCCGCCGTGCTGCGGGACCAGATAAAGGAGATGGAACAAAATGGCTGAGAGTGGTTTGAAATGGTATGAACGGTCCGGCAATTCCGCCGATGTGGTGTGCAGCACCAGGGTCCGGCTGGCCCGCAACCTGCGCCGCCAGCCCTTCCCGGCCCGGGCCAGTTTGGAGCAAAAGGCCCAAGTGGCCCAGCTGGCCAAATCCGCCCTGTTGGACGGCAACAGCGTGCTCTCCCGGGAGTTCCGGTTTCTGCCCATGGAGGACCTCTCCCCGGAGGAGGCCCTATCCCTGGCGGAGCGCCGGCTGGTAAGCCCGGAGTTTGTCAGCGACCGGCAGGGCAAGGCCGTGCTGGCCTCGGAGGACGAGAGCCTTTCCATTATGCTTAACGAGGAGGACCACCTGCGTATCCAGGTGCTGCGGGAAGGCCTCGCCCTTGAGGAAGCCGCCGAGACCGCCGACCGCGTCGACACCCTGCTGGGAGAAAGCCTGGACTTTGCCTTTGACCCGGAGTTCGGCTACCTAACCCAATGCCCCACCAATTTAGGCACCGGCATGCGGGCCTCGGTGGCCCTGCACCTCCCGGCCCTGACCGAGGCCGGGTCCATGGCCCGCATAGCGGCCAACCTCTCCAAGCTGGGGCTGACCCTGCGGGGCGCTTTCGGCGAGGGGAGCAAGGCGGTGGGGGAGGTGTACCAGCTCTCCAACCAGATCACCCTGGGCCTCAGCGAAAGCCAGGCCATTGAGAATCTGTCCTCCATCGCGGGCCAGCTGATGGAAGAGGAGCGCCGCCTGCGCCAGGAGATGAAGGAAAACCCGGCTTGGCAGGATAAAGCGGCCCGGGCGGCGGGAACCCTAAAGACGGCGCGCCTGCTTTCCGGCTCCGAGGCCATGGAGCTGCTGTCCCTGGCTCGGGCCGGGGTATCCGTGGGCCTGCTGGCAGGCGTGGAGCTAGGGGAGTTCAACCGGCTGAATATGCGGGTCCAGCCCGCCACGCTGATGGTGGAGGCTGGCCGGCGCTTGGAGGAGGGCGAACGGGACCAGCTTCGGGCGAAGCTGGTGCGGGAGGCGCTAATGCCTCTGCGCGTGGAATAGGAGCCGTCCGTCCAGGCGCGGCCCTGCCTCTATGCTCCAAATGGGAATAAGAAACGCAATCTTATAAATATGGCGAATGCAAGGAGTGATTTTATGTTCCGGTTCAACGGATTTACAGAAAAAGCCAACAACGCCCTAAATCTGGCGGTGGAGTCCGCCCAGGAGCTGGGCCATGACTATGTGGGCAGCGAGCACCTGATGCTGGGGCTGCTGAAAGAGGGCAGCGGCGTGGCCAGCACCGTGCTGGCCAAGCTGGGCGCCAGCGCCGAGGCCTATGAGAAGCTCCTGCGGGAGCGCATTGGCACGGGAAGCCCTACCAGCCTGACTCCGGAGAGCTTTACGCCCCGGACCAAGCAGATTCTGCAAATCGCTTCTATGGTGGGCATGCGGATGAACAGCAGCTATGTGGGCACCGAGCACCTTTTGGTGGCCCTTATGCAGGACGAAAGCTGCTATGCCATGCGCTTCCTAAAAATAATGGGCATCGACCCGGAGCGGGTGATGCGGGAGCTTTCCTCCATGGCCGGAGGAGCCGCGGCCAATGGCCAGCGGGACGGGGAGCGCCAGGGCTCCGGCACGGCGCTGGAACAGTTTGGCAATGATTTGACCGCAAAAGCAGCCCAGGGGGAGATCGACCCGGTAATCGGCCGGAGCGAGGAGATCCAGCGGGTAATCCAGATTCTCTCCCGCCGGACCAAAAACAATCCCGTGCTCATCGGCGAGCCCGGCGTGGGCAAAACCGCCGTGGCCGAAGGCCTTGCCTTGAAGATTCACAACGGCGATGTGCCGGAGATCCTCAAGAACAAGCGGCTCATCGCCCTGGACCTGACCGGCATGGTGGCTGGGGCCAAGTATCGGGGCGACTTCGAGGAGCGGATCAAAGCCGCCATCGACCAGGTAAAAAAGGATGGGGACGTAATCCTCTTTATTGACGAGCTGCACACCATCATCGGCGCGGGCGCGGCGGAGGGCTCGGCGGACGCGGCCAACATTCTCAAGCCCGCCTTGGCCCGGGGCGACTTTCAGGTCATCGGCGCTACCACCATCAGCGAGTACCGCAAGCACATTGAAAAGGACGCCGCCCTGGAGCGGCGCTTCCAGCCGGTCAATGTGGGCGAACCCACCGAGGAGGAGGCCGTGCAGATTCTCCAAGGCCTCAAGGACCGCTACGAGGCCCACCACAAGGTAAAGATTACGGATGAGGCCATCGACGCGGCGGTAAGGCTCTCGGCCCGGTACATCTCCGACCGTTTCCTACCCGACAAGGCCATCGACCTGGTAGACGAGGCAGCTTCCCGGGTGCGGCTGCGGGAATTCACCGCGCCCGGAGGCCTGCAGGAGCTGGAAAAGCGGATTAAGGACCTGGAAGCCGACAAGGCGGCGGCGGTGAACGCCCAGGAGTTTGAGCGGGCCGCGGCCCTGCGGGACCAGCAGAAGGAATTGCAGGAGCAGTTGGAGCGCGCCAAAGACGAGTGGGCCGCGAAAAACGAGCGCAGCGGCAGCGTGGTCACAGGGGAGGACGTGGCCAGCATTGTGTCCATGTGGACCGGGGTGCCGGTGTCTCAGTTGAGCGAGGAGGAGAGCCAGCGGCTGCTCAAGCTGGAAGAAATCCTACACCAGCGGGTGGTGGGCCAGGAGGAGGCGGTCTCCGCCATTGCCAAGGCCATCCGCCGGGGGCGGGTCGGCCTGAAGGACAAGAACCGGCCCATTGGGTCCTTCATTTTCCTGGGCCCCACGGGCGTGGGCAAAACCGAGCTGTGCAAGGCCCTGGCCGAGGCCATGTTCGGGGACGAGAAGGCCATGGCGCGCTTCGACATGTCGGAATACATGGAAAAGCACACCGTGTCCCGGCTGGTGGGCTCCCCTCCCGGCTATGTGGGCTATGACGAGGGTGGCCAGCTGACCGAGGCGGTCCGGCGCAAGCCCTACTCGGTGGTGCTCTTCGATGAGATCGAGAAAGCCCATCCGGACGTGTTCAACATCCTCCTGCAAATTTTGGAGGACGGCCGGGTCACGGACTCCCAGGGCAAGACCGTGGACTTCAAAAACACGGTGATCATAATGACCTCCAACGCGGGCGCCCGGCTGATCACTGAGAAACAGGCCTCGCTGGGCTTTGGCGCGGGCGGGGAAAGCGGCGTCCGGGACTTTGAGAAGACCAAGGAACTGGTGATGGGCGAGCTGAAAAAACTGTTTAAGCCCGAGTTCCTCAACCGGGTGGACGACGTCATCGTCTTCCACAAGCTGACCCAGGAGGATACCGCCCAAATTGCCGCCAAGCTGCTGGAAACCCTGCGCAGCAAGCTGCTGGATATGGGAATCACCGTGGAATTTACCCCAGAAGCGGTGGCGGAAATAGCCAAGCAGGGCTTTGACCCCATATATGGCGCGCGTCCCTTGCGCCGGGTGATTCAGAGCAAGATCGAGGACCTGGCCTCGGAAAAGCTTCTGGAGGGCTGGCTGAAGCCCCAGGGGGCGTACCGCTGCGGCTGGGAAGACGGCAAGTTCCTTTTCGTGGAGAAATAATCCTCCGCGGGCGCTCTCGCTTTGCGAGATTTGATGTGAGTGGCTTCCCGCACCCATAGAGTAAAACGAGTTCGAAAACCCTGAGGCCGGTCAGGCCCTTCCGATACTGCTGAGAAAACCTGCGCCCATTCACCCTGGCGCGGGTTTTCTTTTTGCGGCTGTGCGGCTCCGCAAAAATGGGATAAATCAGGTCTCATATGAAAAATGACAATTTTTCGACTTTCCACACGGGCCCTAAGCTGGTATAGGGCGCTTTTTCGCATTGCTCCATGGAAAAAGAGAAAAAACTGTGGAAGACATGACTTGCTCTAACAGTCATATTGTGGTAAAATATAGATGCCGGGCAAACGCCGCCTGTTCCCGTATGGGGCAGAAGGCGTTGCCGTGTTCCTACGCGGCAGCAACGCGTTTGGGAGCGCCAGCGCTGGGAGGGGGCTGGTTGGGGCAGGAGGAAAGGAACATGTCATATGGCTGCATGGATTTATGTTCTGCGGTATTGTGATTCTGGGAAGGGAGGTATCGGGAAATGGAACTGGAACCCACTCGGACCGGCGAAGCGGTACATATCTTAAAGGAAATCGCGTCTGAGCCAGTGCGCATTTGCTTAAAAGTCACATTGGAGACTGGGGTCACGCTATTCTATGACGACCGAAAAGGCTGCGCCTTGGGCAGCGACGGCAAGGAGTATGCCCCGGTCTACCGCTGCGTGGACGGGGAGGATGGAGACGCGGAGGTGATCGGCTGGTGCGCGGCGGCTGAGGAGGTCATGCTATAGGAGAGCTTCTTTTTGGGAGCGTCCGAAGGGCGTTGCTATAGAAGTATTTAGAAAGCTTCCGGCGGCTTAGGGACTCCGTCCCTAAGAACCCTGCAACCTTTGAAAAGGTTGACGAAACTTTTACCGTTGCGCTTGACGGGCTTTTCTCTGAATAATAAAACACGCTTTTGGCCACTCCCTTCTCTTTCCGCCCCTTGCTTTTCCCCGGGAAATCCAGTATAATAAATTCCACTAAGCCAAGGAGGGGACAAGCGGTGGAACTAAACCGGGACGGGCAAAAAAGGGAGTTGAAGCTCCACGGCACCTACGGGTTCCCCGTGTACGGGGACCGCAAGCGGATTTCCTCTTATGCCACAGGCTCCTTTCCTTGGCATTGGCACGACGAGGTGGAATTCACTTTGATTGCCGGGGGCCGTATGGAATACCGGGTTAACGACAATAAATATGATCTGCAGGCCGGGCAGGGGCTGTTCTGCAACGCCGGAGCCCTGCACGCCGGAAGCATGTCCGGGGGCGACTGCGACTACATCTCCCTGACCTTCCACCCCCGGCTGCTGGCCGGCTTCGAGGGCAGCGCCATCGGCGCGGAGTATGTGGCCCCCATTGTGGAGAGCGCTTCGCTGCCCTCCCTGGCCCTGGACCCGGCCACGCCTTGGCAGAAGGAGCTGCTGGCCGGCCTGGAGCAGGTCTACCAGCTGTTGGCCGAAAAGCCCCTTCTCTATCAGATGGACGTCCAGCGGGCCCTTTTAGGCTGCTGGGCGGTCCTCTTTCGAAACTGCGCCCAGGACCTGCGCCAGGCTCCGGCGGAGGATCCGGAGAAGCTCCGCCGCCAGAGGCTGATCCTGGCGTACATCCACCAGCATTATACCGAGAGGCTGACTCTGGACGAGATCGCCCGGGAAGTGGGCCTGTGCAAAAGCGAGTGCTGCCGTTTCTTCAAGCGCCAGATGGGTTCCTCGCTGTTTCAGTACATTCTGGACTACCGGGTCGGCAAGAGCCTGGCTCTTTTGCGCCAGGGGTGCAGCGTCAACGAGGCCGCCGCGCGAACGGGCTTCCCGGACCCGTCCTATTTTTCAAAAGTCTTTCGGGAAAAGACCGGCCGCGCGCCCAGCCAATACCGGCGCGAGGCCCTGGAAGGGAGGAACGCCCCATGAATCAGCAGACATTTTTCCAGGCCAGCCAGGCGGACACCCCGCTGGCTACCCGTATGCGGCCCCGCACCCTAGAGGAATTCGTGGGCCAGCGGCATTTGCTGGGCGAGGGCAAGGTCCTGCGGCAGATGATCGACCAGGACCGGGTTCCCTCCATGATTTTCTGGGGCCCGCCCGGAGTAGGCAAGACCACCTTGGCCCGCATTATCGCGGGGCGCACCCAGTCCAACTTCATCAACTTCAGCGCGGTGACCAGCGGCATCAAGGAGATCAAAGAGGTGATGAACGAGGCGGAGCGCACCCGGTTGCTGGGGGAAAAGACCATTTTGTTTGTGGACGAGATCCACCGGTTCAACAAGGCCCAGCAGGACGCTTTCCTGCCCTTTGTGGAGCGGGGGAGCATCATCCTCATCGGGGCGACCACGGAGAATCCCTCCTTTGAGGTGAACTCGGCTCTGCTCAGCCGGTGCAAGGTCTTTGTGCTTCAAGCCCTCAGCCAGGAGGACCTGACCGGCCTTCTGGCCCGCACCCTTACGGACCCCCGGGGCTTTGGGGACCAGCCGGTCCGCATGGCCCCGGACATGCTGGGCATGGTGGCGGGCTTTGCCAATGGGGACGCCCGCACGGCATTGGGCACGCTGGAAATGGTGGTGCTCAACGGCCAGCGGGACGAAACAGGGCAGATCACCGTCACCACGGAGATTTTGGAGCAGTGCATCAGCAAAAAGTCCCTGTTATATGATAAAAACGGCGAGGAGCACTACAACCTGATCTCCGCCCTGCACAAGTCCATGCGCAATTCCGATCCGGACGCGGCCATCTATTGGCTGGCCCGTATGTTGGAGGCAGGGGAGGACCCGCTGTATGTGGCCCGGCGGATGATCCGCTTTGCCAGCGAGGACGTGGGCCTGGCGGACAGCCGGGCCCTGGAGGTGGCCGTGGCGGCGTACCAGGCCAGCCACTTTATCGGCATGCCCGAGTGCAGCGTGAACCTGGCCCATGCGGCGGTGTACCTTTCTTTGGCACCCAAGTCCAACGCCCTGGAGTCCGGCTACATGGCGGCCGCGGCCGACGCCCAGAAGATGCTGGCCGAGCCGGTGCCCCTGGTCATCCGCAACGCGCCCACCCGGCTCATGAAGGACCTGGACTACGGCAAGGGCTACCAGTACGCCCACGATTACGAGTCCAAGCTGACCACTATGCAGTGCCTTCCCGATTCCCTGGCCGGGAAAAAATACTATGTGCCCACCACCCAGGGCAGCGAAGCCCGCTATACCGAGCGGCTTAGGCAGATTGAGGAGTGGAAGCGCCGCAGGAGGGAAGAGGAAAGGAAGGCAAAATGACGGGATGCGACATAAGGGGCGTTACGGAGGAATACTATTCCTGCTTCTGCGGGACGCGGATTTTAGAGCTTGGCCCGGGGGCGCATTTCATTTGTACCCCTCGGCGGGATGAATATTTAGGCGCGTTCGGCTGCAAGTACACAATATGGCTGCTGGTTAAAGGGAACGCATTCGTTCTGCGCAAAGGCTTTTATAGGAGGTCTGGATATGAAAATCTCTTTTGATGAGGTCACTCTGCGCGATTATCAGCTTTCAGATGTGGAGGATGAAGTCCGATGGACGAATACGGATACCGCGTGGTTTTATGCTGATACCCCCTGGATGACACTGGAACCTGTAGACCCTGATGAATTACGCACAGATATGACTCATATCATGTCAAATCTATCTGAGGATGCGATCCGCTGGCGCTTTGAGATCGAAGCTGCCGGGCGCCACATCGGCACGGCGTCCTCCTACTATCTAAATGAAGATTATGAATTCGTCCCCTGGGAATCGATTGATCAGAGTAAAAACGCGGAAGAGAATCATGCTGTCCGGGCGCTTGGCATTGAAATCTGCGAGATGGCCTTTTGGGGCAGGGGAATCGGCGCAAAGGCTTTGACCGCTTTTATGGACTATTATCGCGGGTTGGGTGAACATCGGTTTGTTCTGGAAACCTGGAGCGGCAATGCGCGGATGCTCGGATGTGCGCGAAAACTGGGATTTGCGGAAGTGAAACGCCGGACAGGCATTCATGTTGTGGACGGGGAAGCATACGATGGATTGGTATTTGAAAAGTGCTTTTGACCCAGAGGCAGATTTCGTGAAATGATTTCCTCATTACTATCTCCAGTGCTTGCCAGCAGGCAATAAAGCGGGCAGGAAGCTGAAAGAGCGGCAGAAGCGCCTATCCTGATGATTTGGAGACCATCCAGTGCAGAACGGTGTGCCCACAGGACGGAGGTTTTCCTTCCAGTAGGCCGGGTAGGGGAGGCCGGAAGAGTCCGAAAAATTTTTCAATCCACCGTTGACAAATTTCCAGCCCGGTGCTACAATATAGAAAAACAGAATAAATCCTTATCAAGAGCGGCGGAGGGACAGGCCCTGTGATGCCCGGCAACCTGTAGCGCAACACTGCAAGGTGCTAATTCCTGCGGAGGACTGCGTTTGCGGCCCGACCCGAAAGATGAGGCGGAATAAGGACCCTCGTTTTTCGAGAGTCCTATTTTTTATGTGATGGATTTATCCTGGAAATTAACGAAAGGGGTATTTTTTATGAAACTGTTTACATCCGAGTCCGTGACCGAGGGCCATCCCGATAAGCTCTGCGACCAGATTTCCGACGCGGTGCTGGACGCCATCCTAGAGAAGGACCCCCAGGCCCATGTGGCCTGCGAGACCACCGCCACTACCGGGGTCATCCATGTAATGGGCGAAATTTCTACCACCTGCTATGTGGATATCGCCGGGGTAGCCCGTCAGGTAGTCAAGGAAATTGGCTACGATGACCCGGCCTGCGGCTTTGACGGCAACACCTGCGGGGTGCTCACCTCCATCGACTCCCAATCCCCGGACATTGCCATGGGGGTCAACGAGTCCCAGGAGGCCAAAAACGGCGAGACCGATGAGAACAGCCTGATCGGCGCGGGAGACCAGGGCATGATGTTCGGCTTTGCCTGCGATGAGACCCCGGAATATATGCCCATGGCCATCTCTTTCTCCCACAAGCTGGCCAAACAGCTGGCCAAGGTCCGCAAGGACGGTACGCTGAAATACCTGCGGCCCGATGGCAAAACCCAGGTGACGGTAGAGTATGACGGCGACGCCGTGAAGCGCATTGACGCCATTGTCATTTCCACCCAGCACGATGAGGACGTAAAGCTGGAAAGGCTGAAGAAGGATATGGTCAAGCACGTGATCAAGCCGGTGATTCCCTCGGAGCTGGTGGACCACAATACCCGCATTTACATCAATCCCACGGGGCGTTTTGTGATCGGCGGCCCGGTGGGCGACAGCGGCCTCACAGGCCGGAAGATCATTGTGGATACTTACGGCGGCTATGGCCGTCACGGCGGCGGAGCCTTCTCCGGCAAGGACCCCACCAAGGTGGACCGCTCCGCCGCTTACGCGGCCCGCTGGGTTGCCAAGAACATTGTGGCCGCCGGTCTGGCCCGCAAGGCCGAGGTGGAGCTGGCCTATGCCATCGGCGTGGCCCGGCCGGTTTCCGTAATGGTGGATACCTTTGGCACTGGCACGGTCAGAGACGAGTGCCTGGCCGAGGCCGTGAAGAAGGTCTTTGACCTGCGGCCCACCGCCATCATCAAAGAGCTGGACCTGCGCCGGCCCATCTACCGCCAGCTGGCCGCCTATGGCCACATGGGCCGGGAGGACCTGGACGTGGCCTGGGAGCGCACCAACCGCACCGAAGCCCTGCGGGAAGCGGTGGAGAACGGCTGATACTGGCCTCCGGCGGGTTAAGAAACTTTCTGAAGAAAGTTTCTTAACAATCTTCAAAGACTTTCACACGTTTGGGTGGGGTGGAGGCGTTGGCTTACCGCTCGGTTTGGGGCAGGGCCTCGCCCCAAGACACTTCTTGTTGTGCTCAGCAGCCCGCGTGGGCCCGGCTTCTTCTGGCTTCGCGTGCCTGACAATCCAAAAGAGACGCCCTGGCAAACGCCGGGAGCGTCTCTTTTTTGCGGGTTCAGCCCGCCTTTTCCAGGTCCTTGCGCAGCCGGGTGATGATCCGCTTTTCCAGCCGGGATATGTAGGACTGGGAGATGCCCAATTCGTCCGCCACCTCCTTTTGGGTGTGCTCCTTGGTGGATTCCAGCCCGAAGCGGAGCTGCATGATTTTTTTCTCTCGAGGGGAGAGGCGGCTCACCGCGCTGAGGAGCATATCTTTTTCCGCCTCCTGCTCAATGTCCCGGTTTACCGCGTCCGGGTCGCTGCCCAGCAGGTCGGAAAGCAGCAGCTCGTTGCCGTCCCAGTCCACGTTTAGAGGATCGTCGATGGAGACCTCGTTGCGAAGCTGGGCGCTTTTGCGCAGATGCATCAGTATTTCATTTTCAATGCACCGGGAGGCATACGTGGCGAGCTTGATGTTCTTCTCCACCCGAAAGGTATTCACGGCCTTGATAAGTCCAATGGTGCCGATGGAGATCAGGTCCTCCACGCTGGCCCCAGGGCTCTCAAATTTTTTGGCAATGTACACCACCAGCCGCAGGTTGTGGGTGATCAGCGGCTCCCGGGCCCCGGGCACGCCGCTGCGGATATTCTCCATCACCCTTGCTTCCTCCTCCTTGGTGAGGGGGGCGGGGAGGGTATCCGGGCCGTTGATATAATGGCAGGGAGCCGCGCCCAGGCGGGAGAAGAGATGCCGCAGCACCGCGGTTCCAAAGGGAATCCAAGAAGAAAGCAATTGACTGAACATAAAGTGCGCCTCCAATGATTTGAAAATTCATTCCGGAAAGAGATCGGGGTTAAAGATTGCGGCGAACTGGCCGGAGGAAAGGGGCCGGCCATATAGGGCTATGTAGCAGCTCAGAGACCGCCCAGTGGGCGACGCGGTCACGCGCTCGGGCTGAAAGGCCGCCAACAGGCCGGAGCCCCCCACGCTGTCAAAGGGGACCAGCCGTAGTCCGGGCACGATGGGCTCGTTTTCATCCGGCAGATCCAGGCCTTGCAGGGCGTCCCTCTGGCAGATGACTACGGGCAGGCCGGAGAAAGGCTCCCGCAGGGCGTTTCCCGTGTCGGCCTTGGCATAGACTTCTGCGGTTTTCCCCTGGTAGGTAATGGACAATTTGCACAGGCGCGGCGCGCCGGACTCCCTAGGGAAAACCCGGCGAAACACCCAGAACACCAGGTAAGCCCCGCAGGTGGCAAAGAACAAGAGGGGCAGATCCAGGTCCAGATAGACCGCACCGCCCACCACCGCCATATAGCCTGCCGGGGCGAACTGCGCCGCAAACAACACGAAGCCAGCCAGCAAAAAGGAAAACAGCCATAAGCACAGCCAGGCACGCAGGAAACGCCGCAGGCCCATAGGTAAAAACGCGGCGGCGGCAGAGGCCAGGGTGCACAGCCCAGCGCACAGAGGCCCGGACCAGCGGGGGAGAGGCAGCAGACAGAGCAGGGAGCCCAAAGCTCCGGCCAGAGCCCCGGCCACCAGCTTCCAGCCGGGGGCTTCCAGCCGCAGGAAGCCCTGCACGCAGCGCAGAAGGAAATAGTCTACATAGAGATTGACAATGACCAACACATCCGCGTAAACCGTCACATTATCCCCTCCCGTCCCATCTATTATAGGACGGGAGGCCGGGGTAAATCTGTCGAGGCCTAGGGGGAGGCGAAAAGATTTTAAAAGCTTACGGTACTCATGAAACGGATTATGGAAGGAGCGCCTCTGTGGTAAAAAATAAGAAAAAGCCCTCCGGCATTGCACGGAGGGCTTTTTTGAAGCTATTTTGCTTTAGACATTGGCCTTCAGCCAGCCAACGTCTTCCTTCAAGCAGGAAATACGGTCTTGGCCGCCATAGTTGGCTTCCCGCTCAACCACGTAAATCACGCCGTCGCGCTGGGCGTCAGCAGCCGCCTTGATGGCTTTCCAGTCCACAATGCCGCTGCCGGTGGGCACGTTCAGCTTGTCCCGCTCCTGCATTTTGGCAATGAACTCAGGGGGGAAGATGGGCTTGCCGTTCTCGTCCAGCTCGAACTTGGGCCACTCCGGAGGATTCTTCCGGGAAGGAGCCGGATCCGGTCCAATGACCGCGCCGTTTTCTTTCACGTGGATGGCCGCGATGCGTCCGGCATGGGCCTTGATGTACTCCACGGGGTCAATGCCCGCCGCAGAGGCCCAGCCGCAGTCAATCTCAAAGGCCACGGTCTCCGGGTCGGTGTTCTCGATAACCCAGTCATAGAGGTACTTGTCCTGGTCCTTGTTGAACTCCTGGGTGTGGTTGTGGTAGCCGATGGTGATGCCGTATTTCTTGGCCTCGGCGCCCCACTTATTCAGCTCGACGGCAACCTCCTTGGCCTCTTCCGCATCGCAGAAGGAGGTCATGGGGCAGGCCACGAACTTCACGCCCAGCTGGGCCAAATAAGGCAGATGCTCGCCCATCATCTCGAAGGGCACATGAGCGGAGACGGCCTGAATTCCGGCCTCTTCCAGCGCCTTTTTGACGTCCTCAACGGGTACGCCCACATAGTCCTGGGCAAATTCTACGCCAGAGTATCCCATCTCGGCGGCGCACTTGATCTTCTCCACAACGGAGAGCCCGCAGTCGTGGCCAAAGGAATACAGCTGTAGATTGATATTTTCCATTCTCTCTACCTCGCGTCCGGCTTAAAACTTGATCGCCTGGCCGGTCTTGGAGGACTGATAGATGGCGTCCAGAATCTTAGTGACCACGAAAGCCTGGTCAGCGGTGACGAACAGCTCGCCCTCGCCGCGCAGAGCCTTCACCCAGATGTCATGCTCCTTGGAGATGGGGGCGGGGCCCGTGCTGAAGCCGGGGATATAACCCATGATCTTCTCGCCGACCCAGGAGATGGTCTGCTCGTTGCCGATAACATGATTCAGGCGTACACGGCCCTCCAGGGTATCCAAGCCGCCCTTGGTGCCGCAGAGCAGGGTGTGGGCCTGGTTGTCGCAGCCAGCCTTCTCGGCCATGTTCAGAGCCCAGGAGGCGCGCAGGTTGATGACGGCGCCGTTCTTCATCTTGATCTGGCCAACGGCGGAGTCCTCAACATCATAGGTCTCGTTGTTCCAATGGTCGGGATCGCCCATCCAGTTGTTCTGGCCCTGATGCTCGGGATCCAGCAGGCGGCCCAGCTTCTCAAAGGAGGTGCCGACCACATAGTCCACGTCATAGTTGTTCATCAGGAACAGGGTGTTGTCCAGGGCATGGGTGCCGATGTCGATCAGGGGTCCGCCGCCCTGCTTGGATTTGTCGGTGAACACGCCCCAGGTGGGCACGCCCCGGCGGCGCAGGTAGGTGGCCTCGGCGTAATAGATGTCGCCCAGCCAGCCGTCGGCAACCACCTTGCGGGCAACGGCGTTCTCATGGAAGTGGCGGTACTGGTAGCCGATGGTCAGCATCTTGCCGGTGCGGTCCCGGGCGTCCAGCATCTTCTGAGCGTCCTCGGGGGTAGCGGCCATGGGCTTCTCGCACAGAACATGCTTGCCGGCCTCCAGAGCGGCCACGGTGATCTCACAGTGGGCGATGTTGGGGGTCAGAACATGTACGGCGTCGATGGTGGGATCGGCCAGCAGCTCGTGGTAGTCGGTGTAGACCTTGGCGTCGGGAGTGCCGTACTCCTTGGCGGCCTTCTCGGCGCGCTCGGGGATCAGGTCGCAGAAAGCGCACAGGTCAACGTACTCGGTCTGCTGGGACATGCCGGGCAGGTGCTTCTGGTTGGCGATGCCGCCGCAGCCAATGAAGCCGATCTTTAATTTAGCCATGGGAATCATCCTCCTAAATATTGAAACAGTCCATGCAGAGGGGAACGAATCCCCGCCGCTTTATGGTACAGTACCATTTTATACCATCCAGCCCGAAAAGTAAAGGGCTTTTTGTGCTTTTTCATAAATTTATTTTGCTCTGGGTCCAGAGTTATGTAAATTAGGCCTGGCCGCGAACAAACTCCGCGCTTATCGCCGGGAAAGCTGCTGATTATTCGCCAGGGCGAATAATCCATCCGCAAATTCATTTCAAACCGCTCGAAAAAGCCTACCGGCCGTCCTTCGCCATCCCGCACATGATGGCAGCCTCGTCCATAACGGTTCCATCCCGGTCCTTATGGCTGGAAATCCTCCGGGGGCCTGTGCTGGGGCAAAGTCAGGTACCAGTTTACCCCAAAGCGGTCCGTGACCCGGGCGGCACAGGGGCTCCAGGGCAGCTCACTGATATCCAGGACCACCCGCCCGCCCTCCTTTAAAAGGGCAAAGGCCCGCTCCAGCCGCTCCCGCGTATCGAAGGTGTGGCCCAGCTCAATGGGGTTCCCGGCGGCCTGTTCCGAGGCCTCCACCACAGAAAAAGCTTCTTTGCCGTCCTTCATCAGTTCAGAGTGGTAGTATCCCCCGCCATCGGGGGTAAGCACATGGTAGCCCAGTTCCAGCCCGAAGGCCGCGGTGTAAAGCTTAACGGCTTCCATGCTGTCCTTTATATAAATTCCAATCCCAAACATCAGTACTGCCGCCCCCAGTAGACCATGTGCTTGGCGGGCTTGCCGCAGCAGGCGCACACATCGCTGATATGCTCTTCCTCAAAGGGGATGCACCGGCTCTTCACGCCGCCGGTCTCCTCCTTGAGCCGGTCCTCGCAGGCGCTGTCGCCGCACCACATGGCCTTAATGAAGCCGGGCTTGTTCTGGGCAATGTCCAGAAACTCCTCATGGTTATGGGCCGTGAAGGTCTTCTGCGCCAGGTTCTCCTGGGCTCTAAAAAGCATGCTGTCGTGGATAACGTCCAGCCCGTAACGGACGGCTTCTTCCAGTTCGTCCAGATTCTGGGTGTATTTTTCTCCCGTGTCCCGGCGGACCACAACACATTGGTTCTGTTCTATATCCCGGGGTCCCAGTTCTATGCGAATGGGCACCCCCTGCATCTCGTACTGGGCGAACTTCCACCCGGGGGAGTTGTCGCTGTCGTCCAGTTTCACCCGGAAATGCTCGCTGAGCCGGTCCCGCAGCTCCGCCGCCTTTTCCAAAACGCCGGGCTTGTGCTGGGCGATGGGCACGATTACCACCTGGATGGGGGCGATCCGGGGGGGCAGCACCAAGCCGTTGTCGTCCCCGTGGACCATGATCACCGCGCCTACTAAGCGGGTGCTCATGCCCCAAGAGGTCTGGAAGGGGGCGTGGAGCTGGTTGTCCCGGCCGGTGAAATTGATGCCGAAGGCTTTGGCAAAGCCGTCCCCGAAGAAGTGGGTGGTGCCCCCCTGCAAAGCTACGCCGTTGTGCATCATGGGCTCCAGGGTGTAGGTGGCCTCTGCTCCGGCGAACTTCTCCTTTTCGGTCTTTTTGCCCACTACCGGGGGGATGGCCAAAGCGTCCCGGTAGACCTCCTCATACACCCGCAGCATCTTCAGGGTGAACTCCTCCGCTTCCTCCGCGGTCTCGTGCATGGTATGGCCCTCCTGCCACAGGAATTCCATGCCTCTGAGGAAGGGCCGGGTGGTCTTCTCCCAGCGCACCACGGAGCACCACTGGTTGTAGAGCTTGGGCAGGTCCCGGTAGGAGTGGATTTTCTTCTGGTAGTGCTCGCAGAACAGCACCTCGCTGGTGGGGCGGATGTAGAGCTTTTCCGCCAGCGCCTCGCCGCCGCCCTGGGTGACCACGGCGCACTCCGGGGCAAAGCCGTCGATGTGGTCCTTCTCCTTTTGCAGCAGGCTTTCAGGGATGAGCATGGGCATGCAGACGTTCTGCACCCCCAGCTTTTTAAAGCGGGCGTCCATCTCCCGCTGGATGTTTTCCCAAATGGCATAGCCGTAGGGCTCGTACACAATGCAGCCCTTTACGCTGGAATAATCCGCCAGCTCCGCCTTTTTCACCACGTCCGTGTACCACTGGGCAAAGTCCACGTCCATGGAGGTGATGTCTTCCACCATCTTTTTCTGTTGCGCCATGACAACCGTCCTCTCTTTAGTTTGCTTTCCCCCTATTATAGCGGGAATAAGAGCGTTTTGCAAGGAGTTTGTGGAAAAAGCCAGCGGCTGTTTTGGCGGCGAAGTTTGGGAAAGAAAAAGCCCCTTGCTATCAGGGAGCTTTCCCAGCTATTTGACAAACCCCAGCTCATTACCGTCCGGATCGGCGATGGTAAACTTCCTGGTGCCCCAGGGGGTGTCCCATAGGGGCTCTATCACTGTGACCTTATCCTTCAGCTGTTCCCACAAGGCGTCCACATCCTCCACCGTAAAGTTGGTCCGGCCCCCATGATAAATGCCGCCATGCTCGGCCTGGCCGATGGAAAAGGTGGCTCCCCCGCCCTCCGGGCCTAGGAAGTCGTAATAGTTCGGGTTGTCCTTTGGCCAGCGTCCGCCTATCTCTCTAGCAATGGCTGCACCGTCACTGATGGCGATGCCCACATTGGCTTTGGACAGTGCCGGGGAATCGTTGATGCCATCTCCGATCATGATGACAGTATGGCCCTTTGCCCGTTCCGCCTCCACAAAGCTGGCCTTATCCGCAGGCAGAATTTCCGCATGGTATTCGTCCACGCCCACTTCAGCGGCAATGGCGGCGGTGCGCTCGCTGTCCCCGGTGAGCATGACGGCACGTTGGATGCCCAGCTCCTGGAGCTGCCGGATCACCTCTCCCGCTTCTGGCCGCAGGGGATCGGAGATAAAGACCACAGCGGATAACACGCCGCCGATAAGCGGCACGATTCCCAGTGGCAGCAAGTGCCACTGTATCTGTTCCCCCGCAGCCATTTTGGGGATCAGTTGTCCGCCAACGGAAAATATCACAAATGCAAATAAAACGGCAAATTGCCGTGGGCCCAGCCTTTTTACGCCGACCGAAGCAAGTGATTCCTTTTCTCTCCGCAGACAGTATAGCGGAACCAAAAGACTGAATACCAACTCATACAGAAAATTATAAAAAACAAAATAGAGGATCGGTGCCGGATTGAGGTTCGCCAATGCGATGCAGAGAATCAGTATTACCTCAGTGCCAATCAAATACAGCAGCAGTTTCTTATTTCTCATATTAGTCACATATAATAGAAACCATCACGAAAGGGGTGGTTTCTATTATTTCTCCTTTCCTCAAAAGTGGTATACAGCAGGAGTAAGAGGACGGCGGACAGGAGCATCATGGGCAGGTTATAGGCAATGGCGATAAGTGCCGTGCCGCCCGCCGTCATCAAGAGGCCCGCGAAGATACAGACCCTTTTGGAGAGGTAGTCCCATCCCCAAAGCCCCAGAAACGCAAAAAGGCCCGCCGTTGGTCTGGAAATTTATCCAGTCAGCGGTGGGTCTTTTTACAAAAGTGTTAGAAAAATGTCCGTTTTCAGCAATTTTCGGCAAAAATCAAGGACGGTTATCCCGATACTCCTTGTATCAGAATAACCGTCCTTAGATGCGTTATGACCCAATCACCGATACAATTCAATTTTTCCTTCGTGCCAGGGTGCA
>CAOKRG010000033.1 GCA_948471095.1 uncultured Oscillospiraceae bacterium
GCGGCCCTCAGAGTCGGAGTCTGATACTCTATCCAACTGAGCTACAAGCGCATATTTATGAAAACCGCAAAACCTGCGGTAGTCAGCTTTGTAAAAATAGTGGTCAAACAGTAGTCAACGGCAAAATTTATTCTTTCCCAAAACCCCGCCATCCCTAGAAAGCACTGGCTTTCCGGCTCATCTCAACCGAACCGGCCTGAAACGTGGTCGTCTGATACTCTGTCCAACTGAGCCGCAAGCGCATGGCTCTATAGAACGAACACATGGTAGGTCGAGAATCCCTTTGAAAAACCGGACGCTGCCGTCAGCCGAAAGCACACGCGCAGGGTCTACTGTTGCATTATACCGGGCAGGACCCGAAAAAAGAGTCGAACCTTGTCGATCGAAAAAAATATTTGTCCTTCGCATTGAAAGGCCCGCTCCCAAACGGCTCTCAGTACCGGTTCCGGGTCAACTGTTCCAAAAAGGCCAGCGCGTCTTCCGGCGGGACATTTTTATCCCGAAGAAAGGCCACCACGGCCCGTTCCCCCGAAGAAAGCTCTCCCACCCGCTCCGGGTCCAGCCTGATTTTCTTTGGAGCCCGCTGGTTGGCCGGAGCGTTAAGGGGCGGCAGACCGCCTCCCTCCAGCTCGGAAGAGAAAAAATACTCCAAAGGCACTTCGAAAATCCTCGCGATCCGGTTCAGCGTGGCCGGGTCCGGCGTGGTCTTGCCCGTCTCATAGTAGGTGTAGGTGGAGCGGCTTACGTTTAACTGGTCCGCCACGTTCTTTTGCGAAAACCCAACCTGAACACGGAAAGCCCGCAGCCTCTCGGCCAGCGTGGAGCCGTCGGGAGGAAGATACTTGACTTTTTTCATATGGATCATCCTTTTCCCGGCGTTCCCCACTGCGGCCGTCCGCGGGGAAGCCTACCCAGGTCCTTGTGCGGCCGCATCCAACGATAGTTAAGAGTATAGACTATTTGCGGCACAAAATCCAGTGTTTTGACAAGATTTTCCAGGGAGTGTGAAACAATGTCACCTGCCGGCCTCCGCGGCCGGCTTCGCGGACAGGCTTCCGCCGGTCAATTATCCAGCAGCCCGGCGAAAAACCGGAACACCGCCCCGCCGTCCGCCAAGCCAGGGGCGGCAAAGGCCAGGGTGGCCCGCTCCGGGTGCCACTGGACCCCGTAAATCCGCTTTTCCGGCCATTCCAGGGCTTCCAGCACTCCGTCTTCCGCCCAGGCGGCGGCCCGAAAGCCAGGGGCCAGCCGTCCTGCCCCCTGGTGGTGGGCGCTGTTGGCCAGAAAGCCCTCCCCATAAAGCCCGGCCAAAAAGCCGCCCGGCACGGCCCTTACCTTATGCCGCTGGTCCGCCTGGTCCCAGCGATGGGCCGCGGCCGTGGGCAGGTCCTGGATCAGGTCCCCCCCAAAAGCCACGTTGAGAAGCTGCTCGCCCCGGCAGATGCCCAGGATGGGCCGGTTTGAGGCCGCGAAGCGCCGCGCCAGGGCGATCTCCGCCTCGTCCAAGGCCCGGTCCACCCCGCGGCTGGCCTGGTTGGGGGCATGGTAGAGGGCCGGGTCCAGGTCCGCGCCGCCGGGAAGCAGCAGGGCCTGGCAGGCCTCCCCGTCCTCCCCGTTCCAAGAGACCACCGGCTCCATCCCGGCCGCGGCCAGGGCACGCACATAGTTTTGCCGTTTTTCCCATTCGCCATACAAGAAGATTTTCTTCATTTCGGTTCTCCTCCCATAATTTTTTGAGTTTGCAGAAAGTTCACCAATCTTTTGTTGACAGCCCGCGCGGGAGGCGCTATAATTTGGGAACTTGGCGGCCCCCGGGGTATTCCGGCCCGCTCCCAGCGGCAAAGCGCCAAGCTTGAAATTGGGCTTCGGCGGTTTTTCAGTGTGTTTACTATAGGGCTGCGACCTTTTTTTGTCAAGGGGCATTCTTATGGCCGTAAGGCGCTGAGAGCTGAATTCACACGGCCGTGCTCCCCGCTCCCATTCTATGAAGAAAGGGTGACCGATTTGACATACAGCAGAAATACTTCCGAACGCCCCCGGCGGGAACGCCGGAGCCCGGCCGAAGACCTGCCCCGGCCCCGCCGCACCAGGCGCGGGCCCGGCCCCAGCGGCGGGACTGTCGCCGCCTTGATCATTCTGGGGGCGGCGGCGCTGTCCGTCGTCATCGTGGCGGCGGCCGTGCTGCGCGTTGGCGGCGGCTCCCCCGATCCGGCGGTTCCGGCCATGGGCGCGGTCAGCCGGACGGAGGCGGCCTCCTGGATGGAGGAGGGCGCGCCCGTCCAAGGCCGGGAGGTCCTGACCGCCAGCGGCTACCGGCAGCTTTCCGACCCCCTTTTGGTGCTGGTAAACGACGCGGCCCCCCTGCCGGAGGACTGGCAGGTGACGCCCGCGTTCATCGGGGACGAAACCGTGGACCAGCGCTGCTATTCCGACCTGGACGCGATGTTCCAGGCGGCCCAGGAGGAGAACGTCTGGCTGTGGGTGGCCTCCGGCTACCGCAGCGTGGAGGACCAGGAGGAAGTGCTTCAGCGGGAGATCACCCTGCATATGAGCCAGGACGGCATGACCCGGGAGGAGGCCCAGGAAACCTCCCTAAAGACCATCGCCCGCCCGGGCTACAGCGAGCACCACACGGGCCTGGCGGTGGACCTGAACGACGTGAGCGACAATTTCGAGGCCACGGAGGAGTACAAATGGCTTAAGGCGCACGCGCCGGAATACGGCTTTGTGCAGCGCTACCGTTCGGACAAGGTGGACAAGACGGGCATTGACAACGAGAGCTGGCACTACCGCTACGTGGGCCGGGAGCACGCCCAGGAGATGGAGCGGCTGGACATGTGCCTGGAGGAATATGTAGAATATTTAAAGGGGCAGGGAGTGGCTTAGGGACTCACGACGTTCGCTACGCGAAGTCGACGTTCGCTACGCCAAGTCCCCCTAAGAACCCACGAGTTTATCCTTCAGATAACTCGTCAGCCTTTTCAAAAGCGGCGTGGACAGAGAGCCAGTAAAAGTTTTGTCCACTTTTTCAAAAGTGGCGGGGTTCTTAGGGGCAGCGCCCCTAAGCCGCCGGAGGCCACTCCGTAATACTCTCCAAAAAAACTGCGCCCCCTCCCCTCCCCACTTTCCCCCTTTGCAAAAGAGCTTCCATGTGGTATAATGAACCCATGGAAGCTTTTTCCGTCCCCGCCTTTCCGGAGGCCCCTCGATAAGGGCACCGCGGGGAGGCCTGGAAGGAGACGAAGGGGGAGCGAGGGGATGGCCCGGATTCATAAAGAGGAACGTGAAAAACATAGAGGAAGGTGGAAATGCTATGATTGAGGAATACACCATACCGCTGTCAAAAATCATTGAGAACCAGGGCCTGCGGCCCGTTTACCTGCCCCGGGACCCGGAGAACATCATGATCTGCTCCCGGGACGTGAACCGCCCCGGCATGGAGCTCAACGGCTTTGTGGACTACTTCGACCCCAAGCGGGTGGCGATTCTGGGCATGTCGGAGATGGGCATGCTCAACCGCCTGCGGGACGAGCAGAAGGCCGAGGACGTGGAGCGCTTTTTCGCCCTGCATCCGGTGGCGGTCATCGTCGCCCGGGGCCTGGAGCCCTTCCCGGCCATGGTGGAGGCGGCGGAGCGCTATGAGATCCCCCTGCTCTCCTCCCAGGATTCCACCTCCAGCGCCCTGGCCAGCCTGGTGGCGTTCCTCAACGTGGAGCTGGCCCCCCGCATTACCCGCCACGGGGTGCTGATGGACGTGTACGGCCAGGGCATTCTGCTGGTGGGCGACAGCGGGGTGGGCAAGTCCGAGGCCGCCATCGAGCTGATCAAGCGGGGGCACCGGCTCATTGCCGACGATGCGGTGGAGATCCGCCGGGTGTCCAGCATCTCCCTGGTGGGCCAGGCGCCGGACAACATCCGTCACTTTATCGAGCTGCGGGGCATCGGGGTCATCAACGCCCAGCGCATTTTCGGCGTGGGCGCGGTAAAGCTCTCCCAGAAGATCGAGCTGGCCATCAAGCTGGAAAACTGGGACTCCTCCAAGGTCTACGACCGCATGGGCATGGAAAACGAGTATGCCGAAATCTTGGGCATCCGGGTGCCCGTGATCACTATTCCGGTAAAGCCCGGGCGGAATTTGGCGGTGATCATCGAGGTGGCCGCCATGAACGACCGCCAGAAGAAGATGGGCTACAACGCCGCCCAGGAGCTGCTGGTCAACCTGGGCATGGACCCGGATGAGCTGGAGCCCACGGACGTGAAAATGGATCTGGACGTGTAATCCGCCGTCAGGCGGCAAAAATACAATCACCTTTTTGGGAGGGACCTAACATGGAGCATCCCCTTTCTTCAACCCTGGATTACGCCCGGCTGGACCGGCAGGCCGCCGCCTTGGGCTGCAAGATCGCCCGCGGCGAGCCCCTGGCGCCGCGCACCACCTTTAAGATCGGCGGGCCCGCGGACCGGCTGGTCACGGTGGAGAGCGAGGAGCAGCTCTCCGGCGTTCTGGCCGCGCTGGGGGAGCTGGGCCTGCCCGTGCTTCTGCTGGGCCGGGGCTCCGACCTTTTGGTCCGGGACAAGGGTTTTCGCGGCGTTGTCATCAGCCTGGGGGGCGCGTTCCAGTCCGTGGACCTCTTGGAGGACGGCGCAACCCTGCGGGCCGGGGCCGGGGCCTCTCTGGCCAGCCTGTGCGCGTTCGCCCGGGACCGTGGCCTCAGCGGCCTGGAGTTCGCCTGGGGCATTCCCGGCTCGGTGGGCGGCGCGGTGTACATGAACGCCGGGGCCTATGGGGGCGAGATGAAGGACGTAGTAGTGAAAGCGCGGCACATGGACCCGGACGGCAGACCCGGAGAGTACGGCGGCGAAGCCCTGGGCTTTGGCTACCGCAGAAGCGCCTACAGCGGCGGCGCGAAGGCCGTCACTTTCGCGGAGTTCCGGCTAAGGCCCGGCAGCCGGGAGGAAATCGCCGCCAAAATGGAGGACCTGATGGCCCGGCGCAAGGCAAAGCAGCCCTATGACAGCCCCAGCGCGGGCAGCACCTTTAAGCGGCCCAAAACCGGGTACGCGGCGGCGCTCATCGAGCAGTGCGGGCTTAAGGGCCGCTCGGTAGGCGGGGCCCAGGTGAGCCCCAAGCACGCCGGGTTCATCGTCAACACCGGCGGGGCCACCTGCCAGGACGTGCTGGCGCTGATGGACATTGTCCGGGAAACCGTCCTGCGGCAGACCGGCGTGGAGCTGGAGCCGGAAGTCCAGGTGGTTGGGGAAGCATAAAAGGAGGCGGAAAGAATGGAATTTGTGGTGGTAACGGGCCTTTCCGGCGCGGGGAAGACCCAGGCGATGCATTCGATGGAGGACATCGGCTTTTTCTGCGTGGATAACCTGCCCCCGGCGCTGATCCCGGTTTTTTACGATTTGTGCGTGAAATCGGACGGGGCCATGGGCCGGGTGGCGGTGGTGACGGACACCCGGGGCGGGGAGCTGTTCAAATCCTTCTTCACGGCCATGGAGGCCCTAAAGATGGAGGAGAAGCCCTATAAGCTGCTGTTTCTGGACGCCTCCGATCCCATCTTGGTCCGGCGCTTTAAGGAGACCCGGCGGCGGCACCCCCTTTCCGAGGAGCTGGGGGGCTCCCTGGAGCAGGCGGTGCGCCTGGAGCGGGAGATGCTGGCCCCCATGCGGGAGAGCGCGGACTTCGTCATCGACACCTCGGGCTATTCCCCGGCCCAGCTCAAGGGCCGGGTGGCCGAGCTCTTTTTGACCAGCCCCGCGGACTCCCTCTATGTGCACGCCATCAGCTTCGGCTTCAAGTTCGGCATCCCCATGGAGGCGGACCTGGTCTTTGACGTGCGCTGCCTGCCCAACCCCTTTTACGACCCGGAGCTGCGCCCCAAAACCGGCCTGGACCCGGACGTGCGGGACTATGTGATGGAAAACGACGAGTGCCGGGGCTTTGTGGAGCGCTACACCAATATGCTGGACTATCTCTTGCCCCTTTACCGCAAGGAGGGCAAAAGCCAGCTGGTGGTGGCCGTGGGCTGCACCGGCGGGCACCACCGCTCCGTGGCCCTGGCCCAGTTCACCTGCGACTACTGCAACGGCAAGGGCGTCAAGGCCAGCGTGACCCACCGGGACATTCAGAAATTTTAGGAGGCGGGCCATGCACTGCGTTTTAGTGGGCGGCATGCCCGCCTCTGGCAAAAGCCATTTGGCCCGGCGGCTCTCCCAGAGCCTGGGGCTTCCCATGTTCTCGAAGGACGATATCAAGGAGCGGCTCTTCGACGCGGTGGGCTTCCGCGGCCGGGCGGAAAAGGTGGCCCTGGGCGTGGGGGCCATGGAGATTCTCTACTACGCGGCGGACCAGGTCATGGCGGCGGGGGGCTCGGTGATTTTGGAGAACAATTTTGAGCGGGCCTCCCTGCCCGGGCTTCGGGCCCTGCTGGACCGGCATCCCTGCCGGCCCGTCACCCTTATGCTCATCGGGGACCCGGAGGTAATCTACCGGCGCTTTTTGGAGCGGGACCAGTCCCCCCAGCGGCACCGGCGCCATGTGGTCAACACTGCCTACCCGGAGCTCCCGGGAGAGCGCCCGCCCTATACGCCCGTCACGCTGGAACAGTTTGTGGCGGGCTTTACGGCGCGGGGCATGGGGGACTTCGACCCGGGCGGGCCCCGCGTCACGGTAGATGTGACGGATTTTTCCGCCCTGGACTACGAGGGCCTGGTGGAACGGGTGCGGGCGCTGATGGGGGAAGACGCGCCGGACTTTGCGCCGGAAAAGCCCGAGAGCCTGTCAAACTCTAAGAACCTGTATTCATAAACATTCGGCCAAAGAGCAATGGGGATGCTGGGGCCGGGACTAGCGTCCCGAAGGGGGGCCTACGGCCCTTATGAAGGGATGGTTTGGAGTCTCGCCTGCCGGCTCGGCCGGTTCGCAGCTTGCTGGCAGACGCTCACCCTCCGGCGGTCAAGTTCATCTCCGATGAACTTGCGAGGCTCATGACGTTGGCTTCGCCAAGTCGCCTTAAGAATCCGCCAGGTGCCGCGACTTCGCGTAGCGGAGGTCGACGCACCTGGACCGCGTATTTTGCTTACTGTTAACTGTCAGGAACCGTTCGCTGGTTGTGAATACAGGTTCTGACCCTTTCGATTGGAGGCCGGTACCATGTCCTTTACCTCCCAAATCAAAGTGGAGCTTGCCAAGGCGGAGCCCCGGCGGCTCTGCTGCCTGCGGGCCCAGTGCTACGGGGCCTGGCTGTTTTCCAAGTGCTTCGGCTTGCAGGAGGGGACGTATATTACGGAAACCCCCGCCGCTGCCCGCCGGATGCTGGAACTGGCCGCGGCGGGGGCCGGGGTGGCGGCGCAGATGCGCTATGCGGTCAGCCGCCGGAACCGCCCGGCCTGCCGGGTCAGCCTGCCGGAGGAGCAGGACCGCCGCCAGCTGCTGGAAGCCTTTGGCCACACCGGCCAGGAGCCCTGCCTGCGCATCAACCGGGCGGTTTTGGAGGACGAGTGCTGCCCGGAGGCCTTTCTGCGGGGGGCTTTCTTAACCTGCGGCAGCGCCACAGACCCCAACAAATCCTACCATTTGGAATTCGCCGTCCCCCACAAAAACCTGGCCTGGGACCTGTACACCCTGCTGGGCGAGGCCGGGGGCCTGGGCGTCGCCCCGGCGGTGGTGCGGCGGGCGGGCAGCTGGGGGGTCTACCTGAAGGACAGCGGGCAGATCGAGGACCTGCTCACCTATATGGGGGCGGCGGGGGCCTCCATGGAGCTGATGCAGGTGAAGATGTACAAGGAGGCCAAGAACAACATCAACCGCAAGTCCAATTTCGAGACCGCCAACATGGACAAGACCTATTCGGCCTCCGCAAGGCAGACGGCGGCGATTGCGGCCATTAACGACAGCCGGGGGCTGGACAGTCTGCCGGAGAACCTGCGGGAGCTGGCGCGGCTGCGGCTGGACAACCCGGAGATGACGCTGCGGGAGCTGAGCGGGCGGCTGGGGGTGAGCCGGAGCGGGGTGAACCACCGGCTGCAGAGGCTGTTGGAGATAGGGGAAGCGCTGCTGGAGGAAAAGGGAGTAGAAGAGCTGACCCAAGCGCCAATCCAAAAATAGAAACGCGGAGCGCATGAAAAGTTCTTGAAGATTGTTAAGGAACTTCTTTCAAGAAGTTCCTTAACCCGCCGGAGGGGAAGATCCCCAGTGGGGATCGCCCTGACCCGACCGAGCCGGCAGGCGAGATCCGACCGTGTCCCTTGCCCTTAAGGCGGCGCAGCAAACCGCTGAGCGCGCCGCGCTTTTCCATAACGCTAAGAAACCGAAGCGCCGCCGCCATCCCAGATAGCGCGTTTAAGCGAAGCGATGAACAGCGGACCGCTCGATGCAGCTACCCCCCTTGCGGAACAGCTGGCTCATCCCACAAAAGCTGACTGGGGGAAGACGGGCCACTGTTAATCGCTTCGCTCTAATGCGTTACCAAGGGCGGCGGCGCAGCCTATGTGCGCTATGTGGGCTTGGGGAATGAAAAAGCGTTGTGCGCTGAGCTTTTTTACTGCGCCGCCTTTTAAGGTCAAGGTCGCCTCCGGCGGCTTAGGGGCTCATGACATTGGCTTCGCCAAGTCGCCCTAAGAACCCTGCCAGGTGCCTAACGCACCTGGACCGCGTATGTTGCTGCTACTAGATTACGATTGGAGGCTCCTCCTTATGGCTTTTGTCCACCTGCATGTGCACACCGAATACAGCCTGCTGGACGGCGCCTGCCGCATTGAGCGCCTGCTGGACCGCGCCCAGGAGCTGGGCCACCAGGCCGTGGCCATCACCGACCACGGCAACATGTACGGCGTTTTGGACTTCTACAAGGCCGCGAAAAAGCGCGGAATCCGCCCCATCATCGGCTGCGAGGTCTATGTGGCCAAGCGCACCCGCTTCGACCGGGTCCAGGAGCTGGACCGGGAAAACCGCCACCTGGTCCTCCTCTGCGAAAACAACACCGGCTACCGCAACCTGACCGCCCTGGTCTCCAAGGCCTGGATCGAGGGCTTTTACAACCGCCCCCGGGTGGATTTCGAGCTGCTGCGCCAGCACCATGAGGGGCTCATCGCCCTCTCCGCCTGCATCTCCGGTGAGATTCCCCGGGCCCTGCTGCGGGGCCAGTACGCCGCCGCCAAGGAGGCCGCCCTGCGCTACCAGGAGATTTTCGGGCCGGAGAATTTTTTTCTGGAGCTCCAGGACCACGGCCTGAAGGACGAGCACTATGTCAACCCCGGCATCTTAAAGCTGGCGGAGGAGACGGGAATCCCCCTGGTGGTCACCAACGACTGCCACTACATCAGCGCCGCGGACCAGGAGATGCACAAGGTGCTCATGTGCATCCAGACCGGCCGCACCATCCAGGACGAGGGCGGGCTGGACTTTTCCACGGAAGAGCTCTATTTTAAAACCGAGGAGGAAATGCGCGGCCTCTTCCCCGACCGCCCGGAGGCGGCGGACAACACCGTCCGGATTGCGGAGCGCTGCCAGGTGGAGTTCGAGTTCGGCAAGACCAAGCTGCCCCGTTTCGATACCCCGGACGGAACCCCCAACCAGGAGTTCTTTGAGCGCCTGTGCGGAGAGGGCCTGCGGGCCCGCTATGGGGACAGCCCCGGCCCGGAGCTCTGGGACCGGCTGAACTACGAGATGCGCACCATCACCCAGATGGGCTATGTGAACTATTACCTCATCGTGTGGGATTTCATCCGCTACGCCAAAAGCGCGGGCATCCCCGTGGGCCCGGGGCGGGGCTCCGGCGCGGCCAGCCTGGCCGCCTACTGCCTGGGCATCACCAATGTGGACCCCATCCGGTACAACCTGATCTTCGAACGCTTCCTCAGCCCGGAGCGGGTGAGCATGCCGGATTTTGACATCGACTTCAGCGACGAGCGCCGGGACGAGATGATCGCCTATGTGGTGGAAAAGTACGGCGCGGACCATGTGGCCCAGATCGTCACCTTTGGCACCATGGCGGCCAGGGGCGCCATTCGGGACGTGGGCCGGGCCATGGCCGTGCCCTATAACAAGACCGACCAGGCGGCCAAGCTGGTGCCCATGGAGCCGGGCATGACCCTGGACAAGGCCCTGGCCCAGTCCAAGGAGTTCCGGGAGCGCTGCCAGGCGGACTCCCAAATCGGGGCCCTGGTGGACATGGCCCGGAAGGTGGAGGGCATGCCCCGGCACACCAGCACCCACGCGGCGGGGGTGCTCATCACCGACCGGCCGGTGATGGACTATGTGCCCCTGGCCAAAAACGACGACGTGACCGTCACCCAGTTCACCATGACGGCCCTGGAAGAGCTGGGCCTGCTCAAAATGGACTTTCTGGGCCTTAGGAACCTGTCGGTCATTGACAACGCCTGCAAGCTGATCGGGGCCCGGAAGCCGGGTTTCTCCGTGGAGGACATCCCCTTCGACGACCCGGAGACCTTCGCCATGCTGGACGCGGGCTATACGGTGGGGGTGTTCCAGTTTGAATCGGCGGGCATGACCCGGCTGCTGGTCCAGTCCCAGGCCAAGGGCGTGGAGGACCTGACGGCCATCATCTCCCTGTACCGGCCCGGACCCATGCAGTTCATCCCCATGTACCTGGAAAACTGCCGGAACCCCCAGAACGTGAAGTACAAGCACGAGAAGCTCAAGCCCATTTTGGAAGTTACCTTCGGGTGCATCATCTACCAGGAGCAGGTGATGCAGATCTTCCGGGACCTGGCGGGCTACTCCATGGGCCGGGCGGACATTGTGCGCCGGGCCATGTCCAAGAAGAAGCACGACGTGCTGGAACGGGAGCGGCAGGTGTTCATCGAGGGCCAGCGGCGGGAGGACGGCAGCTGGGAGGTGGAGGGCTGCCTGAACCGGGGCGTGGACCGGGCCGTGGCCGAGGAGCTGTTCAAGGAAATCGAGGACTTTGCCTCCTATGCCTTCAACAAGGCCCACGCGGCCTGCTACGCGGTGGTGGCCTGCCAGACCGCCTACCTGAAGTGCCATTACCCCCAGGAGTATATGGCCGCGCTGCTTTCCAGCGTGCTGGGTTGGAGCGGCAAAGTGGCCGAGTATATGGAGGAGTGCAAGCGGCTGGGCCTGCGGGTGCTGCCCCCCCATGTGAACCACAGCGGGGCGGGCTTCACGGTGGACGGGGGGAGCATCCGCTTCGGCCTGGCGGCGGTGAAGAACCTGGGCAGGGGCGTCATCGCCCGGATGGTCCAGGAGCGCCGGGGCGGAGGGGAATATACCTCCTTCTACAACTTCTGCAAGCGCATGGCTGGCAAAGACCTGAACCGGCGGGCCATCGAGAGCCTGATCAAGTGCGGGGCCCTGGACGGCCTGGGGAACAACCGCAAGGAGATGCTGCTGGGCCTGGAGCCGGTGATGGCGGGCCTGGAGGACGAAAAGCGCCGGAACCTGGAGGGCCAGATGGGCTTTTTCGACGCGCCCCAGGCCGGGGGTTCGGGCGGCGAGCCCCCCCTGCCCCATGCGGAGGACCTTTCCCCCCGGGACAAGATCGCCATGGAAAAGGAAGTGACCGGCATGTATTTGACCGGCCATCCCATGGCCGGGTATGGGGCGCTGTACCAGTCGGGCCGCTACGCCAAGGCCGGCGAGATCCTTCTCAGCGCCGGCGGGGAGGCGGAGGCCCAGTACGCGGACGGCCAAAAGGTGCGGATGCTGGGCATTGTGGCGGCCCTGCGGAAAAAGGCCACCAAGTCCGGGTCCACCATGGCCTTTGCCGCCCTGGAGGACATGAGCGGCACGGTGAACGCCCTGATCTTCCCCAGCCTTTTGGAGGAGGCGGGCGGACTGCTCCGCGAGGGCGCGGTGGTGGAGCTGGCCGGGCGGCTGAGCTTTCAGGAGGACAAGGAGCCGGAGCTGGTGTGCGACAGCGCCGCCCCCCCTCCGGACCCGGCCGGGGCCCCGCAGGCAAAGTCACGGCCCCAGCGGCCGGGGCTCTACCTGCGGGTGGACTCCAAGGAGGACCCGAAGTATCAAAAGGCCATGCGGTACACGGCCATTTTCGACGACCTGGGCCGCAGCGACCTCTATCTCTATTTTAAGGACAGCGGCAAGCTGCTGAAAGCGCCCCCCAAGTACCGGGTGGATGTGAACGCCCCCCTGTTGAGGGCCCTGGAAGAGCTGCTGGGAAAGGAAAACTGCCAGTTTGTGGGGAACGCCTGAATCTGGACTCTGGGGCTGTCAAAGGGCATTGTTATAGAAGTATTAGAAGGCCTCCGGCGGGGAGGGGGCTTTGCCCCCTCCACCCCCACCACTTTTGAAAAAGTGGACAAAACTTTTACTGTTACGCTCAGGGAGCTTTCTTCTTGTTAAAACGCGCGTCACTCCCTGGACTCTAGGTATCCCCCACAGAAAACGCCTTTCTTGTGGCATAAATCCGTGAACTTTTGAAAAGGCCGGGAAAATCTCCTGGGAACACTTGAAAATTTCCGGCTTTTTGCTATAATATGAATATTAGTATTCTCGTACAGCAACGGGCCGGCGGCCCGAGCAAGGTTGGAGGTTAATCAATATGGGAGCCAAAACAATTGCAGTACTGACCAGCGGGGGCGACGCCCCCGGAATGAACGCCGCGGTCCGCGCCGTGGTGCGCAGCGCCCACTCCTTCGATATGAAGGTTTTCGGCGTAATGCGGGGCTATAACGGCCTGATCAACGGCGACGTGAAGGAGATGAACATGCGCAGCGTCTCCGACATCATCCAGCACGGCGGCACCGCCCTGTTCACCGCCCGCAGCCCCGAGTTCAACACCCCCGAGGGCGTGAAGAAGGCGGCGGATTTCTGCCGGGAAAAGGGCATCGAGGGCGTGGTGGTCATCGGTGGCGACGGGTCCTTCCGGGGGGCCCGGGACCTGTGCGGCGAGGGTATCTCCTGCATCGGCGTGCCCGGCACCATCGACAACGACATCGCCTGCACCGACTACACCATCGGCTACGACACCGCCCTGAACACCGCTATGGAGATGATCGACCGCATCCGCGACACCACCGAGTCCCATGACCGGTGCAGCGTGGTGGAGGTGATGGGCCGGCGCTGCGGGGACATCGCCCTGCAGACCAGCATTGCCGTGGGCGCCATGGCCACTCTGGTGCCCGAGGTGCCCTATGATTTCGAGCGGGACATCGTGGCCCGCATGAAGCTGGCCCAGAGCACCGGCAAGCGCCATTACATCATTGTGGTGGCCGAGGGCGTGGGCCATACCCAGGAGCTCACCGAGCGCATCCAGGCCTCCACGGGCATTGAGACCCGGGCCACGGTGCTGGGCCACGTGCAGCGCGGCGGCTCCCCCACCCTGCGGGACCGGGTGGTGGCCAGCCGCATGGGCTATCACGCGGTGGAGCTGCTGCATAACGGCGCTTCCAACCGGGTGGTTGCCCTAAAGGGCGAACAGGTGGTGGATTTCGACATCACCGAGGCCCTGAACATGCCCCGCATCTTCGACGAGAACCTGTACCGGGTTTCCGCCAGGCTGTCCATCTAGGGACGGAGCGAACATATAAAAGAGACGCGGCGCGGAGGGGAAAGCCCTCTGTGCCGCGTCTTTTGCCGCGTGGTGAAGTATTATGGAGTGGAGTCTCGCCTGCCAGTTCGGCCGGTTCGCAACGTGTCTGCCACTGGCAGACGCTTACCCCTAAGAACTCACGAGTTTATCCCTCGGATAACTCGTCCACCTCATGTAAAGGTGGACGAAACTTTTACTGTTACGTTTTTGGGGGTTCCGCTCTATCAGATCTATCAGACCGCGCGGTTTTTTGGTATCTTAACTGCGCTGACAAAGGGAAATGGGTTGGGCAGCGAGCCAGCAAAACTTTTGTACTTCCCGCCTGCCAAGCTGGTCGGCTTGACGAAGTCAATGTGTCGCTTCCCGCCCCAAACCGAACGCACCTAGCGGTGGACACACGCGCGTGCAAGCTTAGAGCCACACGTTGGCTTCGTCGCCCGCGAAGGCGCTGTGTGGTAAACGTGTAAGTCTCGAACCGGGCGCCCAACTCACTCCCTCCACCCCCGTAAAACGTTTAAGAACCTGTATTCACAGGCGATGGACGCCGTATGGGCGGGTCTTTTGCAGCCCAGCTGCGTTAAAAAATCTTGCAATGCGCCAGCATTCCCGCGATTTTTTGCCTTGCTGGGCTCCAAAATCCCTCGCCCAACCGGCATCCCCGCCTATGAATACAGGTTCTAAAAGTTTTTGCTCCAAACTTTTTTCAAAAAGTTTGGTCCAGTCCAGGGGTAGAGTTCGTAAGACGAAGTCTAACGAACTCTTAAACCCAAGAGTTGACCAAATCTTCGATTTGGATCAACTCTGGCCGCCGGAAGCCGCTCCGTAAAACTCTTCAAAAACTGCGCCCCTCAAAGCCGGGGCGGTTTGTTCAGCGCACCACCTGGTACACGCACACCGTATGCAGCACGCTGCCCGCCAAAACGAACAGGTGGAACACGGAGTGCATGTAGGGCACCTTCCGTCCCAGGCCGTAAAGCACGGCCCCTACCGTATAGGCGACGCCTCCGGCCAGCAGGCACCAGAACCCCGCCGGGCTCACGTTTTCCCGCAGAGGCTTCATGGCCAGCACCACCACCCAGCCCATGGCCAGGTAGCACACCATGGAAAACACCTTGAAGCGGTCCACGTCCACCGCGTTGAAAGCCACGCCCACCGCCGCCGCCAGCCAGACCACGGCGAACATGGCCCAGCCCAGCGTGCCGCCCAGGCATACCAATGTGATGGGGGTATAGGTCCCCGCGATGAGCAGGAAGATGGTGCAGTGGTCCAAGGAGCGGAACACCACCTTGGCCCGGTTCAGGCCCAGCCCGTGGTAGATGCAGGAGACGCTGTAGAGCATCAGCATGGACCCGCCGTATATGGATACCGCGGTGACGGTCAGGGGGGCCTTTTGGCAGAAGGCCAGCAGCAAAACCGTGGCCACGGCCGCGAACAGCGCCGATACCCCGTGGGATACGGACGAGAAGACCTCCTCGCCCAGGGTATACCGGGGCAGGCCCAGGGCCTGGCGCCTCGCCGCCCGGCTTCGTTCTTTTTGGTTTAAACTGATCTCCATACTCTGCTCCTTTCTGAGAAGAAACCGCTCGAAAATCGAGATGTTCTGTGTTTTTGAAACGTGATATATAGTTTTTAAAACCGCTTATGAGGTTATTATACACCAAGTTTGCGGAAAAAGCAAGAGGTTCGAAAGATTTTTTTGCGGAAGGGGCAGGGCCCTGCCGCCGCGTTTTGAGCGCCTCGCACGCAAGGGAAGCGTCCGAAACGAGTTATTGGACACACCCCCGCGCAAGCCCGCCCTTGCCAACCGCTTGGAAACTTGGTATAATGAAAGCCAGACGCGGGGCGCACGCAGGCCCCGGAAAGGAAGTGCCTCATGAAATTTTACATTTTAGGCAGCTGCTCCGGCACGGAGCCCATGTCTGGCCGCCACCACACCAGCCTGGCCCTGGAGCTGGACGGAAGCCTCTACTATCTGGACGCGGGGGAGAACTGCGGTTACTCCTCCTACCTGCTGGGCCTGGATCAGCTGGCCACCCAGGGAATCTTCATCTCCCACACCCACATGGACCACACCGGCGGCCTGCCCCACCTGCTATGGAACCTGCGCAAGCTCTGCACCCTCTCGCCGGAGAACCAGGAGCGCATGCGGGGGCGGCGCATCCCCGTCTACCTGCCGGACCTGGACGTGTTCGAGGGCGTGCGGAAGATGCTGCTGGGCAGCGAGGGAAACTATGAGACCGTCTTTTCCCTGGAGCCCCGGCTGGTGGAGGACGGCCCGCTGTTGGAAGGCCCCCTGCGGGTGGAGGCCTTCCACAACCGGCATCTGGGCGACCCGGAGCCCGGCCAGCCCTGGCGCAGCTATTCCTTCCGGCTGGAGGCCCAGGGGAAGAGGATTCTCTATTCCGGGGATTTCCGGGACCTGTCCGAGCTGCTGCCTTGGCTGGACGGGGCGGAGCTGGTCTTTTTGGAGACCGGGCACCACCGGGCTTACCGGTTGTGCGAAGAGCTGGTCCAGTCGGGAGCCGCCTTTGGCCAGGTGGTGTTCTACCACCACGGCGTGGAGATTCTGCGGGACTTCTCCGGCGAGCTGGCCCTGGCCCGGAAGGTCCTGGGCGGACGGGCCTCCTTCGCGGAGGATAGGACCTACGTGGAGCTGTAACCGGCCTCGAAGCGTTTAAAGGGATGGTTTGGGGTTTGACTTAGAACGATATTCATGATACTCGGGCAATTGACAGCGGGGATGCTGGGTGCGGGACTGCCGTCCCGAAGAGGGCCTGCGGCCCAATAAAAGAATGTTTTGGAGTCTCGCCTACCGGCTCGGTCGGCGCTGAACGGTTGCCACTGGCGACCAGCGCCCTCCGGCGGCTTAAGGCTCTGCCTTAAGAATCCGCCAGGGGCCGCGACTTCGCGGAGCGAAGGCCGACGGTCTTTTTGTGTATTGTATGGCCTCCGGGCGCAAAGGACGCGCCCTATGGCAAGGTCGTGGGGCGCTGCCCCACACCCTGCCAGGGGCCGAACGCCCCTGGACCGCGTATACTGCCTACTTATAGCTTTGAGTTATTTTTATAGAAAGGAATCACGCCATGGATTATAACATCATCGCCTATGCGGCCAACGAGTCCCTCCCCCTCTTTACCCGGGAGGACCTCTCCGCCCTGACCCACGTCAACCTGGCCTTTGGCCTGGTAAAGGGCAACCGGCTGGATATGAGCCAGCTGACCCACATGGACCTGCTGGACGGCTTCCGCCAGTGGAACCCGCGGATCAAGATCGTCCTCTCCGTGGGCGGCTGGGGCGCGGGCGGGTTTTCCGAGATGGCCATGACCGCCGAAGGGCGGCGGGCCTTCAGCGCCTCCTGCCGGGAGGCTGTGGACCGCTTCGGCCTGGACGGCATTGATATCGACTGGGAGTACCCTTGCAGCAGCCAGGCGGACATTGCCTCCAACCCCCGGGACCGGGAAAACTTCACCCTGCTCTTACAGGCCCTGCGGGAGCGGCTGGAGGGCCGCGTTCTCTCCATTGCCGCCGGGGCTGGGGAATACTTTATCGAGGGGACCCAGATGCCGGAGGTGGCCCGCGTTGTGGACTATGTGCAGCTGATGACCTACGACCTGCGCAACGGCTTTACCCGCCAGGCCGGGCACCACGCGGCCCTACGGGCCAGCCGGGGGGACGCCAGCGGCGCGAACACGGCGGATATGGTGGAGCTGTTCCTCAAGGCCGGGGTCCCGCGAGAAAAACTGGTGGTAGGCGCGGCTTTCTATTCCCGGCGCTGGACGGGCGTGCGGGATGAAAACCACGGCCTTTTGCAGCCCGCGGAAAGCGTGGGCGAGGGCGGCCCCTGCTTTAGCGACTTGACGGAAGACTTCCTCCGTCAGGGGGGCTATGCCAAGTATTGGGACGAGGACGCCCAAGCCGCCTATCTGTGGAACGGCAGCTCATTTATCAGCTATGAATCCCCCGAAGCTCTGGCCCTCAAGTGCCGCTATGTGCGGGAGCAGGGCCTGCGGGGCATTATGTACTGGGAGCACGGCTGCGACAAGACCCACCAGCTGCTCCAGGTCCTCCGCCGGGAGATGGAGAGCCGCTAGATAAAAAAAGCGCCCCGGGGCCCATTGCCCGGGGTGCTTGCCGTAACCGCACGTTGGAAAATCGAGGAATCCGCGGGGGTTACTTCACCGCCACAGCCTCGATCTCGAACAGGGCCCCCTTGGGCAGGGCGGCGACCTGGACGCAGGACCGGGCCGGAGCCTCGCCGGGGAAGTACTTGGCGTAAATGGCGTTGACGGCGGCGAAATCGTTTATGTCCGCCAAGAAGACGGTGGTCTTCACTACGTCCGCGCAGGACATGCCCCCGGCGGCCAGAACGGCCTGCAGGTTGTCCAGAGCCTGGGCGGCCTGGGCCTCCACCCCCTGGGGCAGCTCGCCCGTGGCGGGGACCAGGCCCAGCTGGCCGGAGGTGTACAGGGTGTTTCCCGCCAGCTTGGCGTGGCAGTAAGGGCCCACGGCGGCGGGGGCGTTTTCGGCTGTGATGGTTTTGTTCATAATGAAACCTCCTATAAGAATCCATCCTTTTAGGACGCGGCCCAAGGCAGCGGCCCGCGTTTCCTCTATTATACCTCTCCCGTCAAAAATCGCAAGCCCTTCCACATTTATTTCATTTCCTCGAAAGGCGGCGCTCTTATGAGAAACCTCCTCTTCACCCTTGCTTACGACGGCTCCGGCTACCACGGCTGGCAGATTCAGGAAAACGCCCCCACGGTCCAGGAGGCCTTTCAAAAGGCCCTGTACCAGGCCACCGGCCTGCGGGAGGACCTAAAGGCCTGTTCCCGCACCGACACCGGGGTCCATGCCCGGGAATTCTGCGTCAGCCTGAAGACCGAGAGCCTCATCCCGCCCCAGCGGCTGGCGGCCGCCCTAAACCACTACCTGCCCCCGGACATCGCCGTGAAGTCCTGCCGCCCCGTGCCGGAGGACTTCCACGCCCGCTACAGCTGCAAGGGCAAGGAATACTGCTATGAAATCTGGAACCACCCGGTCCGGGACCCCTTTCTCCAGAGCCGGGCCCTGCACTACTGGTACCCCCTGGACGAGACCCTGTTGGACCGGGCCGCCCAGGCCTACATGGGGCGGCACGACTTTGCCTCATTCTGCACCCTGGACAAGCGGGAACGGGGGGACCTGTGCCGCACGGTGTCCGCCGCACGGGTGGAGCGGCGGGGGGACCTGGTGGTTTTCACGGTAGCCGCCGATGGATTTCTCTATAATATGGTCCGCATTATGGCGGGGACGCTTCTCTATGTCCAGCAGGGCAAGCTGGCCCCGGAGGAGCTGCCCGCCGTGCTGGCCGCCCGGAACCGCCGGGCCGCCGGCCCCACCGCCCCGGCCTGCGGGCTGTATTTGAACCGGGTGTTTTATTGATCTCTAGCGAAATAGATTTGTGTTGAAGTAATAGATGGCCTCCGGCGGCTTAAGGAACTTCTTGAAAGAAGTTCCTTAAGAATCTTCAAGAACTTTTACACGTTTATCGTGAGTGTGAGGCGTGAGCTAAGCGCCTGGTTTGGGGCGGGGGCTACACCAATCCGCCCCTAAGAGCCCATGAGTTATCCCTTGGATAACTCGTCCACCTCTTGAAAAGGGCGCTGGTCGCCGGCTACTTGGTAAAGCCAAGTAGAGCGACCGTTTAGCGTACGAGTTGACTGCGTCAACTCGACCGAGACGGCAGTCGAGACGGACGAAACTTTTACTGCTGCGCTTAAGAAGTTTTCTCCATATAAAACACGTGTTTGGGCGCTCCCGATTTGCGGCCCCGTTTTCCATTTATGAAAGGAGCTTTTATGAATCCGATCACGACCAAACAATTCAGTATTTTAAGCGACCACATGGACGTCTACCGGTTTATGCTGGACGTGTACTCCCCGGACGGCCGCAACGGGGCGCCCGCGCCCTTTTGGGAGTATGCCCTGGCTTCCTCCTGGATGGACAAGTCCTACCTGCACCGGTGCCGGATGTGGAAGGACGGAGAAACCATCGTGGGCTTCTGCTTCCACGAGAACCCAGCGACGGACGTGTACTTTACCCTGCGCCCCGGCTATGAGGCGCTGGCCCCCCAGATGGCGGCCTATGCCGGGGAACGCATGCCCCAGGCGGACGGCAGGCGGCGGCTGGTGCTTTTGGGAAAACAGGAGGCGCTGATCAAGGCGGCGGAGAGCCTGGGCTATTCTCAGACTGGCTGCTACGAAAACCTGGCGTATGACTGCGCCAAGCCGCTGGAATACCCCCTCCCGGAGGGCTTCCGCTTTACGGAGCCCGGGGGCGTGGACCCGGCCAAGGCAACGGAATGCTGCTGGAATGGCTTTGACCACGAGGCCCAGGAGGGCCCCTGGGACGGCCAATATGAGGACGCCTGCGCGCTGGTCAACGCCCCCCACGCCACGCCGGAGCACCACATCGCCGTGATGAACCAGGCGGGGGAATACGTCTGCTACGCGGGCATGTGGTGGACGCCGGAGAACAAGCTGGCCTACCTGGAGCCCCTGTGCACCGTGCCCGCCTACCGGCGCAGGGGGCTGGCCGCGGCGGTCCTTTCGGAGCTCTACCGGCGGCTGAGGCCCCTGGGGGCGGAGGTCCTGACCGGCGGCGGGGACCCTTTCTACCGGAAGATCGGATTTGACTCCGGCACTTTGTGGACCTACTGGCAAAAGTGACGCGCCGAAGCCCCGTCTGAAAAATCGAAAACACGGGCCCCCGGCCAGCGGAGAGCGGACCGGGGGCCTGTGTTTTGCCCGGCGGGGAATCCTAGCTTTCCGCCACCATCATCTTCATGGTGCGGTAGGCCTCTTCCGCCAGCTTTTCCGGGGTCTGGAAGGGCTTGCCCTGGGATTTTGCGTAGTCGTTCTGGCCCAGGGCGACGTCCAGGTTCCAAATCTCCTTGTCCAGGGCGCTGGCAAAGCGGGCCCCGGCCAGGTTGTCCAGCAGGGTCCCCAGGGCGGCGATGTTTTCGTCCAGGGTATAGTATCTGCCTGGGCCGGGGAGCTCCTGGGAGCAGATGCCCTGATAGACCGGCCAGGCGCAGGCCTGGGTGAAGCGGCCGGTGAAAGAGGAGCGCTGGCCCTCGGCGCTCAGAAGGTAATCCAGAATGAAAAAGGCGTCCTCCGGCCGGGCGCTGTTGCGGTTCACAGCCCCAAAGCAGGTGACCGTGGCCACATAGCCGCCGTCCCGGGAGTAGAGGGGAACGAAGGTCAAGGGCTCCTCCCCGGTGTCGATGCCGTCGAAGGGGTCCTCATAAAACGTGGTGGTCATGGCGCTTAAGTCTTCAAGATAATTCAACTGGAGGCTGAACTGGAAAAAGGGAGGCGTGTCTTTGGCTTGGCCGTTCTCCCCGCTCTGGGGGTAAAGCTGTTCCAGCTTCTCCCGGGCTTCCAGCAGCCAGGCCAGCAGCTCTTCCTCGGTGAAGGTGAGCTCTTCGGCCTGCCAGTCGGCTAGGGTGGTGAAATAGCTGGACAGGGCTGTGAAGGAGTTGGCCCCTGGGGGAATGGAGGCGGCGAAAAGGGCGGGGCCGCCTTGCTCCATCTCCGCGTAGGTCATGGACTGGGAGGGCTGGTGCTGGACCTGGGACTGGCGGTAGCAAGTGACAGGCAGGGTAAAGGCCAGGGGAAGCAGCTCCTGACCCTCTTCGGTGCGGCCGGCCTCCATCACGGCGGGGACGAGCTTGTCCCATTCCATGAACCGGGCCTTTTCGATATATGGATCCAGGGGGAGGAAGATTTTTCGGTCCATGGCCTGTTCGGGAAAGCGGAACAGGGCCTGGGCGTCGCCGATGGGAAACTCAGTGCAGCAGAGAAGGAGGTCCGGCCCCTTGCCGCTGAGGAGCTCCGTGCGAAGATGGGCCAGGGCGGCCTCCCGCTCCTCGCCTTCCTTAGGAAGGTACTGGAACTCCACGTCCTGGGGCGCGCCCTCCATGAGGGAGAGGTTAAACAGTAGATTGTCGCACAGGGCGGACGCGTCTACATTCCGATAGCCTCCGGCGAACTCGACGTCTACCAGGACTTGCAGGGGGCCTGCTGCCTTGGGCTGGCCGCAGGCGGCGGGAAGGACCAAAAGGACCAGGGTTAACAAGAGGGATAGGCTCTTTTTCATGGGAAATCCTCCTTTTTTAGCGGAGCCGCAAAACAGGGGCCGGACGGGCCGAAAGCCAGCCTGCCGCTTTTTTCCATTATAGAATATCCTCAAGTTAAAATCAAGATGGATTATAGAATTCTAATAAGGCCTTATTAAAATCTTAATGTCTCTTTACAGGCGGACCGGCGCTTCCGAAACGAATTCTCAAGCATGCTTACTATAGGGCGCGGCGGAAAGCCTTTTGAGGGAAAAGCCGGGGGCGTTCGTCCATAAGTCTGGGCTTTCGCCGGGTTCTCCCGTTTTTTTCAAAAGCCCTTGCCAGTTTTATGGTAAACTGATATAATGGCCTCATACGGGAATGATCCCCGCCGGAGCCTGTCTTTCTCCGGCGGGTCAAGCTCAACCGGTAAAGGAGACTAAGACTTATGAAACTGCGAACTCGAATTCTCTCCGCCCTGCTGGCGGGGGCTCTGGCCCTTACCTGGACCCTGCCCGCCGGGGCCCAGGAGGACCGGCCCGCGTCCCAGGCGGCCCCCGCGGCCAGCGGAGAGCTGAAAGTCAACCTGCGGCTGGACTATGCCCAGCCTTTGACCGCCCTGCAAAACCACGATGTGAAGGTGCGGGTCTCTCAGAACGGCGGCCTTTTGGGCACGGTGAACCTGTGGGAGCTGGGCGAAACCTCTTCCGAGGGCTTTTGCGCCGCCCTGCGGGCCAAAAACCGGGACGGCGGCGAGGACAGCACCGGCTGGCCCAAGTTTTTGGAGCTGAGCCTGACCGGCCTGGCCCGGGGCGGCTACCAGCTGGACTTCACCGGCCTCGGCTACCGGCCCTATACCCTGGAGGCGGAGCTGGGGGACTACTCCCGCTACGCGGTGGTGGGCACCGGCGACAACACCTTTACCCTGGGCGACCTGAACGGCGACGGCCAGGTGGACCAGGCGGACCGGGAAAAGATGGCCCAGGCTTTGGGCTCCACGGACCCGGCCATCCTCCCGGTGTATGACTTTAACGGGGACGAGAAGCTGGATGTGGCGGACCTGACTTATGTCAACCTGAGCATCGGCGCCCAGGGGGACGCCCAGATCATGGACGGGGCCCTCATCGACCCGCCCGTGCTTTACGACGCCCTGGTCCAGGCGGGCCTGACGCCTGTGGCCGGCAGCTTTGAGGACCTGTTCCGCCCCGGAACCCAGGGGGCCTCCCTAAGCTGCCCGGGCACGGTGATGAACATCCCCATCGACTTTTCCACACCCGTGTCCATGAGCCAGCTGAGCATCGGCTGCCCCGCCGTGGGCGGCATTGACGCGGCCACGGTTTTGGTGGAGTACGACGACGGCGAGACGGAGACCCAGGCCGTCGGAGGCGCGGCTCCGGTCGGCCTGCGGGCCATCTCCGCCCCGGGGGAGGTCAAATCCATCGTGGTCACTTTGGGCCGGCGGACGCCGGTGAAGAAGATCACCATCCAGGTCCAGAAGACCGAGACCGGCATTGTGTCCGTGTCCTCCATCCAGTTCTTAAAGGACATTCTGCCCGAGCACCCCGCCGCGGTCAGCCGGGTGGTGACGGGCTTGACCGCCTCCCCCGGGGACGGCCGGGTGAGCCTGAAATGGCGGGAGCTGCCCAACCTGACCGGCTACCGGATCACCTATTGGCCGGAAGGGGACAGCGCCTCGGCCAAAAACCTGGACGTGACCGTACCCTACGCGGTCATTACGGGGCTGGATAATCTGAAGACCTATTGCTTCCAGGTCACTCCCGTGGCGGGAGACTGGACCGGCGACCCCTGCCCGCCCATCGAGGCCGCGCCCCAGCCCGCCAAGCAGCCCAGCCCGCCGGACATGATCACCGTCTCCCCCCAGGACGGGGCCCTGGGCGTTTCCTGGAAGGCGGCGGAGGGGGCTACCTTCTATGAGGTGTATTATAAGGAGAAGGCCTCCTCCCAGAGCTACCGCCAGGCGGGAGGGCAGCTGACCGGAACCAGCACCACCATCGGCGGCCTGAAAAACGGCTCGGCCTACCTGCTGTACGTGGTGGCCGGAAACCAGGTGGGCAAAAGCGGCCCCTCCCGGGTGATGGAGGGCACGCCCAAGGCCCTGGACTACAGCGCCCCCGAGGGCCTGCCCAAGGAGGGCCTGGTGGACCGGAGCAAGGTT
This sequence comes from uncultured Oscillospiraceae bacterium, assembly GCA_948471095.1. GTDB lineage: Bacteria > Bacillota > Clostridia > Oscillospirales > Acutalibacteraceae > Acutalibacter. The sequence continues at coordinate 23,813 of CAOKRG010000033.1, forward strand.
GCCGAGGTCCGGCTGGCCTGGCCCACCAACTACGCGGCCAAGGAGTACACGGAGAGCGCCCCCTTTACCCCCAACAATATGATGGACGGGGACTACCGCACCCACTGGACCGCCGCCAATTGGCACGGCAACGAGCATGTGATTACCACCTTTACCGAACCCGTGGACCTGCAGGCCGCCCTGTGGTGCCCCCGCTTTGACGGAAACTACCCGAAATGGCTGCGGGCCTACAGCGTCCAGGTGTGGTATGAGGGCGAGGACCTTTCCAAAGCCGGCCACCTGATTGTGCCCGACCCGGACCGGGGCGGACAGGACGGCAACGGCAACACCTCCGGCGGAGACGTGTTTACCTGGCCCAACATCCCCAACCGCGCGGCCATCCCCACCAGCCGGTTCGCCATTCTGCCCTTTGGGCCGGTGAAGAACGTGAAGCAGATCAGCATCGCCGTGGAGCAGGCGGACTACAACCTGACCAGCTGCTCGGAGCTGATGTTTATGGAGTATGACCCCAGCCACTGCCTGCCCGACGAGATCACCGCCCTCTTCGCGGACGACCTGCACACCGCTTTGCGGGCCGGGGTGACCCAGGCCCGGATCGACGCCCTGCGCGCCCGGCTGAACGGCGGCGAACGCCTCTATTACTTGAACCCCAACACCCTGGACGATGAGCTGAAGCTGGCGGAGGAGCTGCTCTCCGGCCGGAGCTCCGGCGTGGTGGCGGACCAGTTCCAGTCCCGCTCCGCGGCCCAGGACAGCGCCAAGTACCAGCAGGGGGGCAGCGAGCTGCAGCCCCTGGGCGCGGCGGCGAAGGCGGGCCAGGAGATCACCATCTATGCCCAGGGCATTCCGGCCGGGGCCCAGGTGAAGGTCTACGCCTCCCAGTTCAACGCCGAGGCCAACGCCTGGCTCAGCGAAATGGGCTCCCTGCGCAACGGCCGGAACATCCTCACCGTGCCCAAGATCGGCAGCCAGAGCACCGAGCGGGGCGGCAGCCTGTATATTGCTTACGGCGGCTCCGGGGCCCAGAACCTGCGGCTCCATGTGCGCCGGGCGGTGGATATCCCGGTGTTGGAGCTCTCCAACTGGTATAATATGACCGAGGAGGCCAGGCGCGGCGCCATCCGGAGCTACCTCGCCGAGCTGGAGGCCTATGTGGGGAAAAACGGCTTCACGGACGCCAACAAGACCAGCCGGTGCCTCAATGTGACGGAGATCTCCACCCCCTCGGTGCTGCTCTCCCTGCCCGCACTGGCGGTGAAGAACAACGGCCCCGTGGGCGAGGCCCAGGTGGAGGCGCTCTTCCAGTCCGTGCTGGCCTGGGAGGATATCATGCACATCTGCAAAACCACTCAGGGCATTGACAATACCTATGGCCAGAACGATATGCAGTCCAGACAGAACATCCGCTGTATGCAGATGTTTGCAGGGGCCTTTATGTACGCGGCGGGCAGCCACATCGGCGTCGGCTACGGCTCCTGCGCGGGCATGGCCGGGGGCCGGCCCCTGAGCCAGACCCAGGGCCAGCCTGCCAACGGCCTGTTCGGCTGGGGCATCGCCCACGAGATCGGCCACAACATGGACAAGCTGGGCCAGGCGGAGATCACCAACAACATCTACGCCCTGGCCGTGCAGACCTTCGACGGGGCCCGGAACACCCGGACCTCCCGGCTGGAAAGCGGCGGAAAGTATCCCGCCGTCTTCCAGAAGACCGCCCAGGGCCTGCCCGGGGCCTCCAACAATGTGTTCGTGCAGCTGGCCATGTACTGGCAGCTCCACCTGGCCTATGACGAGGGCCTCTCCACAGAGCCCATGGGCTTTTTCAACCGTTTCTTCAAGGCCTGGAAGTCCGGCGCCTATACCACCGGCTTCTCCGGCCTGAGCTATGACGAAAAGGTGGCCCTCACCGCCGCCGGAACCGCCGGACGGGACCTGACGGAGTTCTTCACCCGCTGGGGCATGCGCCTGAGCGGCCCGGTGAAAGCCCAGCTGGCCAAGTACCAGCCCGAGCCCCGGGCCATCTGGTACCTGAACGACCAGAGCCGCCGGGAGCGGCTGGGCGGCGGGGTGGGGGGCTCCTCCGCGGGGAACTTCAGCGCCATCAATGTCTCCGGCCTGTCCGCCGAAGGGGGCGGCGCGGACCAGAACGTGCAGAAAATCGAGATCCGCGTGACAGACCCCACGGCCCGGAACCTGCAGGGCTATGAGATCCTCCGGGACGGCCGCCCCATCGCCTTCGCCCCCTACAGCCCCAGCTCCGGCGGGCTGCTGTATACGGACGAGATCGGCTCCGGCAACCACCTGACCTTTACCTATACGGTCAAGGCCTACGACCTTCTGGGCAACCAGGTGGGCCCCGAGGCCAGCGCCGGAGAGGTCCGGGTGGCCTACGACCGTCTGGTGCCCATGGACGCCTACACCCTGAGCCGCAACGGCAGCACCGTCACCCTGCGGATGAAGGAGGAGACTCCGGTCTCCGGCCTAAAGCTGACCCGGGGCAGCGCGCCCTCTTCCGGCGGCTTTAAGGTGACCGTCGCCCAGGGAGGCAAGGGCGTTGTGGCCCGGGAGGGGAACTTCGGCGAGGGCAACCTGGCGGCGGATGACCCGGGCAGCTACGTGACCTACTTTAACAAGCCCGGCGAGGCCAGCACCGACACCCGGGTGTGGACCTACGACGCCCTCACCGTTACCATCGCGGGCATTCCGGATACGGTGCCGGACTCGGCCATCCGGCTGATCAGCTACGCGGGCGACGACGTATCCTTCCTCTCCGGCCCCGAGGGCTTTGCCGGACGGCTGGCGGAGGACTTTAAGTACGGCGACAACGCCGGGGAAGTCATTCCCAAAGACACTTTGGTGCTGGTGGGCAACTACCGGGGAGACCCCTATTATGGGGAGCTGAAGGTGCAGGGCAAGTTCACCGTGACCAAAACCACGGTGGACGCTTCGGGCGGCGAGAGCCTTGCCACCAGCGAGGAGGTGCGGGACCTGGCCGGCGAGTGCTACATGCTGGCAGAGGTGCCGGCCAACCTGAAGGTCAGCGACGTCAGCGACGGGCTGTTCCTCTTCGTGCCCGACGTGCAGGCGGAGGCGGAGCTGCAGGAGGCCACCCACTGCGATGGGGTGAACCTGCTGCCCAGCCAGGTCCGGGCCCAGTTCTACCGGGCGGACGACCCCAAGAACCCCCAGAGCCCCAAGCGCCTGACCGCCCAGACCCTGTGGACCATGAGCCCCGGCGGGCAGGACCTGCCCCAGCTGGTTTTGAACTAAGGGAGGAGCCTATATGAAACGACACAACCGACTGACGGCCTTTTTGCTGGCCTTCTGCCTGCTGGGCCTTTGCCTGCCCCCGCTTGCCGCCCAGGCGGCGGCGGGATGGGCCTCCTTCCGCCAGGAGGCGGACGGCGGCGTAAGCTTGAGCCTGGGCGGGCTGGACCCGGCCCAGGTGGTCTACGGCGTACAGCTGGAAGCCACTCTGGACGGGGTATACACGGCGGAGCAGGTGGCCCTGTCTCCCGCCGACAGCGCGGCCTACAGCCCGGCGGGAGGCCGGCTGGTCTCCCAAAGCGGCGGAAAAACCGTGGTGGAGCTGTACCTGACCTCCCCCTATGCGCTGAACCACGGGGACGCCTTGGCCCTGGGCCAGCTGACCGCCAATGGGTTCGGCATAATTCCCGAGCGCCTGAAGGCCGCCCTCTTTGACTCGGACGACCTGCAGAACGGCCCTCCCGCCGGGCAGGACCCGGTGGCGCTTCGGGACGTGGAGCTGCGCCGGGAAGGGGAAAGCGGCGGCGCGTCCCTGGGCGGCGGGCATTCCATCCGGGTGGAGCCCTGCGAGCACGGAACCCTGCGGGCGAACCCCACGGCCTGGAAAGGCCAGCTGGTCGGCCTGGCCGTGGAGCCGGAGCCCGGCTACCGGCTGGGAGCCCTTAACGTCCGCACGGCGGGCGGTACCGTGCACGCCACGGACCTGGGCGCAGGCCGCTGGGTCTTCCCCATGCCGGACGGGGACGTGGCGCTGGAAGCCAGTTTCGTCCCCATGGGCGAACTTCCCTTTGACGACGTTAAAGCGGGGGATTGGTTTTACCCGGCTGTGCAGTTTGTGTACGAGCGGAACATGATGGGCGGCACCGGCGGGCGGTTCTTTTCGCCCCACACCGCCACCAGCCGGGGTATGATTGTGACCATTCTGCACCGGCAGGAGGGCGAGCCCCAGGCGGAGCCCAGCGGCTTCCCGGACGTGGCCTCGGGCCAATGGTACACCGGGGCGGTCCATTGGGCCGCGGCCAACGGGGTGGTCAACGGCTACAGCGACGGCCGGTTCGGCCCCTCGGACGTGATCACCCGGGAGCAGATGGCGGCCATTCTGTACCGCTATGCCAAGCAGAAGGGCTGCGACCTTACCGCCTCCGGAAACCTGGAGGGCTTTGCGGACGCGGCGCAGGTGTCGGGCTATGCGGCGGAGGCTATGGCCTGGGCCGTGGGCCAGGGCGTCATCACCGGCAAAGACGGCAACCGCCTGGACCCCAAGGGCAGCGCCAGCCGGGCCGAAGCCGCCACCATCCTCATGCGTTTTGTTGAGAAACTGCTGTAAAGCCAAAGCAAAAAGAAAGACCGGACCCAGAGCGCGGAAACGCTTCTGGGCCCGGTTCTTTTTTGCAGGCGAGGTGCAGGAAAGTTTAGGTTTTTGCAGCGGAAGCGCATGAAAAATTTTTCGTCAAATTTACTTATAAGTCGCTGGAAGATATTGCTATTCCAGGGAGAATGTGTTAAGATAAACCTAAGAACACAGCCGTTTTTCCGTTTGCAAAAACCTAAACATTCTTGCAAATGGAAAAAAGCGCCGCGTTCTTAGCAGGATGACCGGCATAAGAAATTGGGAAGAAGGTGTGGCGAAGGATGACGGCAGCCGAGCTGAATCCGCCAAACAGGCAGACCCGCCGGCGGCAGGCCAGACGGCGGTGGAGCGGGACAAAGTCCGCGTAAACGCACGAAAACGAGGGCAAACCGCCGGAAACGGCGGGGCGCAAAGCTAGGGGACTAAGGTATCGTAACCACCAAGCGCGATGCTAGGTTAAGCTGTTCGGACAAAACGGCTCAGCCTACTGCACGCTAGGGATGATTGGAAAA
>CAOKRG010000034.1 GCA_948471095.1 uncultured Oscillospiraceae bacterium
CTTCGCCCCTTGGGGTGGTGCCTGACCCCGGGCGGGCCCCCCCCCCCTCGGGGGGGGGGCCGCGCCGGAAGTCCTCCATCGCCTGCCGCGCGCTGGATTCGCCGCGGTCCGCCTCCGCGTCAAAGCGCTCTTTCAAAATAGTGTAGACAGCCTGCCGCGCCGGAGAATATTGGCACCTCGCGATGTGCTGCAAAAGATAGATCGGGCTGGGTTTGTTCGCCCGGCCGGCCGCCTGGAAACGGTCGCTCAGGGTTAGGTCAATGCCAAGACCGTCGTCTAACAGCGTAATCCGGGCGTCCAGCACATCCGGGGCGGAAAAGGGATGTACCGGTGGAGAGCTTGTCCGCTCTCGCTGCGTATCGTAACCGTTTTTCCGCCCCCGCCGCTAGGCGTCCTGCATGCTTCGTTCCGCCCATTGGGCGTAGGTCATCAGCACCTGGCGGGACTTGGAGCCCTCGTGGGGGCCCACAATGCCCATCTGCTCCATCTCGTCGATGAGCCGCCCGGCCCGGGCGTAGCCCAGCCGCAGCCGCCGCTGCAAAAGGGAGGTGCTGGCCTGTCCGGCCTCCACCACCACCTTGATGGCCTCTTCCATCATGGGGTCCGTCTCGCCTCCGCCGCCTTCCCCGCCGGAGTCCCTGCCGCTGTCTCCGGCCACGGCGTTGCGCTCGATCTCCTCGATGACCCCCTCGTCGTAATCCATGGCCTTGGTGGTCTTCACGAACTCCACAATGGAGCGGATCTCCTCGTCCTTTAAAAGGCAGCCCTGCACCCGGATGGGCTTGTTGGTGCCCACCGGGGCGAAGAGCATGTCCCCATAGCCCAGCAGCTTCTCCGCGCCCACCGTGTCCAGAATGGTCCGGGAGTCCACCGCCGTGGACACGGTCAGGGCGATGCGGCTGGGGATGTTGGCCTTGATCAGGCCCGTGACCACGTCCACCGAGGGCCGCTGGGTGGCGATGACCAGGTGCATGCCCGCCGCCCGGGCCAGCTGGGCCAGGCGGCAGATGGAGTCCTCCACCTCTTTGGGCGCGGCCATCATCAGGTCCGCCAGCTCGTCGATGAGAATGACGATCTGGGGCATGGCGGGCATGGGCTGGCCGTTTTCGTCCTGATAGTTCTGGGAGGCCGCCAGGCTGTTGTACCCGGCCAGGTTGCGCACGTTGCGCTCGGAGAAGATTTTGTAGCGCTTCATCATCTCGTTCACCGCCCAGCCCAGGGCCCCCGCCGCCTTGTGGGGCTCGGTGACCACCGGCACCAGCATGTGGGGCAGGCCGTTGTACTGGGTGAACTCCACGGATTTGGGGTCGATCATCAAAAAGCGCACCTCGTCCGGGCTGGCCTTGTAGAGCATGCTGACGATGAAGGAGTTGACGCACACGGACTTGCCGGAGCCCGTGGTACCGGCGATCAAGATATGGGGCATCCGGGCCAGGTCGGCCACCACGGGCTGGCCCGCGATGTCCCGGCCCAGGGCCACGGAAAGCTTGGACTTGGACGTGACGAAGGCGTTGGACTGAATCAGCTCCCGCATGCACACGGTGCTGCGGGACCGGTTGGGCACCTCAATGCCCACCGCCGCCTTGCCGGGGATGGGGGCCTCGATGCGCACGCCGGTGGCGGCCAGGTTCAGGGCCAGGTCGTCCGCAAGGTTGGTAATCTTGCTCACCTTCACGCCCGCCGCCGGCTGAATCTCATAGCGGGTGACCGCCGGACCCCGGCAGATATCCAGAATCTTTGTAGAGACGCCGAAGCTGTTCAGGGTGTCCACCAGAATCTTCCCGTTGCTCTGCAGCTCCTCGGTCTCCTTGGCGTGGTCCACCTGGGGGCTCTGGGCCAGCATGGTCAGGGGCGGGAAGCAGTAAGCTCCCGCCGGGTCCGCGGCCTGATACTGGAACTCCTGGGCCGGGGTGGCTTCCGGGGCCTGCATCCGGGGCTCCGGCATGGGGATTGGCTCCATCATCCGGGGCTTGGGCATGTCCAGGGGTTCCGCTTCCGCGGGCTCCGGCTCCGGTTCGGGCTCCGGCTCAAACAAGGGCGGGTTTTCCGACACCACCGGCGACATGGGCAGCTGGGGCTCGGCGGGCTCTTCGGGCTCTTCGGGCTCGGGCTCTGGTTCCGGGGCGGACTGAGGCTCCGGCCGGGGCGGCTCCTCCGGCGCAATGCCGAAGACCTCCTGGAGCTTGTCCAGCTTCTCGTTGCGCTGGGGCTTTTTCTTTTTGGGCTCGGGCTTTACAAACAGCGAGTCCAGGTCCCCGCCGGGGGCTGGGCGCGGGGGCGGGTCCCCGTCCAGGGGCACGTCGATGCTGGCCTGCCAGTCCTGCTCCAAAATGACCCGCTCCTCCTCCCGGCGCTGGCGGGCGCTCTCAATGCCCCCGCTGACCGCCTCCACGGGCTTCTTAATGGTGTGGAACAGGCCGATCAAAGTGGTGCCGGTCAAGATCATCACTGAAACGAACAATAGGAGCAGAATGATGATCTTCGCCCCGGTGGACCCGGCGGCGCTGAGGAGCAGCTGGCCCAGCAGCCCGCCGGCCAGGCCTCCGCCCACGCCGGAGTTGTCCTGATAGAGGAACGCTATGTAGGCGGGGAAGGTCAGGCCCTCCGCCGGGCGCGCGCCGCCAAACACATAGCCCGTGGCGCAGCAGAGGACGATAATCACCGCCGTAAGCCAAATTTTCCCCGTGAGGGGCCCGGTGGGCCGGTCCAGGGTGGTGATGACGGCCACATAGATCATCAGCACCGGCCACAGCACCGCCCAGCCGCCGAACAGGCCCAGAATAGCGTTGTGGGCCCAATTCCACAGGCTGTCGCCTGGTATGAGGGCCAGGCATCCGAAGAAAATGGCGCAGGCGAAGAGCACCACGGCCCGCATCTGGTTGCGCTGGCGGATCTGGCTGGCGGTAGGCTTGGCCCTGCCATGGGCCGGAGCGGCCTTGCCCGCCGGAGGCCGTTTGGCGGGGGACTTTCCGCCGGAAGCCCGGCTGGAGGCCGGTTTTTTCGCGGTTTTTCTCTGTTCTGCCAAGATTTGACACTTCCTTTTTTTCATCAATCTTCCATCGTTATTTTATTGCGGGTTCTTACAAAGCGGCGGAGCGGCTTTCAAAGGGGGAGTGGCCTCCGGCGGCTTAAGGAACTTTTCGAGAAAAGTTCCTTAAGAATCTTCAAAAGCTTTTACACGCTTATTTTGGGTGTGAGGCGCAGGCTTTCCGCTCGGTTCACAGCGTACTAGCAGACCAAACTGCAAATCGACCGAGGGGAAGGTCCCCGGGTACTTGGCGAAGCCAATGTACTGGGATCGTTATGAACCCCGACCGACGCGGCAGCGGAGACATGACAGGCGAGACCCACTCCTTAACACTCCCCTCAAAGGGGCATGCCGGTAAACAGGTTGACCCCGGCCATATGCTCATAGATGGCAATGCCCGTCACGGCCAGCCCGGCCAGCAGGGTGTATACGACAAAAATCCACAGCTTGTTGGTGGTCACGATCCACTTGAGCAGCTTAATGGCCAGAAAACCCACAATGGCCGCCGTAACCACGCCCGCCAGCAGAGGGGCCATGCCGATGGCCTCCCCGGCGCTGCCCACGTCCTTGAGGGAGACCAGAGCCGCCGCCGCGATGGAGGGGATGCCCAGCACAAAGCTGTAATCCAGGGCCGTCTGCTGGTTCACGCCGCGCATGAGTCCTACCGACATGGTGGAGCCGGACCGGGACAGCCCCGGGAACACCGCCGCCAGGCACTGGGTCAGGCCGATCACGATGGAGTCCGGGACCGTCAGGCTGGTGCGGCCCTCTTTTGGAGCCCGCTGGCCGTGGCGGTTGGCCGCGTGGCGGAAGGACCCGGTGCTCTTATTGGCCAGAATGCCCAGGGTCAACAGCAGGGCCGTGGCCAAAAGGGACAGGCCCTCCACCAGAATGCCCGAGTCCGAGGCCAGCGTTTCCGAGACGTCCTTCACCTTCATGTCCGTGCCCGGAATGGGGAAGAACAGCAGAAACAGGGGCAGAAGCCCGATGAACAGCATGAAGATCAGCCGCCGGTCCCCGTTCATTTCGCTCCACCGGAAGCGGCCCCGGAACAGGTCGCCCAAAAGGGAGAAAAATTCCTTGATCAGCCGCCAGACCAGCTTCCGGTAGACGAACACCACCGCGATCAAAGTGCCCAGGTGGAGCATCACGTCGAAGAGGATGCCCGGCAGCTGAATGCCGAACATGTGCTGGGAAATGGACAGGTGCCCTGAGCTGGATACGGGCAGAAACTCCGTGGCCCCCTGGATGATACCTTGGATAATTGCGTCAAAAATCGTCATATTGTCTCCTTATGTATTGGTTTTAAGCGTGTTGATGGCCTCCGGCGGGTTAAGAAACTTCTTGAAAGAAGTTTCTTAACAATCTTCAAGAACTTTTACACGTTGATCGGGAGTGGGAAAAAGAAACTGCGCGCCCGGTTTGGGGCTTACCGCTTGCAGGCCTTTCGCTCTGCGTTTTCGCGGGCGGCACAGCCGGCCAGTAACCCAACGCCGGCACGCGCGTGTGAAAACCTATCCTTTTTATGTAGGCCCTTCCCGCCGGAAAGGCCGGTGTTCTATTTTGCCTTTTTGGGCCGCCCGGGCTTGCGCTTCCCCTTCTCCTTGCCGATCATGTCGATGAGGCAGTCCATGGCGTCGGAGAGGGAGCCCAGGGAGTCGATCAGGCCCTCTTCCACCGCGTCCGGGCCGTCCAGCACGCTGCCCACATCCATCACCAGCTCCTGGGTGTTCATGGCCAAAGTGGTAAAGCGCTCCTTGGTGATGTTGGAGTTCTGGGTGACGAAATTGGTGATTCGGTCCTGCATCCGCTGGAAATACTCCAGAGTCTGGGGGATGCCCAGCACCAGGCCGTTCATGCGCACCGGGTGGATGGTCATGGAGGCGGATTCCGCGATAAAGGACCGCTTGGCCGCCACCGCCAGGGGCACGCCGATGGAGTGGCCCCCGCCCAGCACCAAGGAGACGGTGGGCTTTTTCATGCCCGCCACCAGCTCGGCCAGGGCCAGGCCCGCCTCCACGTCGCCGCCCACGGTGTTCAGCAGCATCAACAGGCCGTCGATCTCCGGATCCTCCTCCACCGCCACGATCTGGGGGATCACATGCTCATATTTTGTGGTCTTGTTTTGGGAGGGCAGAATGTAGTGCCCCTCGATCTGGCCGATCACCGTCAGGCAGTGGATGGTATGCCCATGGCTGTGGGTCACCACCGATCCGCTCTCGTTGATCTGCTTCTGCTGCTGGGAGAGCTCCTCGTTTTCCGGCTCCTCCTGCTCCTCTTCTCCGTTCTTTAGGGCTTTTATCTCACGTTTCTTGCTTGTGTTCTTCTTCATTCAAATGCACACTCCTTTTGCAAAAAGTGTGCCCAAACCAAAGGAAAAGATACGGCCCTATAAAAGATGGGGCAGCTCTTCTATGGTTTCAATGATAAAATCCAGGCGCGGCTTTGGCGGAACCGGCCGCCTTTTCCGGTTATACCAGCAGGCGGGCATACCCAGCTCCACGGCTCCGGCCATGTCGTTGGAAAGGGAGTCCCCAATCATCAGGCAGTCCTGGGGGCGGCAGTTCAGCTCCTCCAGCAGCTTTTGGTAAAAGGCCTCCGCGGGCTTGATCCAGCCCACCTCCTCCGAGATGTACACCCCGGCGCTGGCGGGGAGAAAGTCCTCCAGCCGGGCCCGCTGCACCCATCCCACTCCATTGGTGGCGATGATCATTCCATAGGTTTGGGAGAGCGCCCGGTACACGGGCAGGGTGGCCGCCTCCATTGGCTTGCGGCAGGAGGACAGCGCGGTAAAATAGGCCTCCACCAGCTCTTCCGCCTGGGCGGGCGAGCCGAATTTCTGGGCCAGCGCGGCGAAGTGGCGGTTCAAATACTGGAAGTAGTAGTCGTGGTAATGCTCCTGCACGTCCGGATTTCCGGTGTCGTCCAGGCCGAACTCCGCCCAATATTTCCACCCCAGGGCCTCGTCGATTTCCGCGTACTCCGCCGAAAACGCCAGGCCCAGCCGGACGGCCACGGCCCGCTGGGCCCGGGAATAGGCCTCGTAAAAATCCAGGAGGGTGTCGTCCACATCAAAAATCAGGTACCGGTATTTCATGGGGATCCGCTCCTTTCTGGAGAGTCAATTGAAGTTTATTATACCATAAATCCGCTTTGAGTTTTCGCCGTATTTTTGCGACTTGGCGAAGCCAACGTCATAAGCAAAACGAGCGCTTCGCGCGAAGGGCAAAAACTCGCAATGTACGCTTTGCGTACATTATACCACCTTTTCCATTTTCGGGCAAGGGGCTTGGGCGCATGAAATGAATTCTTAAGAAGAAAGCGCGTTTTTAAAGGCGTTCCAAAGTGGCGGGGCTTTCCCGGTGAGACTAGCCAAAGGGCGCAGTTTTTGGAAGTTTTACGGAGTGGGGTCTCGCCTGCCGGCTCGGTCGGGTCAGAACGATTGCCACAGGCAATCTTCCCCCTCCGGCGGCTTAGGGACGTTGTCCCTAAGAACCCTACCACCTTTGAAAAGGGCGCTGGTCGCCAGTGGCGACCGTTCAGCGCCGACCGAGCCGGCAGGCGAGAATGACGAAACTTTTACTGTTGCGCTCAGGATGTTTTCTCCGTATAAAACACGCGTTTGGATACTCCCCAAAAAGGAAAGCCAGCCCCCCGTTTTGCCGGAGGCGCTGGCTTTTCCTTTTTGGGGTCAGGCTGTGCCGATGATGGTGATCTTCTCCGCCGAAAGGCCCGTCTGCTCCATGACCACCTCCTGCACGATGAGCCCGTCGCTTTCCTGCAATTCGCCGGAGACCACCACCGTGCACTGGCCGTCCGCTATGTAGGCCACGCATTCCTCATAGCCCTTGGCCTTTAAGAGGTTCTCCACGTTGGTCTCCTTTAGGATGCTCTGGGCCACGGCCGAGGCCTGCTCCACCGCCACCTTCTTGGCGTCGCTGTCCGCGCTCACGTCCTCCAGCACCCCGTCCAGCAGCTCCAGGGCCTGGTCCCGGGAGTTCTGCCGGGTCAGGCGGGCTTCGGCAAAGGCGTCCACCTGGGCGTTGGCCTGCTGGGAGCCCTGCATATCGTCGCTGACGGTCTCCATATAGGCGTTGTTCACCAGCTGGGCGGCTCCCAGCTGGCTGGAGGTCTCCCCGCCGCCTACGGGCAGCTTGTTGGCCCCGGTAAACTGCCAGTTCAAATACACCGCCGCTCCCAGCGCCAGCACCAGGGACGCCAATACCAACTGTTTCCGGCCTAACTTTTTCAACATAATCGAACCACCTCTAAAATGATATTTTGCGGACGTTTTTCGGTCTTGGGAATGGGGCTGAAGAGATTGGGGGGAGTTTTACGGAGTGGGGTCTCGCCTGCCGGCTCGGTCGGGTCAGAACGATTGCCACAGGCAATCTTCCCCCTCCGGCGGCTTAGGGACTCATGACATTGGCTTCGCGAAGTCATCCCTAAGAACCCTGCAACCTTTGAAAAGGGTGAGCGTCTGCCAGTGGCAGACAAGCCGCGAACCGACCGAGCCGGCAGGCGAGACGGACGAAACTTTTACTGGCTCGCTAATATGGCTCAGCTAAAACCAGCGCCTTTCAGCTCTCCCAGGAGCCGCGGTGGATGTCACTCCGGCGGGGCGTCCAGGCCGCGCCCTTCCACCACGCACACCCGGGAGGAAGGCACCCCCAGGGCGGTGCGGGCGGCGTTTATCAGCTTTTCCCGCACGGCCGGGTCTCCCGCCCTTTGGCTGACGATCACAACCCCCTTTACCTCCGGCTGGAGCTCCGCCACGGACAGGCCCCGCTGGGCGCCCTTGCCGTCCTCCAGGATGACGTGGGAGGCTTGGCTTTCCTGGCCGGTTTCTCCGCTGCTCTGGCCGCCGTCCTGGGCGTAGACGGACCGCCCCCCGTCCTCCAGGGTAACCATCACCTGGGGCGACTCCTCCCCGGTCACGGCCCGGACCACCCGGAGCAGGTCCTCCTCCAAGCGGCGCTGGCAGGCTTCCGGAGCGGCCCCGGCCTCTTCCTGGGGGGCCTCCGCCTCCGGACTGCCGCCCCAGTCCAGGGAGGACAGGTAGATCAGCGCAATGCCCAATATCCCCAGCAAAAACACTGCCTGGGGCAGCTTCCGGCCCTTGAGGGCGGATTTCAAGGCCTCGCCCGCTTTTTTAAGCTCCATCCCAGGTCACCTCAAGAGCGGTCTCCGGGCCCAGGACGTTTTCCAGCAGCGCCCGGGCCCGCTGGGCGTCGCTTTCATACTGAAACCGGACCCCGGCCTTTGTTAATACTATGCTGGACTCCCCGCCGATATCTACCTCCGCCAGGATTTTTTTCGCCTCCAGGCCCCCCGCGGCCAAAAGCCCCCGCAGGTAGGCCTCCCACTGTTCCGCCGCCGCCCGCTCCATCTGGTTTTCCACATAGGCCTCCAGCTGGGAGCCGCCCTCCTCCGGCGCGGCCTGGGGCAGGGCCAGGTCCCACTCCGTCCCCAGCAGAGCCGCCGCACCGGAGGCCAGCAGGGTCAGAATAACCAGGGACTTGACAAAGCCCAGCATCTTGTCCTTGGGGCACAGGCGGGCGGCCGCCTCCGCCGCCAGTATCACGCCGCAGATCGCGGCCGCGTTTTGCGTCATTGTTTCCATGGTCCACCTCTATGCTTTCTCTGGGGGATATTGTGGGAGTGTCCAAAGGGCGCGTTTTTATTATAGTAATACGGAGTGGCCTCCGGCGGCTTAGGGGCTCTGGGTCTCGCCTGTCGGCTCGGTCGGTTCGTAGCATGTCTGCCACTGGCAGACGCTCACCCCCTAAGAACCCCGCCACCTTTGTAAAGGTGGACGAAACTTTTACTGGCTCGCTGACCATCCTATCTCCCTTTATCAACGTGTTTGGCCACTTCCTTTTTTAGGGCGTTGTGTTAACGTTATCCCCCGCTGTTCACTGCCACCACCGCAGCCGCGCTGGCCACGCACACCGCGCACACGCTGGCCAGCACCGCCAGCACCATCTTCACCACGCTGCCGCAGGCCTCCAACAAAGCGCCCGCGCTTCGAACCCCGAACAGCTCCGCCGCCGCTTGGCCCAGGGCGCAGGCCCCGCTCCACAGCAGGCACTCCGCCATGGCCGGCAAGAAGATGCACACCGCTGCCAAAATGCCGAAGGCCCCCACCCCGGACTTGACGATCTGCACGCTGTTGCGGATGGCCCCCACCGCGTCGCCCAGGGCCCCGCCCACAATGGGCACCCCGCTGGACAGGGCCAGCTTGGCCGCTTTGGCGGCAGCGGCGTCCACCTGGCCGTTCACCACCGCCTGCAGGGACAAAATGCCCGTGAACAGCGTCACCCCAGTGACCAGGGCCCATTTGCCGAAGCGGTACAAAGAGCCGGCCAGCCCGCCCAGCTTGGCTCCCGCTGCCGAGGAGCACAGGGAGAGGGCCAGGTAGATCCGCAGCAGGGGCAGCACCAGCCCAGCCGCCAGCGCCGGCACCCCGGCTCCCGCCGCCATGGCCAGCACGCTGTACCCGGCCCCCGCCGCCCCATTGCCGGAAGCCGCCAGCAGGCCGGTATAAACTGGCACCGCCCCGGTAAGGAAGGCGCAGGCCGTATTCGTCACCGTTTGGCAGAGGGACAAAAGCCCTAGCACCGGCCCGGCCAGCACCAGCCCGCAGGCGGCGGTTCCGCACAGCTCCACCGTGCCGGAGAGCTCCCCCTCTTGAAAGCAGGCGCTTAGGCGGCACAGAAGAATGGCCCCCAGCAGCGCGGCCAGGCCCTTGAGGGGTCCGGCCAGCTTTTCCCGCACCAGTTGGGAGGCCGCCTGAAACAGCCCGCCGCCGTCCATCTCCCCGCCCAGGGCGGAGTCCACCCCGGCCTGGCCCAGCAGCTCCTTGGTCTCCCGGTCCAGGCCCTCGTACAAGGCTCCGGCCCCGCTGGCCTGGTAGAGCTCGTTTTCCTGGGCCAGGGCGGGCAGGGGGCAGAGCGTCAAAACGATAAGGCAGATGGCGGCCCGGCACAGCCATCTTTTTATTCTTTTTCCATTCATAGGCTTAGGATTTCCCCCAGAGTTTCCATCAGCGCGGCCAGCACCGGCAGGCAGATCGTGAGCACCGCCACCTTTACCGCCAGCTCCACCCCGTTGGCCAGAGCCGCCTCCCCCGCGTCCTTGCACAGCTGGCCCGCCATCTGGCCGATGAGGGTCAGGCCCGCCGCCCGGAGCATGGCCTCCAGGCACCGGCCTCCCAGCCCGTCCGCCCCGGCCAGCTCCCGCAGGCGCTCCACCAGGGGGACGGCCCCGTTCAGCGCCGCCGCCACAATCAGCGCCGCCGCCCCCGCGCTCAGCAGCAGGGCATATTCCTTGCTGCCGCGCTTGACCAGCGCGCCCAGCACAGCCGCCGCCAAAGCGCACAGCACCGCCGCCAGCAACTCCCCCGCGCTCATAGCTGAAACACGGACTTAATGGTCTGGAACAGGGCGTCTATTTCATTGACGATCATCATCAGCACCACAATCAGCCCCGCCAGGGTGGTCATCATGGCCTGTTCCTCCCGCCCCGAGCGGATGAGCAGTTGGTTCAGCACCGCCACGATAATGCCGATGGCGGCGATCCGGAA
Source organism: uncultured Oscillospiraceae bacterium (assembly GCA_948471095.1). GTDB lineage: Bacteria > Bacillota > Clostridia > Oscillospirales > Acutalibacteraceae > Acutalibacter. Next base: position 10,614 of record CAOKRG010000034.1, read on the forward strand.
AATCAAGTCTACCTCCACTGGTCCATCCACTGTCCTTTCCTTTGTGTTTCCTTTGGCCCGGCTATATAGTTAACACAGTTCAAAAGAGGTAGAATACCTCTTTTGAACCAGGCGGCATAGCCGCCCAGCTTAAGAACCTGTATTCATAATTACTCAGACAATAAGCAATAGGGGTGCTAGGGTCGGGACTACGTCCCGAAAAGGCCTACGGCCTGTTTTGTATTGTATGGCCTCCGGCGGCCAAGTTCATCGAAGATGAACTTGCGAGGCTCACGACGTTCGCTGCGCGAAGTCGCCTTAAGAATCCGCAAGGGGCCTGTCTCGTCTGCCGACTCGGTCGGGTCAGAACGATTGCCACTGGCAATCTTCCCCGCCCCTTGACCGCGTACAGTGCTTGCCATTAGCTGAGTGGTAATTTCTCGGCTGTGAATACAGGTTCTAAGTGTGTTTACTATACCGCCACCAGGCACACCGTCAGCCCCCCGAAGAGCCCCAGGGCCACATACAGCCGCTGCTTTTCCCGGCAGGCGGCGCGGGCCTCTTCCAGCCGGGCCTGGGCCAGGGCTTGGCACAGCTCCAAATGCTCCAGCTGGCCCTGGGCCCCGCTGGCCCCCAGCCCGGCGGCAAAGTCCCGGAACAGGGCCCGGTCTCCCGGGTCCCGCAGCAGCGCCTCTCCCGCCTCTTCCAAAGCGGTCCGGGGGTCCGCCCCAAAGGACGGCCGCTCCGCCGCCTTTTGGCAGAACCGGCTGGGGCTTCTCTGCAGCAGCTCCGGCAGGGGCCGGGCTGAGTAGGCGATCTCCGCGGCCAGCTGGCGGATCAGCCGGAGCAGGTCCGTCAGCAGCTCCACCCGCCGGCGCAGCTCCGCCGAGCGGCCCAGGCCCCACAGCAGCCCGCTGAGCACCAGCAGGGCCGCCCCCAGCAGCTTCATGCCCCGGCCCTCATGTGGCGGGGGGCGGGCTCCCGGCCGTAAAGCTCCACCGAGGCCACCCGGCAGGGGCTGTCCCGCCCGGCAAGGGCCGCTAAAACAGGGAACGCCCCGGTCTCCAGCAGGGCCCGGCACAGGGGGCGGTCCTGGGGCGCGGCGCCCCGGGCGTGCACGCTGGCGATGAGCCCCACCCCGGCGAACATGGCCCGCTCCACAGAGTCCAGGTCCTCCGGGGCCAGCTCGTCGCAGAGAATGACCTCCGGGGAGAGGGTGCGCAGGGCGATGTCCAGGGCCTGGGCCTTGGGATAGCCCCGCAGCACATCGGCGCAGGGGCCCAGGTCCCAGCCGCCCAGCTCCCCCCGGCCGTCCAGCACCGCCACCCGGCGGCAGGGGCCGAAGCGCCCTAGGGAGAGGGAGCGGGCCAGGTCCCGCAGCAAGGTGGTCTTGCCGCTGGAGGGCTCCCCGGCCACCAGCAGCCCGGCGGCGGGGTCCGCGCCGGACTGAAACAGCCTGTCCCCGCAGCCGGGGAAGTCCCGGGGCACCCGGAACACCAGGGAGGTCGCGTCCCGCAGGCCCCGGACCCTGCCGCCCTCCGCCACGGCCGTGCCGCACACCCCGGCCCGGCAGGCCCCCAGGCTGACAAAGCCCTGGCGCAGCTCCTCCTCGTGGCTGAACACGGAATAGCCGCAGATGTGCAGGAAGAGCTCCTCCATCTGGGCGGCGCTCAAGCAGGGCAGCTCCGGAGAAAAATTCCGGACCGGACCGCCGGGGCCCAGAAAGAACACCCCCTCCCGGCCGAACACGGCGGCGGGCTGGCCCAGCTTAAACCGGATATCAAAGGCCTGGCGCTTCACCGGCCCGGGCAGGGCCAGCAGCGGTTCCCGGTAGGGCCCCAGCTTTTGGGCCACGGCGTCAAAGGCATAGTCTGTCAATGGGCTCCACTCCTTTCGCGGGAGGGCTGTCCGCCTCCCCGTCCAGCCTGCAAACCGGTATCGTTAATTTACTATATCTGCCGGTCTTCAGGCGCGGTTGCTATAGTCCATATCTATGGCCCGTCCCGGCGAAATAGAACAGGGCCTTTTCCTGTCTCCGTCCGTTCTCCTTTGTGCAAAAGGCTTGATTTTTTTCTAAATTTAGCAAAACTTGCTTGCATATCTCTCGGTTTTCCATTATAATATTTGTGCATCATCCACTTGAAAGGACGCGATTCCTATGGCAAAACAATTCATCTGCTCCCCGGATTATCCCGTTGTGGAAACCCGGGCGGGCAAGCTCCGGGGCTTTGTCACGGACGGCACCTTTACCTTCCACGGGGTAAAATATGCCGACGCCAAGCGCTTCCAGCCCCCCGCGCCGCCCCAGCCCTGGGAGGGCGTGAGGGACGCCCTCTCCTACGGCTATGTGTGCCCCATGCTGGACCGGGAAACCGCGAATGGCGAGATCATGGTCCCCCACCGCTACTGGCCCAAGGACGAGAACTGCCAGTATCTCAACATCTGGACCCAGTCCATTGGCCGAAACGCCAAAAAGCCCGTCATGGTCTGGCTACACGGGGGCGGCTATTCGGCGGGCTCCTCCATCGAGCAGATCGCCTATGACGGCGAGAACCTCTCCCGCTTCGGGGACGTGGTGGTGGTCACCCTGAACCACCGGCTCAACATCTTGGGCTACCTGGACCTTTCCCCCTTTGGGGAGAAGTACCAGAACTCCGGCAACGCGGGCAATGCGGACCTGGTGGCGGCCCTGGAATGGGTCCACGAGAACATAGCTGGTTTTGGCGGCGACCCGGACAACGTGACCATCTTCGGCCAGTCCGGCGGCGGCTCCAAGGTCTCCGACCTGCTGCAAACTCCCAAGGCTGACGGGCTCTTCCACAAGGGCATCGTGATGAGCGGCGTGTTTGACGGTATGCTGGGCACGCCCGGCACGGACAGCCGCCCGCTGATTCTGGCCATGCTCAAGGAGCTGGGTCTGGAAGAGGGCCAGGTGGAAGAGCTGGAAACCATCGACTATGAGAAGCTGGCCGCCGCCTACAAGGCGGTTGCCCCGGAAATCGGCAGGCAGGGCCTTTATACCGGCAACTGCCCCATTCCCAACGACTTCTTCCTGGGCGACCCCCGGAAGGTGGGCTTCCGGGAGCACGCGAAGACCATCCCCGTGGTCGTGGGCAGCGTGTTCGGCGAGTTCGCCTTCGCCCCGGGCGTGCATGGAAAATATGAGCTTACCGATGGGGAGCGAATGGTCCTTTTGGAGAAGAAGTTCGGCCAGCACGCCGGAAGGCTGGCGGAGCTCTTCCGGGCCTGCTACCCGGAAAAGGACCTGACCGACCTGCTGGCCCTGGACGGCGTGTGCCGGGAGCCCAGCAAGGATTTCGCCCGCAAAAAGGCCCGGCAGGGCGGGGCCCCCGCCTACTGCTACCTGTTCAACTTTGAGCTGCCCTTTGACGGCGGCAAGCCCGCCTGGCACTGCTCGGACATCCCCTTCTTCTTCCATACCACGGACAAGGTGGTTGTCTGCGACGTGCCCGGGGTTTCGGACCAGCTGGAGGAGAAGATGGCCGGTTCCTTTGTAAACTTCGCCAAATACGGCGACCCCAGCTATCCCTCCCTGCCCAAGTGGGAGCCCTGCACGGCGGATGACGCCGTGACCATGCTCTTTGACCGGGAGTGCGCTGTGAAGAGCCATTTCGACGACGCTCTCTACGCCGCCTACCTGCCGGTAGCGCCCAATCCCTTCGCCCCGCCCAAGGAGGACGAAGAGGAGAAGCTGTTCCTGCATTAGGCCGCTGATTTGCGAAAAACACAAAAGAAGGATAGAGCCGAAAAGCTCTATCCTTCTTTGCCGGTTTTGTGAATTTCCGGCCCAGACCACTGGGGAGGGCCCCGCGAACGGGCGCGAACCGGCCGCGGGCGCGGCCCCTATGCGAGCAGCCGGCCCAGCCCCACCAGAACCAGCAGGTGCGCGGGGTAGAACCCATAGCAGAAGTACCGGGGCAGGCGCTCCCCGCGCTTTCCATTGTACAGGTACAGGGGGACCGCCGCAAACACCGCGTAAACCTGGAACAGGCTCCCGTGGTACCAGCAGTACAGCGCCGTGCAGGCGGTCAGCACCAGCATCCCCGCCCAGCGGCGCTGGCGGAACACATAAAAGCCCGCCGCGATGAGTACTCCATAGGCCCCGTACATAAAGCCCCCGGCCTCCGCCAGCACGGCCAGGCCCGCCGCGCCCGCCAGCCAGAGCTTGCCCCGCTCCACGCACCACAGGGCCCCGAAGATCAGCAGCAGCTCAAAGAAAATGTTCTCCCAGGTGGGGAAGCCCACCCGGTTCCAATCCCCCAGCACGGTGAACAGCCGGTAGGGGACCTCGGAAGCCAGCGCGAACACGGCCAGCCGCAGCGCGTACTTTTTCCGGTTGGAGGTATGTACAAAGCCCTCGGCCAGCATAAAGGCGAAAATGGGAAAGGACAGCCGCCCGATGGCCCGCAGGATATTGGTGGGCAGGCCGGGGAAGTACAGGTAGCCGATCTCATAGCCGATGTGGTCGATGAGCATGGTGACCACGGCAATGCATTGCAGCGCAGCGGAAGTCATAAGCTCCACCTCTTTCTTTTTGTCCCGTTTATTATGCTTTTTGAGAGTCATACGGAGTGGCCTCCGGCGGCTTAGGGACTCCGTCCCTAAGAACCCTGCCACCTTTGAAAAGGTGGACGAAACTTTTAAACGTTTTGTCGTGGGTGTGAGGCGTACACTGGGCGCTCGGTTTGGGGCAGGAAGCTGCACATTGGCTTTGTCAACCCGACCAAAGCGCCAGGCGAGAATGACGAAACTTTTACTGTTACGTTTTGTTGGTACAAGTGAAAGGAAAAGTTTCGTCATTCTTCGCTGTCGTGTCAGTTGTAGCTTCTTGCCCCAAACCGAGCGCCCAGCGCACGCCTCACACCCATAATAAGCGTGCAAAAGTTTTGTCCACTTTTTCAAAAGTGGTAGGGGTGGAGGGGGCAAAGCCCCCTCCCCGCCGGAGGCCCGCGCAGCGAAGCGAACGCTACCAATATAGTATAGCCCGCGGCTTGTCTCTTGTCAACCGGCGAAATTTGTTGTATGATATAGAAAAAAGCGGGGCGGATTTTGGGGAAGCCGCAGCAGCGGCCCGCCCGCGCCCCGGCACCGGCTTTCCCACCGCTTACTGGCAAAGAAAAAACTGGAAAAGGATGGATGCTCATGGATCGAAAACAGCTGGCCCTTTTGGCCGTGGAGGCCCTCAAGGCCGAATACCCGGACGCTCTGTGCTCCCTGGACTACCAGGACCCCCTGCAGCTGCTCATCTCCACCCGGCTGGCCGCCCAATGCACCGACGCCCGGGTCAACCTGGTGACCCCGGCCCTGTTCGCCCGGTTTCCCACCTTGGAGGCTTTCTGCGAGGGGACCGAGGAGGAGATCGGGGAGCTCATCCACTCCTGCGGCTTTTATAAGGCCAAGTCCAAGGACATTCTGGCCGCCTGCCGGAAGATTCGGGACGAGTTCGGCGGGCAGGTGCCGGACAACATGGAGGACCTGTTAAGCCTGCCCGGCGTGGGCCGCAAAACCGCCAACCTGATTTTGGGGGACGTGTTCCACAAGCCCGCCGTGGTCACGGACACCCACTGCATCCGCATCACCGGGCGGCTGGGCCTGACCCGGAACACGGTCCCCCAAAAGGTGGAAAAGGACCTGTGGCAGGTGCTGCCCCCGGAGGAGGCCAACGACTTCTGCCACCGGACGGTGCTCCACGGCCGGGCGGTGTGCACGGCCCGCAAGGCCATGTGCGAGGCCTGCTGCATGGCGGAGTTCTGTGAAAGGGCGGGGGTAAAATGAGCCGGTTCGTTGATCTGCACGTGCACACGGAGCTGTCAGACGGCAGCGATTCGGTTTGCGAGGTGCTGGCGCTGGCGGCACGGAACCATGCCGCTTACCTGTCCGTAACCGACCATAACACGGTGGCGGCGTACGCGGAAGACACGTTTCTGGAAGCCAGGCGGCTGGGAGTGAAGCTGGTCCCCGGCGTGGAGCTGGACGTCATACATGAGGGTAGGCAGTACCATATGCTGGGCTTCGGCGTGGATGTGGAGGATAGGGGGCTGCTGGAGGTGTGCGCCCACAATGCCAGGGTGCAGGAGGAATATAACCTGGAGTTGCTGCGGCGCATGGAGCGGGACGGCCTTGGCGTGGCCGAAACGGATTACAATAGGTATGTTATGCCCAAGGGCCGGGGCGGCTGGAAGCTGCTGAACTACCTTATGGACACGGGGCTTACCGGCTCGCTGGAGGATGGGCTGAAGTACTACGGCCAGTACGGGTTTCGGACCAATACCATAAAGTTTACCCGTCTGAAAGAGGCCGCTGGGATGGTCAAAAGCGCGGGGGCGTGCCAATACTCGCACACCCCGGGGAGCAGATACCCTATGACCCGTACGGCGCGGACAACTCCGGGTTCTGGCAGGAGCTTGACGGCCTTTTGGACTCGGGCATAGAGGGGATAGAGTGCATACACCCCCTGCACGGCTTCGGGCTCCAGAGGGAGCTTATAGCGCTGTGCCGGGAGCGGGGGCTGTATATATCCGGCGGCACGGACTATCACGGCGGCTTTTTCAGCGGACAGAAGCAGGTCATCGGGGGCCAGTTTGTCAGCCTGGACTCCGTTCAGAAGTTAATTAACCATATTAAAGCGTAAAGGAGCGTATGCAAAATGAAGTACGATTTCACCACCCTGATCGACCGCTCCCACTGCGGCAGCGGCAAATGGGACGGCATGCGGGAAAAGAAGCCCGGCCTCTCTCCCGGCATTGTGCCCCTCTCCGTAGCGGACATGGAGTTTAAGAACGCCCCGGAGATCGCCGAAGGCCTTAAAAAGTACATGGACGAAACCATTTTGGGCTACACCAGCCCCACGGAGGATTACCGCCGCACGGTGTGCGCCTGGATGGAGAGACGCCACAGCTGGCACATTGAACCCGAATGGATCGTGGGCACCCACGGCGTGGTGGAGGCCCTGATGTTCGCTGTCAAGGCCTTCTGCCAGCCTGGCGACGGGGTGATCATCTTCACGCCGGTCTACTACCCCTTCTACATGGCCATTGAGAACCACAACTGCCAAGTGGTCCGCTGCCCTCTGGTCTATGAGGACAACGCCTATTCCATCGACTTCGGCCTGCTGGAACGGCTGGCCGGGGAGGAGAACAACAAGATGCTCATCCTCTGCAGCCCCCACAACCCCGTGGGCCGGGTGTGGACTCCGGAGGAGCTTACCCAGATTACGGACATCTGCCGCCGCCATCAGGTGCGCGTCATCAGCGACGAGATCCATTTCGACATCATTATGCCCGGCCATACCCACACGGTCATTTCCACCGTGGCCCCGGAGGACGGGATCATCGTGTGCACCGCCCCCAGCAAGACCTTCAACCTGGCCGCTATGCAGACCTCCAACATCATCATTCCCAACGAGGAGGACCGCAGGCGCTTCCAGGAGGTGGCCGGGCACAACGGACCGCCCGCCCTGGGCCTGGAGGCCTGCCGGGTGGCCTACACCCAGTGCGAAGACTGGATGGAGCAGATGATTGAGGCCGTCCACGCTAACTATGAGCTGGCCGTCTCCTTCCTGCGGGAGCGCCTGCCGGAGATTAAGCCCATTGAGCTGCAGGGCACCTATCTGCTCTGGCTGGACTGCACCGCCCTGGGCAAGACCAAGGAGGAACTGGAAGAGCTGATGGTCCAAAAGGCGGAGCTCTTCCTGGACGAGGGCTATGTGTTCGGCGAGGAGGGCGCGGGCTTCGAGAGGGTCAACCTGGCCGCGCCCCAATGGGTCATCAGGGCCGCGCTGGAGCGGCTGGAAAAGGCGGTTCGGGGATAAATAAAAGTATATTGAGCGCAACATTCGCGGTCCAGGTGCGTTAGGCACCTGGCAGGGTTCTTAGGGGCAGAGCCCCTAAGCCGCCGGCGGCGACCTTGCCCTTAAAAGGCGGCGCAGTAGAAAAACTAAGCGCACAACGCCTAAACATCCCCCCAAGAAAAAATAGCGCACTTATGCTGCGCCGACGCCCTTAGAAAGCGCTTTTAAGCGGAGCGAAAAACAGCGGACTGTTCGATGCAGCTACCCTCTTTGCGGAACAGGTAGCACATCCCACAAAAGGCAGCCACAGGAAACAGGCCGCTGTTAATCGCTTCGCTCTAAGGCGTTACCAAGGGCGGCGGCGCAGAATTGGTGCGCTTATTTTTTCTTGGAGGGGATGATTTAGCTTGTCACGCTAAGTTTTTTTACTGCGCCGCCTTAAGGTCAAGGTCGCGAGACTCTGTCTCGCGCTCTGCCACTTTTGAAAAAGTGGACAAAACTTTTGATGGCTCGCTGACGGACTGCGTTCGCTTCTACAGCGCCTCTGCCAGATCCCCCAAGTCCTGGAACACCAAGTCCGGCTTTACCGGGCTTTCCGCCAGCATGGCCGGGGTGGTCTCCCCGCTCATCACCAGAATGGACGTAACCGCCGTCCCTTCCGCCAGGGCAATGTCCGTGTAAAGCCGGTCCCCCACCACCGCCAGTTCTTCCGGGGCCCGGCCCGTGCGGGCCAGCAGGTAGTTCAGGGTATGCCGGGAGGGCTTGCCGAAAAATTCGCACTGCACCCCCGTGGATGCCTTCACCAGCGCGGCGATGGAGCCGCAGTCCGGGATAAAGCCCCCCTCCACTGGGCAGTTCCAGTCTGGGTTGACCCCATAGACCGGCGCGCCGTTTCGGATGAAATGGCAGGCCAGCCGCAGCTTTTCATAGGTGAGGCTGGTGTCAAAGCCCAGCACTACATAGCCGGGGGCCTCCCGGTCCAGCCGGATTCCCGCTTGGCGGAAGTCCTCCTCTAGGGCCGGGGTGCCCACCACATAGGCGGATTCCCCCGGGTGGCGCTCCCGCAGCCACTCCAAGATCACCCCGTTGGAGATCAGCATTTTTTCCGGGCAAACCTCAATGCCCATGCGGGCGAGCTTTTCCAGATAGGCCTCCCGGTTTTGGGAGCTGTTGTTGGTAAAGAAGCAGAAGTCCCGCCCCGTGGCCCGCACCCGCTCCAAAAAGGGCCGGGTCCAGGAAAAGAGCCTGCCGCCCAGGTAGATGGTGCCGTCCATGTCCAGTACGAAGGTTTTCACTCGTGCCAACGCGTCCTGATTTTTCATGTGTTCCTCCAAAAGCCTGCCGGGAATTCCGGCAGGCTTTTTTCTTAGCCCAGCCGGAACTCCGTCCCGGCGAAAGAGCTCTTTTTGTGTGCGGAGCGCCCCCTTGTCTTATTCCACTGTTACGGACTTGGCCAGGTTGCGGGGCTTGTCGATGTCGCAGCCCTTCATGGACGCGGCATAGTAGGCGAACAGCTGCAATGGCAGAATCGACAGGGAGGGCAGCATAAAGTCCGCTGTTTTGGGCACGCAGAACTGGTAGTCCGTCTCCTGGGCCAGGGCCTCCGCCATATCCTGGGTGGCAATGCCCAGCACCACCGCGCCCCGGGCCTTCACCTCTTTGATATTGGCCATCATCTTGTCAAACAGCCTGCGGTAGGTGCAGATGGCGATGACCAGGGTCCCCTCCTCGATCAGGGAGATGGGCCCGTGCTTCAGCTCCCCGCCGGTGTAGGCCTCGGAGTGGATGTAGGAAATCTCCTTCAGCTTCAGAGAGGCCTCCAAAGAGGCGGCATAGTCCACGTTGCGGCCGATGAAATACATATCCTTGGCGTTAAAATACTGGGACGCAAAGTACTGGATGGTTTCCTTATCCCGCAGGCTCTGCTCTGCCAGTTCCGGCAGGGCCTGCAGGTCCGCCAGATAAGCGGCCAGCTCCGCCTCAGGCAGGACACCCAGCTCCTGGGCCATATACAGCACGATCAGATACACCACCGCCAGCTGGGTGCTGTAGGCCTTGGTGGAGGCCACAGCGATTTCCGGCCCGGCCCAGGTGTAGAGCACGTCGTCCGACTCGTTGGCAATGGTGCTGCCCACCACGTTCACAATGGAGAGGGTCCTGGCCCCCTGGCGCTTGGCCTCCCGCAGGGCGGCCAGGGTGTCCGCCGTTTCGCCAGACTGGCTGATGATGATCACCAGCGTCCGCTCGTCCAGAATGGGCTCCCGGTAGCGGAACTCCGAGGCCACATCCACCTCAATGGGCAGGCGCAGCAGCTTTTCAAAGGCGTATTTGGCCACGGCCCCCACATGGTAGGAGGTGCCGCAGGCCACAAGAAACACCCGGCTGACGTTCTCAATGTCCTCCCTGCTCAGGCGGATATCGTCCAAAACCACCCGGCCCTCCCGGATGCGGGGGGAGATGGTCTTGCGCAGGGCCTCCGGCTGCTCGCAGATCTCCTTCATCATAAAGTGCTCATAGCCGGACTTCTCCGCGGCGGCCGCGTCCCACTCCACGGTCTCCACCGGCTTTTCCAAGGGGTACAGGTCGCTGTCGAAAAAGCGGACCCGCTCCCGTTCCAGCACGGCGATCTCCCGGTCGTTCAGCCGGCAGATCTGCCGGGTGTGACGGAGAATGGCGGTCACGTCCGAGGCGATGAAGTTTTCCCCCCGGCCCAGGCCCACGATCAGCGGGCTGTCCTTGCGCACGGCGAAGACCTTCTCCGGGCAGTCCGCGCAGATGACCCCCAGGGCGTAGCTGCCCTCCACCCGGCCAAGGACCCGCCGGATGGCTTCCAGCACGTCCCCCTGATAGTAGTGCTCCAGCAGCTGGGCCACCACCTCGGTGTCCGTGTCGGAGGCAAAGGCCACGCCCCGGCGCTTTAAGTGGTTTTTCAGCTCCAGATAGTTCTCGATGATGCCGTTGTGCACCACCGCGAAAAGACCCCCGTCGCTGACCTGGGGATGGGAGTTCACGTCCGAGGGCGCGCCGTGGGTGGCCCAGCGGGTGTGGCCGATGCCCACCGTGCCGGGCAGCTTTTCCCCCTGGTCCAGGATGCCCTCCAGCACGGCCAGCCGCCCCTTGGCCTTTACCACATGGAGGCCGCTCTCGTTGTGCACCGCCACCCCGGCGGAGTCATACCCCCGGTATTCCAGCTTGCCCAGGCCCTCCAGCAGCATGGGCGCCGCCTGTTCCTCTCCGATATATCCCACGATTCCACACATATCAATCACCGCCTTAGAAAATCTTTTAGTCATTATATGCCGCAAACAACATTCCCACCCCCGAAAGAGGGTGGGAATTGCGGACAAGTTCAAACGCCGGTCCACATCCTGGACCGGAGAAGGCCAGCCCCCGAATCAAGCCTGAACGTCCAGGGTATAAGCGGGCTGGGGCTCCTCCTGGGCGGCTGCTTTCAGCCCGGCCCGGGCCTGCCGGTAGGCCTCGGCGTAAACCACGGTGGCATTGTCTAAAAATTTGGACTCCGCCTTGGTCTGGATTTCCGTCCAGCCGCTGCCCAGGCTGTTGTAGGCGGCGATCATCTCCCCGTCCGGCGAGTAGATTTCCGCCGTCTGGCCTATGCAGCCTCCTCGAACCTTCGCGGAATATTCCTTGCCGCTGAGCTTATCCATCAGCCGCTCATAGGCCTCCCACAGGGGGTCCTTGGCGTTGGCCGCCTCTTGCAGCAGGGTGTTGGTCTTGGCGATGAGCCCCCGGCGGTTGGGCGAGACCGTCTCCCGCATATGGGCCAGGGTCATGTGGATGTAGTCCTGGTCCATGTAGATTCCGTTTTTTGCGTCCCGCTGGGCGTGGACCTTGATCTGCTTCACAAAGCCCTCCGTCATGGCCTCGCCGGCGGCTTTTTCCGCCTTCTCCTGTATTTTAGGGGTCCTGCCCCATTTGGCCAAGTAGCTTTGGGAAAAGAAACTTACCTCCATAGCCGCTGCCTCCTTTTTCTGGTGTATAAAGCCCGTTTATTATAACGTACCGCTCGAAGCGCCGCCTTTAGCCCCGGTACATAATGTCCTCCCGGCTAGGCCCGTTGGATACCATAGTCACCGGCACGCCCAGGGCCTTTTCCGCAAACTCCACATACCGCCGGGCGTTCTCGGGCAGGTCCTCATATTTCTTAATGCCCCGGATGTCGCACTTCCAGCCGGGCAGCACCTCCAAAACGGGCTTGCAGCGCTTGAGCTGGGCCGTGGGCGGGAAGCTGTCGATGCGTTTGCCGTCCAGCTCATAGGCCACGCACACGGGGATCTCGTCCAGATAGCCCAAGGCGTCCAGCACGGTGAAGGCCACGTCCGTGGCCCCCTGCACCATGCAGCCGTACCGGGCGGCTACCAGGTCCAGCCAGCCAACCTGGCGGGGACGGCCGGTGGTGGCGCCGTACTCTCCCATATCTCCGCCATGCTGGCGCAGGGTCTCGGCTTCTTCGCCGAAGATTTCGGAGACAAACTCCCCTGCCCCCACCGCGCTGGAATAGGCCTTTACCACGCAGTAGACCTTTTGGATGGCATAGGGCGGAATGCCGCCCGCGCCCACCGTGCCAAACCCGGCCAAAGGCGAGGAGGAGGTGGTCATGGGGTAGATGCCCATATCCGGGTCCCGCAGGGACCCCAGCTGGCCCTCCAGCAGGATGGTCTTCCCCTCCTTTACGGCATTGTGCAGCAGGGTGGTGGTGTCCGCCACATAGGGGGACACAATCTCCTTATACTCCATGAGCTTGCGGTAAACCTCGTCCCGGTCCAAGGGGTCCCGGTGGTAGAGCTGGGTGTAAAGCACGTTTTTCAGGCTCAGCACATGGTCGATGCGCTCCATAAGGGCCTCCTTGCTGTCGAAGAGGTCGCTGATCTGAAAGCCGATTTTCGCGTATTTGTCGGAGTAGAAGGGGGCAATACCGGACTTGGTGGAGCCGAACGCCTTATCAGCCAGCCTGGCCTCCTCCAGGCCGTCCAGCTCCTTGTGGTAGGGCATCAGCACTTGGCAGCGGTTGGAAATGAGGATTTTCGGCTCGGGTACGCCGCCGTCCCTGATATACTGCATCTCCGTGACAAAGTTCTCCACCGAGAAGGCCACGCCGTTGCCGATGATATTGGTGATATTCTGCCGGAACACGCCGGAGGGCAGTTGGTGCAGGGCAAACCTGCCGTACTCGTTAATGATGGTGTGCCCCGCGTTGGAGCCGCCCTGGAACCGGATGACGATGTCGGAATCCTCCGCCAGCACGTCCGTGATCTTACCCTTGCCTTCGTCGCCCCAGCAGGCGCCTACGATTGCTTTTACCATTTTTCTCCTAGCCTTTCAAAAGGAAATGTTTATTATATTTTATTTAATACGGGGTGTTGGAGGCTCTGCCTCCAAGCCTCCGCTTAGGGGGCTTCTTGAAAGAAGCCCCCTAAGAACCCCCAAGAACTTTTAGACGTTATGGTGTTGTGGTAGGATGTGGCTTTACGCCCGGTAGGAGGCCTCCCGCGCCCCAAACCGAGCGCCTAGTGTACGCCTCCCACTCCCGTAAAACGTTTAAAAGTTTCGTCAACCTTTTCAAAGGTTGCAGGGTTCTTAGGGACGGAGTCCCTAAGCCGCCGGAGGCCTGCGCAGCGAAGTGAGCGCTGCTAAAATAATATACTTTGCAGCCCTCCGCCTAACCATAAGACTCTCTGGTCACGGCAAGATGCAGCAAGCCGTTTTCCTCCTTGACCACCTGGAAGCCCGCCGCTTGGTGGGCCTTCAGCGCCGCCTCCCGGGCGGGCTCAAAGCGGTTGGTCACCTTCTCCGCCCCCAGCTCCCGAAAAGCATAGTCCAGCAGCAGGCGGAGGCCCTCCTTCGCGTACCCTTTGCCCCGCTGGCCGCTGTGCAGCACAATGCCCATCTCGTATACGCCGGGGCCCTCCGTCTGGTACAGGTTGACCTCGCCCAAAAATTCGCCGGTCTCCCGCTCCCGCAGGTAGGCGTAAAAGCGCGCGGGCTCCGCGTCCACCCAGCGGGCGTGCCAGCCGGGCCAGTTCTTTTCGGGAAAGTCGATGCAGCCGGTGTCGTTGTGATATTCGGGAAACCCCAGCTCATAGCCCCGGTTGTAGGCCATGGTGGCCGGGTCCGCCAAAAGCTTCCGCCGGAACCACAGGTCCTTCAGGCGGGGCTTGTATAGTTCCAATCCGTTCAAACGGTTACCTCCGCTTTTTCCGCCTCAATGTCCTTATATTTTTCCAGCACCGGGGCCACAGACTCCCGGAGGAAATCCAAGGTCTGCTCCGGGGCACGGCCCACGTATTTCTCCGGCTTCAAAATGTCGCCCAGCTCCTCCCGGGTCACGCCGAATATGGGGTCCGCGGCAATACGGTCCAATAGGTCGTTCTCGCCGCCCTCCTCCTTAATCACCCTGGCCGCGGCCATGGAGTGCACCCGGATGGCCTCGTGCAGCTGCTGGCGGTCGCCGCCCCGCTTTACCGCGTCCATCATGATGTTTTCCGTGGCCATAAAGGGCAGCTCCCGGCGCAGACGCTGCTCAATCACCTTGGGGTAGACCACCAGGCCGTCCGCCACGTTGGCGTACAGGGTGAGGATGCCGTCCACCGCCAAGAAGGCCTCGGGCACGCTCAGCCGCTTGTTGGCCGAGTCGTCCAGGGTGCGCTCGAACCACTGGCCCGCCATGGTAAAGGCCGGGTTCAGGGCGTCCACCATGACGTATCTTGCCAGAGAGGCAATGCGCTCGGTGCGCATGGGGTTGCGCTTGTAGGCCATGGCGCTGGAGCCGATCTGCCCCTTTTCGAAGGGCTCCTCTATCTCTTTCAGATGCTGCAAAAGCCGGACGTCGTTGCTGAACTTGGCGGCGCTCTGGGCAATGCCGGACAAAATGGAGAGCATCTGGCTGTCCAGCTTCCGGGAGTAGGTCTGGCCGGAGACCGGGAAGCAGGCCGGATATCCCAGCTTTTCCGCGATTTTCCGGTCCAGCTCCTTCACCTTTTCGTGGTCGCCCTCAAAAAGCTCTAAGAAACTGGCCTGGGTGCCGGTGGTGCCTTTGCTGCCCAGCAGCTTGGCCTTGGAGAGCTGGTGCTCCACGTCTTCCAGGTCCATCAAAAGGTCCTGCATCCATAGGGCGGCCCGCTTGCCCACGGTGGTGGGCTGGGCCGGCTGGAAGTGGGTAAAGGCCAAAGTGGGCAGGGATCGGTATTCCTCCGCGAACCTTGCCAGCACCCGCAGCACGGCCGCCAGCTTGTTTCGAATCAGCGTGAGGGCCTCCGTCATTATGATTATGTCCGTATTGTCTCCCACATAACAGGAAGTGGCCCCTAAATGGATGATGCCCGCGGCCTTTGGGCACTGCTGCCCATAGGCGTATACATGGCTCATCACATCGTGGCGGACCTCCTTTTCCCTGGCCTCGGCCACATCGTAATTGACCTCGTCCTGATGGGCTCTAAGCTCCTCCACCTGCTCTTGGGACACGGGCAGGCCCAGCTCGTGCTCGGCCTCGGCCAGGGCCACCCACAGCCTGCGCCAGGTGCGGAACTTCTTATCTGGGGAAAAGAGATATTTCATCTCCTTCCCGGCGTACCGGGCGGAAAGGGGGGACTCGTAAACGTCTCGATTTATCATAGGCGGGGCGCTCCTTCCAAATCATTCTTCCCGTATGGGCGCATGCCGCCCCATACCTTACCATTTTAATACAACCGGCCCGCTCCTGTCAACCTTCTTTCTGTTAAAATCGACCGGTTGGCCTCCGGCGGCTTAAGAAACTTCTTGAAAGAAGTTTCTTAAGAATCTTCAAGAACTTTTAAACGTTTTACGGGGGCGGGGGGAGTAAGCTGAGCGCTCGGTTCAGAACGACGGGAAGCATCCAGCTTGCCAGACATTGAACGCGCCAATCCGCCCCGAAGGACTCTCAGGCTTGGCCACCGGATGGCAAGACTCAACTCCATAGAAAAGTCCCAAAATGAGCCCCCAGCCTACTCCCTCCACCTCACATAACGACGTAAAAGTCTTTGAAGATTGTTAAGAAACTTTCTTCAGAAAGTTTCTTAACCCGCCGGAGGCATGCGCAGCGAAGTGAGCGCTGCGAAAAGAGAAGATAAAATTATTTCAAAAAACTCTTGAAATATCCGGGCCTCTGTGGTAAAATAAATTCAGATTTTGCAAGATTGTGTTTTGAATCTTTCATTTTGGAGGTAAAATTTATGTCTTATGTCAGCACGCAGCTGGAGCTTTTGAAGGCCAAGAACGCCCACGAACCAGAATTCATCCAGGCCGCCACCGAGGTGCTCCACTCTCTGGAGCCCGTGATCGAGGCCAACCCCAAATATGAGGAAGCGGGCATTTTGGAGCGCATTACGGAGCCCGAGCGGCAGATCATCTTCCGGGTGCCCTGGGTGGACGACCAGGGCAAGGTCCGGGTGAACCGGGCCTTCCGGGTTCAGTTCAACTCCGCCATCGGCCCCTACAAGGGCGGCCTGCGGCTGCATCCCTCCGTGAACCTGGGCATCATCAAGTTCCTGGGCTTTGAGCAGATTTTCAAAAACAGCCTTACCGGCCTGCCCATCGGCGGGGGCAAGGGCGGCAGCGACTTCGACCCCAAGGGCAAGTCCGACCGGGAGGTCATGGCCTTCTGCCAGAGCTTTATGACCGAGCTCTTCCGCCACATCGGGGCCGACACGGACGTGCCCGCCGGCGACATCGGCACCGGGGCCCGGGAGATTGGGTATATGTTTGGCCAGTATAAGCGCCTGAAGAACTGCTTTGAGGGCGTGCTCACCGGCAAGGGCCTCAACTATGGGGGCTCCCTGGCCCGCACCGAGGCCACTGGCTACGGTCTGCTCTATTTCACCAGCGCCATGCTGAAGAAGAACGGCCACGACATCGCCGGCAAGACCGCCGCCATCTCCGGCGCGGGCAACGTGGCCATCTACGCCGCCCAGAAGGCCTATGAGCTGGGCGCGAAGCCCGTCACCATGTCCGACTCCACCGGCTGGGTTTACGACCCGGAGGGCATTGACCTCAAGGCCGTGAAGGAGATTAAGGAAGTGAACCGCCAGCGGCTCAGCGAGTACAAAAAGTACCGTCCGGGCGCCGAGTATCACGAGGGCAGGGGCGTATGGTCCGTCAAGTGCGACGTGGCCCTGCCCTGCGCCACCCAGAACGAGCTGCACGCCGAGGACGCCAAGCAGCTCATCGCCAACGGCTGTATCGCCGTGGCCGAGGGCGCCAATATGCCCACCACCCTGGAGGCCACCCAGCTCCTGCAGGAGGCCGGGGTGCTGTTCGCGCCCGGCAAGGCAGCAAACGCCGGCGGCGTGGCCACCTCCGCCCTGGAGATGAGCCAGAACAGCCAGCGGCTCTCCTGGACCTTCGACGAGGTGGACCAGAAGCTCAAGGGCATTATGGAGAACATCTTCGCCAACGCGGACGCCGCCGCCGAGCAGTACGGCCACGCCAAGGACTACGTGGTGGGCGCGAACATCGCGGGCTTTGTGAAGGTCGCGGACGCTATGATCGCTCAGGGCGTGGTATAAGTCTGCCCCGTTTCTCCGGCAGGATTCCCCCCGGTAGGCAGGCTGTGCCCCTGCCGGTACAAGTTCAAAAAACTGCAAGGTCCCGGAAGCATCTGCTTCCGGGACCTTTTGGCCTGCGTACGGGTCTGTGTTTCGGCTTAGTCCTTAGGTCCGGTGGCGCCGTTGTAGGCGATCCAGAGCTTCTCCAGGGCCAGCCAG
>CAOKRG010000035.1 GCA_948471095.1 uncultured Oscillospiraceae bacterium
GCTCTCCGCATTCCGGGCATACGTCCACCTTGCCTCCGTAGTACCTCTTGGCGTTATGGTATTTTAGCCTTTGTCTCCGGCCTGTAATCAATCATATCGCGATTTAATTGCGATAATGGAGATAATCGAGATTTATTGAGGGCTTTATTTGGCAGGCTGCCCAATTGAAATTTTTGTTGCAAACTACGATTGAATAGTATATAATGACTATGCTGGAGTTTCTGGAAGGGCTGGAATGAGTCTTGCAAATATGGCTGGTCTGGGTTATAATATAGCCAGATAGCCAAGGAGGTGGGCGGTATGTGCAGCTTGCAGGAGGTAAACCAAATCGTGGGAGAACTGAGGGACGGAGTGTCCGTCATGTTCGCGCAGGGGCAGATGGAGACGATCCTGTTCGGCTCATATGCCCGCAGTGATGCGGAGAAGGGCTCGGACATTGACGTGCTTTTCCTGGTTGACGCCTCCCGAGAGATAATTATGGAGCGGAACTGGAAGCTTGGAGAACTGGCGGCAGAGCTTCTGATGAAGTATAGCGTGCTGGTTTCACCCATCGTTGAGAACCGGGAGTACTTCTATTCCAATGCGGAGGTGCTGCCGTTTTTCCGCAATGTAGACCGGGAGGGGGTGCGCGTCAGTGCCTGAAATAACTGCTTTGGAGCTTGCACGGTACCGTCTGCAAAAGGCGGGAGAAATGCTGGAATCCGCTAAGCGCGACATGGCGGCGGAGGATTATGCCTCGGCGAACAATCGGGCGTACTACTGCATCTTCCATTCGATGCGGGCTGTGCTGGCCCTAAACGGGCAGGACTACAAAAAGCATTCCGCAGTCATTTCGCAATTCACGCTGCTATACCTCAAGCCGGAGCTCTTGCCGCGAAAGTTCAGCAGTCTTATCACCAATGCTTCGCTGATCCGCAACCGCAGCGATTATGAGGACTTTTATATCTGCTCTGTGGCGGATACGGAAGCACTTGTCGCGGGCTCGGAGGAGTTTTTAGCGGCAGTTAGGGCCTATCTTCAGAAAGAATTTGGACTTAAAAGTGAGCAATTTTAGGTCAAAATTGGAAATGGCACAAAAATGGCGCAAAATTGGCCCACTTATGCCGTAGACACGCAAATGAAAATGTGGTATAGTTGTATCGTACCAAATTGGGGGGTAGCGGTAAAGGCTATTTCAAGCATCAGCTTGGAATGGCCTTTTTTGTTACCCTAAAATATTTTAAGGAGGCCAAAATGACAAAACCAAAGAAAAAAGGCCGGTGGTTGACGACAGCCTACTGGTCGCTGGTGGGAGCTGGTGTAGCTGTCATGGTGTCCCTGCAACCCGTGTTTGCGGACACCATCTGGACCCGCTTCTCCACCATCATGAAGGATGTGTACGGTCAGTTAGCTTAGGTTGTAGACTTTCGCCCACCGTTCATAAGCCGGGCCCTTGCCCTCGGCCATGCGCTGTTGAATGTCAATGATAAGACCCACCTGCCGGGGCGGGGGCGGCGCGTCCTTGGGGAGCTCCGGGAGGGGCCGCTCCCCGGCGATCACTGCCCGGATGTCCTCGGGGTCAAAGCCCGCGCCGAGGGTGGATGCCCGGAGCCGGGTGTACTTGTCCTGCCCCGGCGCGAGGAACGACACCACGCCGCCCCGCCCGCGCTTGACGGCAAAGCCGGACTCCTCCATCAGCCGGAGGAACGCGACAAAGTCGGCGGGCTTTTTCTCAAGGGCCGCGATGATTGCCAGCCGTACCCGCTGTTGGGCAGAGGGCGGTTTTTCCCCCACCCACTGGCCATAGTGGAGGAAACGGCCCTTGCTGTGCTGTTTGGGATTTTGTATCACGGACAAATCATGCTCCAGACATACCCGGTCAGACAGCCGCCGGAGGGCAAAGCTGGAGCCGAGGAAATTATGGAATTTCCGGGAGCAGTCAAAGGCCGTGGAATTGAAATATTGATTTACAACTTCATAAAGGAGTTGATTACCATATTAGAGCTAGGTGTAGATGAATGTACGATTGTCCTGCAAATGAACCAAGACCAATTCACCATAGATGAAAGCTTTGATTGGATAGAGGCCGCCGGAGTCATAATTGAGAAATTCATATCAAAAGCGGATTTCGTTTCAGTCTATGGTGAAGCTGCCCCGGAGAAGAAAGCTCCGATTGGATATACGACCGCCGTTACCTTTGGCGAGCACCCGTTTTACTTCGCGATTGCCTATCATGAATTGCACAGAAGCATGGGTATCATCGTAAAGTTCAGCGCCCAGGCATTGGATTACTATTGCGAGGCAAAGGGCATTAAGCTGTACACGTTATTACAAAATACTCGCGACAGCCTATATACCATGCGGCTTTCGCGAATCGTCCTGACGGCGGATTTCATCGACGAGGGCATAAAGCCCACGAAGATATACAACGACCTGAAAGACCAGAAGGTGGCGGTATTCCGCGAGTTTGAGAGCAAAAAGACCGGGGAGCCCGTCTACAGGAAGAACCCCATGAATCTTAAAGGCTTCGCGGTAATGAGGAGCTGCTGTGCATTATCCGGGGGTGCAATGTGCTCAGGCTAAAAAAGCTGGACTACACTCGGCACCCGATGGCGGGCGAGCTGGAAAGGACATCAATTTTGGATTATAGGGCAGTGCAGCCGCCTGCTCCAAAAACAGCACCTGCTACGGTTCCATCAGACCGAAATGAGCCGAAACCGGCTCGAAAGACAACGCCCAGCCTGTACAGCTCAGCGAAACCGCCAGTTGACTTCTAATGCGCCAATAAATATATCAAGATATTCATTGACATCTATCACGTCTTTCAGTATAATATGGGTATAGACGGAAAGGCTGTTACTCAGGAGGAATGCGTAATGAATGAGATGTCAGTATTGAATGTGATGAAGTCCATCGTCCCCATCACCCGCTTTAACAAGGGCGAGGCCAGCCGGATCTTTGAGGAAGTCCAGGCGGGCGGGCCCAAAATCGTCATGAAAAATAACCGCCCCGCCTGCGTGCTCATGTCGCCGGAAAAGTATGAGTCCCTGATGGAGATGCTGTCCGACTACATTCTCCAGGAGGAGGCCGAGAGGCGGTTAGCCGGTTCGGAGGAAACCTTGTCCCAGAATGAAGTCATGAAGTCTTTGGGCATCACCCAGGCTGAACTGGATGACGTGGATGTGGAGATTGAGGAATGAAGTGGCGGGTGGAATATCTGAAAGCGGCTTTGCGGGATTTGGAGCGGCTTGACCCCTATAACCGCAAGCTTATTTTGAAGGCGATCCAAAAGACTGCCGAGCGCCCGCTGCCTCCTCCGGACGGCATTGGCAAGCCTTTGGGGAACCATGCCAGCTCAAAACTCAGCGGGTTCTATAAAATCAAGCTGAAAAGTTTTGGGTATCGGGTGGTTTACCAGCTGGTGATGGAGGGCGGGGTCATGCGTATCATTGTGATTTCCGTCCGGGATGACGACGCGGTATATAAAGAGGCCGAACGGCGCATACGCGGTTTGGCAGAATAGAAACAGTCAGCACCTCTTTACGAGGTGCTTTTTTCATGCAAAAAAGGAGGAATTATTATAACTATAACCGATATTTACGAAAACGAAATCCCCCAGACCGAAACAGAAATGGCCCCGCATGAGGTATCCGGTCAGGATCCAGGCGCCTATGCTTCCCAAGAAGCCCCTCTCCCCCAGACCGGTTCTGAAATGGGTGTGAATAACCCGCTCAGCGCTGAAGAGAGCTCCATTGAGCATGTTGAACCCCCGTTTCTCCAGACCAGTTCAGAATTGGCAGAAGGAAGCGCAATCGCTCCAGATGCTGAAGGCGTCTCTCCCCAGACCGATTCTGAAACCACCCTGAAGGCAGGCCGGCAGGGGAAGACGGCTTCAAATTCAAACCAGTCTGGTACAGAGGCACCTGCACAGGCAATTATGCCTGGCGACGGCGTCGTGGCCAGGCGGAGAAGAATCCGCCAGCGCTCTGCCACCAGACCGGTTTCCGTTCTGAGCATCGACGCGGGCCGTACCGTGGAAACCGAGGCGGACAAGGCACGCAACGACCTGCTTGACCTGGTGGAGTCCCAGAAAACCGGGCGCATACTCACCGGTACCATGCAAGGTGTAGAACGTGCGGTGAACTCCAAGACCGGTTCCATGGCAGTCATTTACCACGGCGCGTTCAAGGTCATCATTCCCGCAGAGGAGGCTGTCACGCTGCCCGAGGACACCCGGGGACGCT
The DNA here is from genome assembly GCA_948471095.1 of uncultured Oscillospiraceae bacterium. Classification (GTDB taxonomy): domain Bacteria; phylum Bacillota; class Clostridia; order Oscillospirales; family Acutalibacteraceae; genus Acutalibacter. Next base: position 4,224 of record CAOKRG010000035.1, read on the forward strand.
CACCCGATGAAACCTACCACTATATGCTCACCAAACGCCTGGGCGCGGAGGTGGATTATATCTGTTAAGGGCATCGACCAGCAATCCAATCTCGCCGTAGGCAGCCGCCTGGACGCTATGGCAGCCAAGCGCAAGGAATACTACTTCGGCACCGACCGGGACGGCAATCACCGCATCTATTCCGGCATATGCGCCGAGGCCCGTATCGTTTCTGTCATCCGTGCAGGCATTTTTGTTGACCTGTTCGGATTGGAGACCTATATACCCCTCCGGGAGCTGAGCTACCAGCGCTGGATGGATGCTGGGCTGTACTTCCAGGCGGGGCAGAGGGTGCTGGTGAAGGTGCTGGAGGTGGAGCGCAGTGGCAAAGACCAGGTTCGAGTCGTGGCTTCGGTCAAGCAGGCTGGGGAGAATCCCTAGCGTTTTACGTCGTTGGGGTTTGCGCTGTATCGGATGTCCATTGTGGAATCCCTCCTTTGTCCTCATTTTACTCTCATGTCTGAAAAAAATCAAATCGTTTCAGGCTACCATATTCATATGAAATTGTGTGAAAAAACGTAAGTGCTGTGTAAAGAGAGGATATTTTTGATTTGATGAAGACAATCACCTCATTGTTCGTTCTTTTTTACTGCCCATAGTAGGCGTTGGCCCCATGCTTACGCAAATAGTGCTTGTCCAACAATTCTTGCTGCATACGAGGAGCCTCGGGGTTAAGCATCAAAGCGTGCCAATCCATAAAGGCGACCTCCTCCATCACCACCGCGTTATGCACGGCGTTTAGCGGGTCCGTCCCCCATGCGAAAGGCCCGTGGCTGTGGACCAGTACCCCGGGGATGTGCATGGGGTCTGCGCCCTTGAAAGTTTCTATAATCACATTGCCGGTCTCCATCTCATAACTGCCGCCAATCTCCTCGGGGGTCATCTTCCGAGTGCAGGGAATGTTCCCATAGAAGTAGTCCCCCTGAGTGGTTCCCATCGCCGGGATAACCCGCCCAGCCTGAGCAAACGTAGTCGCCCACCGGCTGTGGGTATGCACCACGCCTCCCAGCCCGGGGAACGCCCGGTACAGGGCAAGATGGGTGTCCGTGTCGCTGGATGGCTTCCACTGACCCTCAACCCGCTCTCCAGTGGCAAGGTCTACCACCACCATGTCGTCAGCGGTCATGCCGTCATACTCCACCCCAGAGGGTTTTATCACCATCAGCCCCTGCTCCCGGTCAATGCCGGACACATTGCCCCAGGTGAAGGTCACCAGCCCATATTTAGGCAGCAACAGGTTTGCTTCACAGACCTTCTGCTTTAGTTCTTCCAGCATAAAATCACCTCAATTTCCACGCGATATCCGAGAGGAAAAGCTGCTGCTTCAGCCCCTCAACCGTGGTATCTATACCGATATGCACATACTCGATCCCCATAATATCCGCCCAGTCCTCCAACATCTGAGCGGTAGCGTCAAAGCTCAGCACCGTATGGTGCGCCCCGCCCGCCATGATCCACAGCTTCGCGCCGGTACACAGGTCGGGGTAGGCCTTCCACATGACCCTCGCTACCGGCAGGTTGGGCATGTTCATAATGGGCTTCACCGCTTCGATGTCCTGGACGATGAGCCGCAGTCTTCCGCCCATGTCAATGAGGCTTGCGACAATCCCAGGCCCGGCCTTGCCCTCGAACACCAGCCGAGCCGGGTCTTTTTCGTTCATGCCGATGCCCAGGTGGTGGCATTCGATCCGCGGCTTATCCGCCGCCACGCTGGGGCAGACCTCCAGCATATGCGCACCCAGGGAATACTCCTGCCCCTCCTTGAGATGGTAGGTGTAGTCCTCCATGAACGCCGTGCCGCCGGGCATCCCCTCGGTCATGGCCTTTACAATGCGGGTCATGGCGGACACCTTCCAGTCGCCCTCGCCGCCGTAGCCGTAACATGGACACTCAAAAAAGAGGGGCGTATATAATCATCAAAACAATAATCGCCATGGTAATCCTTTTGTCTATATTTTTTGTTCAGGGAGCTGTGGTTGTAGTCGGCGGTCTTGATGGGATCGAGTCTGTTCTTGTGCGGGGATCTATTCTTTGGGGGCTCGCCTTGGCTATTGCTATCGCTCCAGTTGATGATAAATAGCATTCCTTATGCTGAATGGGTCAGGCTGCAAAAAGAACGATATGAAATGAAAAAAAGCAAATAGAAACAGTAGCTTTACTGTCCCAAGGCTGATATCCTCTACTTCTCTCACTTCTGTCTCTTGCTCACAAAAACGCAAAAAGAGATTGAGGTTGTTACGGTAACTCCGAATCGTTTTCGGGGTATACTTACGAACCTCAATCTCTGTTAAATACTCTCTTGCCACCAGCCCGATTTTCATGGTCTTTCCTCCTTGAGTATATCGCAACTCAAGGGGCAACGTATGTCATCGCTGGATATAGGAATATCGCAATTAGCCCCGTTTTCTGTGCATCTCCCGCTGCTTGCAAAGGCGGGAAAACCCAGCATTTTCAAGGCTTCGCGCTTACTCCTCGTCCTCATCCTCCGGCGCGTCCCAGTTGTGCCAGACGTTCTGGACGTCGTCGTTGTCCTCCAAAAGGTCCAGCATCTTCTGCATCTTGATGACAGTGTCCTCATCGGAAATGGCCGTGTAGGTGTCCGGCACCATCTCCACCTCGGCGGAGACGAACTCGTAGCCCTTGGCCTCCAGGTCCTCCCGGACCAGGCTGAAGTCGCTGGGCTCGGTGCTGATCTCGAACACGTCCCCGTCCGCCGCGAAGTCGGAGGCGCCGGCCTCCAAGGCGTCGGACATCACAGCGTCCTCCTCCAGGCCCTCCCGCTCAATGACGATCACGCCCTTTTCCTTAAACATGAAGCTGACGCAGCCCGTGGTGCCCAGATTGCCGCCGAACTTGTCAAAGGCATGGCGCACGTCCGCAGCGGTGCGGTTGCGGTTGTCGGTCAGGGCCTCCACAATCACCGCCACGCCGCAGGGGCCGTAGCCCTCGTAGGTGACGTTTTCATAGTTGTCCGCGCTGCCCTCGCCAGCCGCCCGCTTGATGATGCGCTCAATGTTGTCATTGGGCACATTGGCCGCCTTGGCCTTGGCAATGCAGTCCTTCAGCCGGGAGTTGGCCGCCGGGTCCGGGCTGCCGCCCTCCTTCACGGCCACGGCCAGCTCGCGGCCGATCTTGGTGAAGACCTTAGCCTTCGCGCCGTCCGCCTTCTCCTTTTTCCGTTTGATGTTGTTCCATTTTGAGTGTCCAGACATGTTAAAACCGCCTTACTATTTGGTAATATTATATCAAATCTTTATGATATATCCAGTTAGAGCACAAAGCCGCATGGAGGGCCTCCGGCGCCATAGGGGCTCTGCCCCTATGAACCCCGCCACTTTTGAAAAAGTGGACAAAACTTTTAATGTTACGTTTTTGGGTTTTTCCGCTCTATCAAACCGCGCGGTTTTTTTTAGGTATCTTAACTGCGCTGACAAAGGGAAATGGGGTGGGCAGCGAGCCAGCAAAAGTTTTGTGCTTCCCGCCGTTGGTTGGGTTGACAATGTTAATGTGCCGCTTCCCGCCCCGAACCGAGCGCTCAGTGTGCTTCTCACACCTACGATAAACGTGTAAAAGTCCTTGAGACTTACCGAAGGTAACGTCTTAAACTTCTTTTCAAAAAGTTTGATCCAGTCCAGGGTGAGCGTCTGTCAGTACGCTGTGAACCGAATGGAAAGCCTGCGCCTCACACCAACAATAAGCGTTTAAAAGTTTTTGATCCAAACTTTTTTCAAAAAGTTTGGTCCAGGCCAGGGTGAAACCCTGGCCGCCGGAGGCTTATGCCACGTGTACATTATATCATAAATCTGCTTGGAGTTTTCGCCGGATTTTTGCGAAGCAAAAACGAGCGCCTCGCGTGAAGGGCGGAAACTCCCAATGTACGCCTTGCGTACATTATATCATATCGCCGCCCGCATTTCAAGGGCCAGAGCCCGGGCTTTTTGTTGGGCCGGGCCCTGGTTCTGCCGCCCCCGGTCCGTGCCCTCCCACACGGCGCAGCCGGAGAGCTCCGTGTTCATCACGCTGAACGCCCGCTGAAGCTGGTGGGCGGTCACCTCCAGGGCGAAGTCCTCCTCCTGCCCCATGGCCAGCAGCAGCACGGCCCGGCGGCGCTTTTTAATGGGGTGCCGCACCCCCAGAGAGAACCGGGCCTCAAAATACCGCTGGGTCCGGTCCAGCAGGGCCTTCATGGGCGCGGGGAATGCGGAGTTGTACACCGGCGAGGCCACCACCAGCAGGTCGCTGCGGCGCAGCTCCTTGTCGAAGGCGTCCAGGTCGTCGAACTGGCAGGCCTCCTTTTTGGCGCAGAGGCCGCAGCCCACGCAGGGGTGGGGCGGCTGCTCATAAAGGTCCACCTCTTTCACGTCCCAGTCCTTGTCCTCATGGAAAACCTCCAAGAAGCTTTCCAGCAGCATGCGGGTGCTGCCGTGGGCGTGGGGGGAGGCGAAGAGCACGAGAAGGCGTTTCTTGTGGTCTAAAAGGCCCATGGTATCTCTCCTTGCTTGGGCAATAGAATTGGCGGGGATCCTCTATCATAAATCTGAGTGGAGGGCGCTTCGCGCTTTGAGGCTTCTCCTAATGTCCGCCTTGCGTACAATTATAACACAAAATGGGGGGAGCGTCAAACGGTGGGGGCGCTCAAACGCGTCAATTCGCGCACGAGCCTTGACAGTGGGCCAGTAAAAGGTTTGTCCACACGTTCAAAAGTGGCGGGGCGCTATTTCGCAAAGCGAGGCCGCGGGCAGAGTCTCGCGGCCTTGCCGCAATGCACGGGCTTTGCGCATAGAGGCCTCCTAATCCTTCCATACACGCTCCAAGCCCGCCCGGCTAGGCGCAAAAAAGCGCCGCGGGCTTCAGCGTTGGGGAAGCCCGCGGCGCGGGTACGCTCATTACTTTACTTCTACCGTCCAGCCGTAAGAATCCTCCAGCCTGCCGGTCTGGATGCCGGTGACGGTATCGTACAGGCGCTGGCTTACCGGGCCGATGCCGCCGCCTGCAATCTCCATCACGTCGTTCCCATAGCGCAGGGCGCCCACCGGGGAGATGACCGCGGCCGTGCCGGAGCCCCAGCACTCCTCCAGGGAGCCGTTCCGGGCAGCGGCCACCAGCTCGTCCACGGAGACGCGGCGCTCCTCCACCTCCATGCCCCAGGCCCGGCACAGGTCCAGACAGGTGGCGCGGGTGACGCCGGGCAGAATGCTGCCGTTGAGCTGGGGGGTGACCACCTTTCCGGCGATCTTGAAGAAGATGTTCATGGAGCCCACTTCCTCGATGTACTTGCGCTCCACGCCGTCCAGCCAGAGCACCTGGGCATAGCCCTCGGAGTCGGATTTTTCCTGGGCCTTGAGGCTGGCCGCGTAGTTGCCGCCTGCCTTGGCCTCGCCAATGCCGCCCCGGACCGCCCGGACGTAGTCGTCCTCGATCCAGATCTTCACCGGGTCCAGGCCGCTGGCATAGTACGCGCCGGAGGGGGAGAGGATGATGATAAATTTATAGCTGTGGGAGGGGTGCACGCCCAGGCTCTCGTCCGTGGCGATGATGAAGGGCCGGATATAGAGAGACGTGCCGGGGGCGGTGGGAATCCAGTCCTTTTCCACGCTCACCAGGGTTTTCAGGGCGTTGAGGAAGTCCTCCTGGGGCACGGGGGGGATGCACAGCCGCTTGCAGGAATTCTCTGCCCGCTGGATGTTCCGGTCCGGGCGGAACAGCAGCACCCGGCCGTCTTCGGTGTGGTAGGCTTTCAGGCCCTCGAACATCTCCTGGGCGTAGTGGAACACCATGGCGGAGGGTTCCAGGCAAATGGGCTGGTAGGGGATGATCCGGGGGTCGTGCCAGCCCTGGCCCTCATGGTAGTCCATTACATACATATGATCGGTAAAAATGCGGCCAAAGCCCAGCTTGCTCTGGTCGGCGGGTTTTTCCTTGGGATTCTTTGTCAGTTCGAGCTTGATCTCCTGCATGATATAACCTTCCCTCGTTTGAGTGATGCCGGAAGCCCGGCTTTTCATAGATTATAGTATAATACGCATCGGCTCAAATTGCAAGGCGGCGGGCGGGGGTCCTGCAAAAAGGGGAGTTTCCACAATTTTTCTTCACTTTCGCGGACGGGTTTCTAAGGCGCGGGTCCACGCAAAGCCAGGGCAGCGAGCCAGTAAAAGTTTCGTCAACATTTTCAAAGGTTGCAGAGCGCGAGACAGAGTCTCGCGGCCTTGGCCTTAAAGGCGGCGCAGAAATAAAGCTTAGCGCACCGCACTCTATTATCACAAAAAGCCCAGCTTAGCGTTACCCGGCTGCGCCGCCGCCCCAGAAAGCGCGTTTAAGCGAAGCGCCAAACAGCGGCCTGTTCGATGCGGCTACCCTCCTTGCGGAACAGGCAGCTCATCCAACAAAAGCTAACTGTGGGGAAACCGGCCACTGTTATTCGCTTCGCTCTAAGGCGTTACATAAGGACGGCGGCGCAGCATAGGTGCATTATGGATGCTTGGGGGGATGTTTGGGCGTTGTGCGCTATCCGATTTCACTGCGCCGCCTTTTAAGGTCAAGGTCGCGAGACTCTGTCTCGCGCTCTGCAAGGGGCCTAACGCCCCTTGACCGCGAATGTCGACGCCCCTTGACTGCGTATATTGCGCTGCCCGGCCTTTCTCCGCAAACCGGGCCTTGACGCGGGCCCCCCACTAAGGTTATAATTTCCCAAGTACCCCCCAATCACATACAAGGAGGAATCCCCAAATGTCCATCTTCGAACTCTTTCTCGTGGCCGTGGGCCTCTCCATGGACGCTTTCGCCGTCTCTATCTGCAAGGGCCTGGCCCTGCGGCGGGTCAACTGGAAAAACATGGCCCTGGTAGGCCTTTGGTTCGGCGGTTTCCAGGCCCTGATGCCCGTGGCCGGGTACCTTTTGGGCGCGCAGTTTAAGGACGCCATCACCGCCGTGGACCACTGGATCGCCTTCGGCCTGCTGGCCGTTATCGGCGGCAACATGATCCGCGAGGCCCTCTCCGGCGGGGAGGAAGAGGCGGACCCCTCCCTGGGCGCGAAGGCGATGCTCCTCCTGGCGCTGGCCACCAGCATCGACGCCCTGGCCGTGGGGGTGGGCTTCGCCTTTTTGAACGTGAACATCGCGGCTGCGGCTGGGTTCATCGGGGCGGTGACCTTTACCCTGTCCGCCGCCGGGGTCAAGGCCGGGGCGGTCTTCGGGGCCCGGTATAAGAGCCGCGCGGAAATTACCGGCGGCGTGATCCTCATTTTGCTGGGCGCGAAAATTTTGTTGGAGCATTTGGGCATTATCCATTTTTAGGAGGCTGTTATGAAAGAGCTATGGGACTTATACGGGGCGGACCGCGCCCCCTTGGGCCGCACCCACGCGCGGGGGGAGGCCCTGCCGGAGGGCTGCTTCCACCTGGTGGTCCACGTGTGGCTGCGCAACAGCCGGGGGCAGTATTTGATCAGCCAGCGGGCGGCCAGCCGCCCCACCTTTCCGCTGATGTGGGAGACCACCGGCGGCTCCGTGCTGGCGGGGGAGGACAGCCTGAGCGGCGCCCTGCGGGAGGCCCGGGAGGAGCTGGGCGTGCGCCTGGACCCGAAACAGGGGCGGCTGGCGTTCAGCCAGGTTCGGGACTGGGTAAAGGGCGTGCGCTTCGGGGATATTCTGGACGTGTGGGAGTTCGCCTACGATGGGGAGGCGGACCTGTCCGCCGCGGACGGGGAGGTTGCCCAGGCCAGGTGGATGGAGCGCGGGGAGATCGCGCGCCTGCTGGCGGAGGGCAGGCTGGTGGAGACCCTGGCCTATTTTGAGGAGCTGTGAGAACGCCCGCCGCCTTCCGGCCCTTTTGCCGGAAGGCGGTCCATCTGCGCTTCAGAAAACCCCGTTCCCGCAAGGCTGGCAGAGCGGCTTCGCAGGAACGGGGTTCTTCTTTTGCGAAAGGGGCGGAGCCGCGCCCCCTCCGCTGTTCTTTGGTAAAAGTCCGTGTTTTCTCTCTTCTCTGACTCTTTTCTAGTCCCGCCGGTCCAGTTTTACCAGGCCGTCCGGACGCAGCTCATAGACTGTTTCCCCCACGTCCCGGATGAACCTCCGGTCGTGGGACACGCTGATGACGCAGCCGCCGAAGCTTTGCAGCATCTCCCGGATCACCGGCCCGGAGAGGGGGCTGAAGTTGCGGGTGGGCTCATCCAGAACCAGCACATTGTTTTGGTCCAGAATCATCTTCAAAAAGAAGAGCTTGGCCTTTTGTCCCCCGGAAAGCCCGGCGATGCTGTGCCCGCATTCCTCGGGGGTGTACTTCATGCTGCCCAGGTAGGTCTTGGCCTGGGTCAGCTTGGCCTTTTCGCCGGAAGGGGCCAAAAACTCCACCGGCGTCAGGCCCTGGTCCACGGTCTCGGCGTAGTCCTGGGGCATGTAGGCGGCTTTCAGGTCCGGCCGGGCCAGCAGCTCTTTGGCGATGTGCCGCAGCAAAGTGGTCTTGCCCGCGCCGTTTCGGCCCACGATGCACACATGCTCCGGCCCCCGCAGGTGGAGGCTCAGGTTCTGGGCCAGGGTGGACCCGTCCGCTGCGGCCAGCCGGGGGAGCTCCAGGTCCAGCACGGGCTTGCCCATGGGCAGGGCCAGCTTTTCGTCAAAGCCCGCCAGAATGGCCTCTTCGCTGTCCGGAAACTCGGTCATGTCCGCCCGGTCCCGGTCAAAGCGGTGCTCCATGGACTTGACGGACTTCATCTTCTTTTTCAGCAGCCGCCCGCCGCCGGGGTTGGCCCGGGAGATGGTATCCAGCTCGTGCTGGACCCGCTGCTCGATCTGCCGCAGCTTTTCCTGGCGCCTGCGGTCCTCCTCCCGCTCCTTTTTGGCGTTTTGAGTCTGCTTTTCAAAGCGCCGCAGCCGCTGGTCCACATATTGGCGGTAGCCCATTTTCGCCACGGTCCAGCGGGGCAGAGTCTTGCGGCGCAGCTGCTCCAGGTGCAGAATCACGTTGGCGGCGTTTTCCAGCAGCACCTCGTCGTGGGAGATAAACAGCACCGGCTGGGGGCAGTTACGGATGAAGCGCTCCAGCCACTCCAGGGTCTCCACGTCCAGGTCGTTGCTGGGCTCGTCCAGCAGGTAGGCGTCCGGGCGGCCCAGGGCCAGCAGCGCCATGCGCAGCTTGACCTTCTCGCCTCCGGAAAGGCTGGACATGGGCCGGTCGGTATAGAAGAGCTCCACGGGCAGGCCCAGCTCCGCCGCGGCGGAGGCCAGTTCCTTGGGGCTGGCCTCCAAAAAGGCCGGGTTTTCACAGCAGAACGCATAGCCGGTCTGCCGGGCGGCTTCCGGCTCCAGCTCCTGGGCCAGGTAGGCCAGCGCCATGCCCTCCTTTTGAATGGCCCCGGACCAGTCCGCGTAGCCCTCCACCAGGGCCTCGTTGTAGATGAGCTTTAAGAGGGTGGACTTGCCATCCCCCTCCTCGCCGATGACGGCGGCCTTGTCGCCTGGGTTCAGGGCAAAGGTGAAATCTTGCAGCAGGGTGCGCAGGTCCCTGCGCATGGTAATGGTAAGTCCTCGAATTTGAAGCATAAAAAATGCGCCTCCTCACAGGCCGGGCCGGGGGAACGCGCGGTTTGGCCGGCCATCCCGGGCAGGCGGGAGGACCGGCAAAAAAGAGCAAAACAAAAAGACGCGCATAAGCCCGAAAACCGGCAAAAATCCGCCTTTGGAGAGAGCTCCAAAAGCCGGTGCTTCCTGGTTTTCCAAATGCCCGAAGGACCGGGCAAAATAGGGGCTTATACTAACATCTTTTCACCTCGCAGAATCGTATGGCGTTATTATAGCGCAAAGCTGCGGGAAAGTCAAGAGATTTTTGAAGGAAGGCGGGGACGGGTAGAGAGGGAGTATTGGATTACCAGAACAAAAGGGATGGCACAGGATAAGGGCCGGCCGATGAGCAGCGGGTTATCAGCAGCCAGCCTTGCAGAGTTTCTCGTTTCCTTTTCATGCGGTTGCACCTATGCTTCAGCTTTCTGCCAATTCCATATTCATTCGCATATACGCGTCATGGATGATCGATTCCCGCGATTCTTGAGAGGCCGCCAACAAATCAAAGTAGAGCTTCTGAAATTCACGATCCAGAGGCGTGGCAAAATCAACAAAGCTTATGCTGTCCCTAACAGTACAGAACTGCTCATAAAAGTTTTCAGGCATCACAACTTCTTCAATCCCATCGGAAACACCTTTATCCTGTGTCATAAGCCCTTCCAAAGTTGGTACGGCCTGAGCGAATGTCATGTACGCATATACTGTGACCCGTCAACTTCAATCCCCGCATAGATCGCGGCGGAACAGGCCGCGCCGATCTCTTGCTTTTTCACCGCGCGAACCTGTGCAACGTCGTTCCAGTCGGCGGGGGGCTGAATCCCCATCCGCTCCAGCCGCATATTGCGAATACTGTCTTGCTTGTGTTGTACGCTCATTCAAAATTCCCCCCTGCCGAAACAATGTAGCAATCGCCCGTTGCCCCGTTTCTCTTGACCTTGATTCGGAGATTGAATCCCCATTTCGCCGCCGTCTTTGTGGTATTGCTCAAAAAGAACTTGTTCCCGCTTGTGACGGCCTGTGTCACGTCCTCCCATGTGGGCGACGCGTCAAAGGCATTGTTGCAGACTTCAACGGTAAAGGTTGCCCCCGTCGGAATCTGCCGTGTAACGCTCATGATTGCCGCGCCCGGTTTCTTCTTTTAATCCGCGTACACCTGATACAAATTTCCGTCTTTCCAAAGCCACGTCATGTGGGCACAGTCAAAGCGGATAAACTGCCAATCGGTCGCGTCGTAGTACGGGGTCCCGATGATCTTCACACGGCTTGCTTCAAAGCCCCATTCCTCGCAAATCTCGACACGCGCCCGATCTTCCGAAATTTCCGTGCCGCAGTTATTCACCAGCCACTTGCTCCCCTCATTGTAAGCAACGACAGCTTCCGGCTTCCGCAAGCACCATGAATAAACCGCATAACTTAAAACTTCGCCGGGGGTCAGCTTCTTTTCTTTAACAAACTGGGAAAGAACTTCATACAGGGGCGACACGTCAAGTTCCTTGTCCCGCATGACCCGGCTTTTGACCTCCGCCGCGAACTCTTCCGCCGTCACCATGATTCCATGACTTGCTTTCCATGTCCGATCATATCCGGCTTTCAGTTCCTCTTCCGTGTCGTACAGATAACAGAATTTCGGCTTTCGCGGCTTCGTACTCTTGAAATGTAACGTGCTTCATTTTGGTGTCCTCCTTTGATTTCCCGGCCCGGATATACAAAAAAATTAGGTTACACAGGTCGTTTGACCTTGTGTAACCTAATTGTAATGCTTGCACCTTGAAAATACTGCTTTCCCTTGTCTTGCGTAAGTCTGCAATTTATGGTATAATAGATAAGATATTTCCGTTCGGCGCTCCCACTTAATTGTAAAAAGGAGAGGAAACACGTTATGGCAATCAACTTTGACGCCCCCATGTCCTGGCCGGAATTTAAATCGCTGGAAAAGGAAGAACAGCACGATTATCTCCAACACCTGATCGACGCCTACGGCGCCAATGCGGTATCCTTTGCGCAAATGTTCCATAACAACGCAAACACCGTGCGCCGGTATATCGCGGAAAATGAGATCGGCATCAAGCTCAGCCGCGGGAGCAGGGTGGACGGCGTCCGCTGGAACGAGTTCTTGAACGCGCAGAAAGCGGGGAAAGACGCTGCTTTCGAGGCCGATTTTCAGCCGGCCTCCGGGATGCGGGTCTGTTCCGCCACCATGCGCTTCTGCGGAACGATCGATGTGGACGCGATCGCCGCTGAGCTCAGACGGTTCTTCGACGGAGCCCCTCAGGGCGAGGTCGAGATTTCCTGCGCGGTAAAAGACGAATAACGGCAAAAGGGCATGGGCAAGGAAATTGTCCATGCCCTGCCTTTTTTCGCCCCCGCTCCCTGGCCAGTCCCTTCGTTTTGGCGGCATAACCGCAGGGAATCCTTGATTTTTCGAGGGTACGGCCGTGTGTCGCGAAAGGGCGGCTCGTTTTTCTATATCGATTTTGGGGGTTGAAATTTGTCTATTATGACGTGGTGCCATGGAATCGTTTTCGGGCAGAACGTCCAAATTTAGAATTTTTTGAGATTATCCTTGACATCGCCTTTGGGTTAGAGTAATCTAATTAGCGAAAGCTAATCAACAAGGCAAAAGCGCCTCTGCAGGGCTTTCTCGCTAAAAGGGCTCCTCCCGCAGGCCGGTTGAGCGGCTGAGGGCAAAGCGGAAGCCGGCGCGCCCCGCGCCTTGACATCCTCCGCCCCGCGCATTATAGTTAATGGCGGCCCAAAAGGGACGCGCTTCTTCCTGAACCGCGTTGAATCTAACCATTCGCTTTTTTTGAGAACCTTGAAAGGACTGTGACGTTTTCTATGACTCTTTTTGACTGCCCCGCCGGAGCCTCCTGCCGGGTTCGGGGCCTGGACCTGCCCCTGGAGCTGTCCCGCCGCTTGGAGGCCCTGGGGCTCATTGCCGGAAGCCCGGTAGCCGTGCTGCGGAAAAAGCGCCGGGGCGCGATGATTATCACCGTGCGGGGCACCCGCTTCGCCCTGGGCATGGACATTGCGGCGCATATTACGGTAGGGAGGGACGAACATGGCGGATGAAATCAGCATCGGCTTTGCCGGAAACCCCAACTGCGGCAAAACCACCCTTTTCAACGCCTACACCGGCGCCAACCTAAAGGTGGCCAACTGGCCCGGCGTCACCGTGGAGAAGAAGGAGGGCCGCTTTCAGTACCATCAAAAGGACTACCGCCTGGTGGACCTGCCCGGGGCCTACAGCCTGACCTGCTACACCATGGAGGAGCAGGTCACCCGCCAGTACATCCTCAGCGACGAGGTGGACGTGATCATCGACGTGGCCGACGCTTCCGCCCTGCAGCGGAACCTCTACCTGACCTTGCAGCTCATCGAGCTGGGCAAGCCGGTGATTCTGGCCCTGAACATGATGGATATCGTAGAGAAGCGGGGCATGGAGATCGACACCCACCGCCTGCCGGAGATGCTGGGCATTCCGGTCATCCCGGTCTCCGCCCGGCGCAAGACCGGCCTGGACATCCTCATGCACGCCGCCGCCCACCATGTGGGCCGCCCGGCGGACACGCCCCTCATCCACCACCACAGCGGGGGAGCCTCCTCCACCGAGAGCACCCGGCCCCCCCACCGGCACCAGCACCACGCGGAGTTCGCCATGGTCTACTCCGACCTGATCGAAGACAAGATCGACCAGCTGATGGACGAGCTGCGGCGGCGCTACCCCGGCCTGCAAAACTACCGCTGGCACGCCATCAAGCTGCTGGAGGGCGACAAGGAGATCCTGGAAAAATACCCGGTGGACCGGCCGGACGTGCTGGACCGCAGCTATGAGCCGGACATCATCGGCCAGAAATACGACTTCATCGACGAGATCATCCAAGAGGTAGTGGTCAACAAGGAGGAGCGCTCCGCCCTGACGGACCGGGTGGACGGCCTTTTGACCCACCCGGTTTGGGGCATGCCGGCGTTCCTGCTGATTATGGCCCTGGTGTTCTTCCTCACCTTCACGGTGGGCGACTGGCTCAAAGGGTACTTTCAAATGGGTCTGGACGTGTTTTCCGCCGGGGTCCTGGGCGGCCTGGAGGCCCTGGAGGTGGCCCCCATGCTCACCTCCCTGATTGTGGACGGCATTATTACCGGCGTGGGGGGAATTATGACCTTTTTGCCAAATATCATCATTTTGTTTTTGGCCCTGGCCTTTTTGGAGGACAGCGGCTATATGGCCCGGGTAGCCTATGTGATGGACGGCCTCATGGGGAGGCTGGGGCTTTCGGGACGGGCCTTCATCCCCATGATTTTGGGCTTTGGGTGCACGGTGCCCGCCATTATGGCCTCCCGCGCCCTGGAAAACAAGCGGGACCGGTACAAGACCATGCTCATCACTCCCTTTATGTCCTGCAGCGCCCGGCTGCCCATCTACGTGCTCTTCTCCCAGATGTTCTTCCCCCAATGCGCCATGCTGGCGGCCTACTCCATGTACCTGCTGGGGCTGGCGGTAGCGGTGCTGTGCGCTTTTCTCATGCGCCTGCTGGAAGGGAAGAAGCCCGACGGCAGCGCCCTGCTCATCGAGCTGCCGGAATATAAATCCCCCAGCGCCCACACCATTTTCATCTATGTGTGGGAGAAGGTGAAGGACTACCTAACCCGGGCCGGCACGGTGATTTTCGCGGCCTCCATCATCATGTGGCTGCTGCTGAACTTCGGCCCGGACGGCTACTCCACGGACATGGGCAACACCTTCGGCTCCCTTTTGGGCAAGTGGCTTACCCCCTTCTTCGCCCCGGTGGGCCTGGGCTATTGGCAGATCGTGGTGGCGCTCATCGCGGGAATATCGGCCAAAGAGGTGGTGGTTTCCAGCTGCGCGGTGCTGTTCAGCGTGGGCAACGTGAACTCCGCGGCGGGCATGGCCAGCCTTTCCGCCATTTTGGGCGGAATAGGCTTTGGACCGGCCAACGCTTTGGCGCTCATGTCCTTCTCCCTGCTGTACATACCCTGCGCGGCCACGCTGGCTACCATCCGTAAGGAGACCGGCAGCTGGCGCTGGATGCTGGGCGCGGCCGCTTTCCAGGTAGCGGTGGCCTGGACGGTCAGTTTTTTGGTCTACCATGGGGCCCTGGCCCTGCTGGGGCCCGCATAAGCGGCGGAAAGGGCCCCGCTCATGCCGCGAGTGAAGGCTGAAATCCAGAAGCAGGGAGGGCCGGACGCCCATCGACGCCCGGCCCTCCCTGTGTCTATAGTAAACGCGCTTGAAAATCGGTATATAGCGATTTTCAAGCCGGGCGGCTGCGCCGCCTGGTTCAAAAGAGGGACTCTAGCTCTTTTGAACTGCGTTAACTATACCATATGCGCCTCAACCGTGCCTCCCCTATGCCTTTATGCCGCGTCCCGCTCCTGTCCGGCGCCGCCGGCCTCGTCCTTCTGGGACAGGCTGCGGCACTGCTCCAGCATGGTCTCGGCGAAGATGCCGTAGCCCATGGTGGGGTCGTCGGTGAACACATGGGTCACGGCCCCCGCCAGCCTGCCGTCCTGGAGAATGGGTGCGCCGCTCAGGAGTGTGTCAAGTTAGGGACAACATTTTTGTGGAATATTTGAACTTTGCTTGAAACTTTAGCTTTATTTTGTGCAACTTGCCATCAGAGCGCAGAACATAAATCTTTGACTCTATCAGCCGCTTACGCTGTCTGTGCCTCACTCCTCAGCTTCTGGACTTCCTCAATAGAGAGCCCTGAAATAGCCGCGATTTCCTCTAGGGCATACTTGCCCGCTTGCAGCATCCGCAGGGCGGTGTCCTTCATGCCCTGCTTCATACCCTGAGCCAAGCCCTCCTTCGGCGAAAGATTCAAGCCCTTATACCGCCTGTTCCTCCGCAATGACCTGTTCAAGCTCTACCAACCCTGCCAGCTCGTCCCGGAAGTTCCAGGAGATGGCAATTCTTCCGTCCGGGTGCACCGTGATCTGCCGTATCAGTGATTTGACCAGCTCTGGCGTCAGCTCGGCAACCTCTTGATACGCGGCCACTCGCTCGGATTCTACAAGCTGGTTTGTACTTGCTCTCAAGCGTTCTTGCAGCTGGGCCAGTTGGTTCTCAGTCACCTGTAGTTTGAGCTTGGTATCGTCCTCCTGAATGGCAATCACGTTTTTGCGCGCGGCAAAGCCTTCTTTCGTGAGCCTGCCGGAGGCATAATCCTCATAGTACCGCATTTTTGCGCCTTGCAGCCGGTCCAGGTTTTTTTTGAGCGCCCGGCATTGAGACTCCACTATCTCCTGGCTGGACCGTGCCGACCGGCTCTCAGCTTCTACTCGCTGGATATGCCCGTCAAGCAGCCTGCACTGGGCGAGAATCGCCCTCAACACGATTTCGTGCAGCCGTTTCTCCTCTATTTTTACTTGGGCGCAGGGAGAGTCCGGCACATACCGGTGGCTTGTGCATCGCCAAAACTTATTCTGTGTCTTTCCCTTCACCAGCCGGTTGCCGCAGCACCCGCACACCAGCTTGGAGGTAAAGGGATTCCGAGGTGCGGCCGGCTTAGATTTCACATTGGACTTTACCACCTGCCGGGCCAGGTAAAAGGTCTCCCTGCTGATGATGGCCTCGTGGGTGTCGGGCAGCACCTCCTGTAGTTCCACGGGGATATGCTTCACCCGGTTGCTGCCCACACGCAATACATGGGACTTGAATGGAACGGTGTCGCCGGTATAGATACGGTTTTCCAGGAGATTCCGCACAGATTCATAAGTCCATGTTTTTCTGGTCTTGTATTTGCCACGGGTCGCCGATAGATAGACCGAGGGGGTAATAACCCCGCGCTCGTTCATGGTATGGGCGATCTGCGTGATGGTTTTGCCCTCCACGGCCAGGCGAAACACCTCCTTGACAATCAGCGCCGCTGGTTCGTCGGCCTCTATGGTGTTGTGCCGCCTACCTTTTTTGTAGCCGAAAGGCGCCGCGCCATAGGCGTACTCGCCGCCGAGCTTTTTCAGATCAACCGAGCTCTTGATTTTCCGGGAGATGTCCTGGCTGTACATCTCGTTCATCAGGTTGCGGATAGCCAGCTCCAGGCCACCGGTGGTCTCGCCCAGTGCGGCGCTGTCAAACTGGTCGTTGACGGAGATGAACCGCACGTTCAGAAGGGGGAACACAAATTCCAGATAGTGCCCCGCCTCCAGATAATTTCTTGCGAACCGGGAGAGGTCCCGCACGATGATAGCACCTACCTGACCGGATTCCGCCAGATGCAAAAGCCTGGTGATCCCGGGACGGTTCATATTCGTGCCCGAGTAGCCGTCATCCACGATTTCCTCAAAATCCTCTGGGGGGATGTTCTGGCTCAGCAGATAGCGCCGCACGCAAGCCCTCTGGGAGCTGATGCTGCAGCTCTCGATCTCCGAACCGCTCTCTACGTCGCCGTCCTCCCGGGAAAGGCGGTAATAGGCATAGTTCCGTTTTTCAACCGGCATTTTCTTCTACTCCCTGTAAAAAATCTGACAGAGGCTTGTAAGGGTCGGCGTACCGAAGGACGATTTTTATATGGCGGTCTGCAAAAACGAGGGCTTTTTCCACCAGCGAGTCCATAACCTCTCTGTCAATTTCCGGCAAGGTATGGTACCGCTTTACGGACTGTAACCAGCGTTCCGTGGAGCTAAGCGCCGCCGCCAGGGCATTTATGCGCTCGCCTGCCTGGGCCTCCTGGCTGATAAGCTCATCCCTCTGCCGTTCGTACTGAGCGCGCATATACTCGTATTCATCCCGGGTGATAACACGCTGGGCTAGGTCAACCAAAAGCTGCTCCAGCCTGCCCTCAATGCCCTTGCGCTTTGCGGATAAGCCGGACAGCCGCTGTTTGGATGTACTCTGGAAGGTATGCACCTTCGGCATGAGCCTTACATCCTTGCATAGCTGCTCCACGTCAACGGCGGTTTTCACCTGATGGTTCAGCAGAGCTTTCACTTCGGACATGATGGTATCCTGGCTGATATAATGTATCCCGCACCGGGTGCGCTGGGATTGGAGGTAGTTTCGGCACTCATATACGATATCAGGCCTTGTGCCGGGCCTGCCCAGACGTTTCACGCCGCTCATCATGCCGCCGCAGTCCGCGCAAAAGACCTTTCCTTTGAGAAGGGGGCGGTAGTCCACCTCAACGGCTTCCCTCTTAACAAAATGGCTCCGCCGCTCCTTCTCTAGCCGGTTTATCTCCTGCACCTGCCGGAACAGCTCGATGGGAATAATGGGGTCATGCGCATTTTCAATGTACTGCCATTCCTCCTGCGGACGATCCGTTTTGGGCAGGCCAAGCCGGTCGCGCTTCACCTTCCCGTGGATACGCACCCCGGTATAGACGGGGTCGCTCAAGATTTTCGCAACTGCCGCATGGCTCCATAGAGTTTGGGCGTACTGGGAACGCTTTGACACTCCGCGAAGATACCTCAGCCTGCCAGGAGAGGGGATACCCCGGGCGTTCAGCTCCTTTGCGATGGCGTTGTAGTTGCTTCCATGCAGGCGCTTGGCGTAGATTTCCTGCACAATGGCTGCCGGTTCGGAATCGATGTCAAAGGTCACCTGCTCCGCGTTCCTAAGATACCCATAGGGCACGCTACCCCTTGAGGGGAGAAATTCCCCGGCGTCCATCTTGGCCGTAATGCTGGAGCGTATCTTTTGGGAGATGTCCTTCACATAGTAGTCGTTCATCACCATTTTGAGTGGCAAAGTAAGGGCCGTAGGGTCGGCGTTCTCATCTGCGCTGTCATAATTGTCATTGATACAGATAAGTCGAACGCCCAGCTGCGGGAATATCCGCTCCACCAGCTCGCTGGTCATGACAAAATGCCGCCCCAGCCGGGATATGTCCTTTACAATCACACAGTTTATTCGCCCGGATTGAAGGTCACAGAGCATTTGGCGGTAGCCGGGGCGGTTATAGTTCATGCCGGTAAAGCCGTTGTCCTCATACTGCTCCGCAAGGTGAATATCCGAATGCTCTGACAAGTAATGTATTGCCAGTTTCTGCTGGTTTGCTATGGAATTATTCTCTGAATTATCCCCGTCCTCTACAGACAGCCGCTTATAAACGCCGGCTAAAACCAGTTTCACGTCAGGCTCTTTTTCAGCCTCCACGCCGTATGCCCTGCTTTTTCTGGCCAATTAGACCACCTCCTCGGCCTTATCCTGTAGGATCTCCATGCAGCAGGCCAGTTCATCACGATAATTAAAGTCAATTTTGATGCGTTTATCCTCGTACACGTAGACCTTGTCGATCAAGGCCGCGACCATCTCCCGGCTTAACTCGGCCGCTCCCTGATAGCGGGCAAACTGCTGAAGCCACAGGCCGTCTGAGCTGTGGCTTCTCAGTTCCCGGCTCCGGCGTGCTTTCAGCTCAGCCACGGCCTCCATTCCCCCGTCGATCAGCTGTGTATACTTCGCTCTCATCTTATCGTATTCTTCCCGATTGATCAGATCATCGTTCAGGGCCTCATAGAGCTTCATGCGGAAGTCCCGGTAGCCGTCCAGTTCCGTTTCCTTCTGGGCAATCAGCACATCCAGGCGTTTCATACGCAGGGCATTGACGTCCTCTACGCCGGTTTCCCGCAAAACAGCCTGCATCTCAACGATTATCCTGATTTGGTGCGTCAGGGCGTGGAGGACCGCCGTCTCAAGTTTTCCCTGTTCAAAACTATGGCTTGTGCATCCAAGACCTTTTTTATAGCCGGAACAAATATAGTAGTAAAACTTCCGCTTGCCCCGGGTGACGCTCCTTCGCAGCAGTGGGCGCCCACAGTCGGCACAGAACGCCACCCCACATAAGGGGAGGACGGTATCTTCGCCCTTTGATTTGCGGGTGTCGCGGCGCAGCAGTTTCTGGACCAGGTCAAAGGTCAGCTTGTCGATCACGGCGGGGTGGTTTTCCTCCACTGTCACCCAGTCCTCCGGCTGGCGCTCCCGCATCTGCTTGAGCTTATAATGAGGGGTTCCGCGCTTCCCCTGCACCAAGGTGCCGGCGTACAGAGGATTTTCCAGAATACGCCGAACCGCGTTAGGGCTCCATTTGGACCGCTGCGAGGACTGAAAGCCGCTCTGATACCGAAGCCCTTGGCTCTTCTTATACTCAGCGGGGGAGAGGATTTGTTGATGGTTCAGGTAGGCGGCAATATCCCCTATACTATACCCCTTCAGCTTCAACGAAAAAATGCCCCGCACAACTTCGGCCGCAAAGTCGTCAATGACCAGCTTATGCTTGTCATCGGGCGATTTACAGTAGCCGAAGCTCGCAAAGGCGCCAAGAAATTCCCCATTGCCCCGCTGAATACGGAACTGTCTGCGCAGCTTTTTTGACAGCTCACGGCAATAGGATTCATTCATGATATTTTTGATGGGGATAATGATGTCGTCCCCGGAGGAGTGGCGGCTGCTGTCCACGTCATCGTTGATAGCAATAAACCGTACGCCCAAGGAAGGGAAGATCATCTCCAGATACTTCCCGGTTTCGATGTACTCCCTCCCCAGCCGGGAGAGGTCTTTCACGATTACACAGTTGACCCGTCCGGCATTGATAGCCTCCAGGACGGAACGAAACCCGGGACGGTCGTAGTTCGTCCCGGTATATCCATCGTCATATGCCTCGTCCACGAGCTCCATATGGGGATGGTCCCGCAGATAGGCATGGACCAGCTTGCGCTGGTTCTGGATGCTGTCGCTCTCATGGATATTGCCATCATCCTTGGAAAGACGGTAATAGGCCATGGCCTGGCACGGGGTTTCCGTTGTAACGGCAGAACTATAAAACGCCAAAAGACAAACCTCCTATCAATAGTTCACAGGAAATTTGTTTCTGGAGTTTGTATGATAGTTAATGCGGTTGAAAAGAGGTAGTTACCGATTTTTAACTGCATTTACTATGGGAGCCGGACGGACTCCCGATTCACTTGACCATATCCATTATGCCATATTCTTTGGTCGTTGTCAACGCTCTCCTGTGATTTGGATTTTATTTCCATCACACTGCCCCAGGCTGCCGGCATAGGCCACCAGCCTGTCATGCAGGCTGACATCCGTGTCGGCATACTCTATTTCCACCACAACGTCACCATCGCGGTAGCAGTAAGGGTTGCCAATTTGCCGGACATACTCTCTGATCCGCTGCTTGCACGGCTTCGAGGTGTCGATCACAACATCATTGATGTCGCACAGCTTTGCGCGTTCGGCCGTTCTTGCGGTAATCCTTTCCATGATGGACTCCTTTCCTTTATTCCTAATATTCCCATTGAGGCGTAGTTTATACGTCAGGCGCCCAACATGTTAGACAGTCCCACGGTCAAGGTCCATCAACAGCCGGCGAGGTAAAAAAGGGGATATCACGAGGAGACCGGGCACGGCAGGGAAGGCTTGACCACGAAAGCCCATGCGGTAACGGGCGGGCTTGGGAATCCACCGCTTTTTTGCCCTCCAGTGGGGACCGAAACGCTATCTGCATGGCGCGCTCGCCCAAAGCGAAAGCATTTTTCGCGCAGCGGTAGAGAAACGCCCCGCCGAAGTGGATGCGCGGGAAGACGTGGGACATTGGGAAATGGACACCGTATATTCAAAAAAGAAGAGTTCAAAGAAAACCCTTCTTGTGCTGACCGAACGGAAAAGCCGTCTTCCCATTATGGAGCTAATGCCGGATCGGACAGCTGAAAGCGTGGTTGCCGCCCTTAACCGCATAGAAAGGCGTTTCGGTTCACGCCGCTTCCGGAAGCTGTTTCGCACGATCACCGTTGACAATGGCGGGGAATTCGCGGACGTGGAACGGCTGGAGCGTTCCGCGCTGACAAAGGGCAAGCGCACGAAGGTTTACTATTGTCACCCATACAGCAGTTACGAACGAGGAAGCAATGAGAACGAAAACAAAATGATACGGCGGCACTTCCCGAAAGGAACGGACTTCGGGAAAGTGACCGCCGCAGAAGTCAAGCGTGCGGAAAGCTGGATTGCCAACTATCCACGTAAAATTTTAGGATGGAAAGCGTCTGAAATGCTATTCCATTCCGCGCCGCCGTCGTCGCCCTCTGAAAAAATATTTCATTTTTCGCATTTGCTCTTGACATTTCCTCATTTTTGAAAGTTTTCGTGAATTACGCCCATCCCCGCTCTACAAAGGCAACCAGCTGCCGCAGGTTATAGATGGTCCACTCCGACTCAGGGTGGACTCCCTCCCGGTCCAGCAGAAAGGAGGCGAAGCCCAGCCGGCGGGCCCCTTCGGCCTCGGGCGGGTAATCGTCCACATAGATGCTCTCCTCCGCCGCCACCCCTTGGGCTTCCAGCGCGGCGTAAAAAATAGCCGGGTCCGGCTTCATGGCCCCCACCAAAGAGCTGGCCGTAAAGCTGGTGAAGTACTGGTGCAGCCCGCAGTTTTCCAGCGTCAGCTCCAACGAGGGCGGGGAGTCGCTGATGACGCCCAGCTTATACCCCTTGGCCTTGAAGTATTCCAGCACCTCCACGGTCTCGGCATAGGGGTGCTTTTTTAAGTACCACAGCTTGTCCACCAGCAGGTCCG
This sequence comes from uncultured Oscillospiraceae bacterium, assembly GCA_948471095.1. GTDB lineage: Bacteria > Bacillota > Clostridia > Oscillospirales > Acutalibacteraceae > Acutalibacter. Next base: position 26,348 of record CAOKRG010000035.1, read on the forward strand.
CCCGCTCGGCGGTTTTCTCCGTAATGCCCATGTCCTCGAACACGTACAAATACCACTGGCGGAAAAAGGCCAGCTCGTCCTCCAGGGTTTTATAGGGCGCGAAGGGGAAGCCCCCCTGGCTTACCTTGTCAAAAAACTTCATAAAGTAGTCGTAAGAGCTGTCGAACTTCTTCCCGCTCCACTCCTCCAGGCTCCGGTCCCGGAACAGGTTCCACTCCCGGTCCCCCCGCACCAAAGTGCCGTCCCGGTCGAAGAAGACCGCCTTGTACTTTTTCCGCATGTTCTATCTCTCCTTGGCCAGGGCCGCCAGCCCCGCTTTTATGCCCTCCGCCAGGGCGTCCACATCCGCCTCGGTGCTGAAGCGGGAGAAGCTGGCCCGCAGGGCCGAACCCACCCGCTCTTTGGGCAGCCCCATGGCCTCCAGCACATGGCTGGGCCGGGCCTTGCCGCAGGCCGAGCCCGAGGACACATAGACCCCCCGGTCCGCCAGAAAATGCAGCATGGTCTCCGCACGCACGCCCAAAACCGAAAAGTTCAAAATGTACGGCAGGGCCTCTTCCGGCGAGTGGACGGCCGCTTCCGGCAGTCCGGCCAAAGCTTCCCGAAGCCGCCGGTTCAGCGCCGCCACCGGGGCCAGGGCCTCCCCCGCCTTGGGGGCCAGCTCCACGGCCTTGGCAAAGGCCCCGATTAGGGGCAGGCTCTCCGTGCCCGAGCGCAGGCCCCGCTCCTGCCCGCCGCCCAGCATTTGAGGCAGAATGCGCACGCCTTTTCGAATATATAGGGCTCCCACCCCCTTGGGAGCGTGTATCTTGTGGCCGCTGACCGTGCACAGGTCCGCCCCCAGCCTGCGGGGGGTAAAGTCCAGCTTGCAAAAGGCCTGGACGCAGTCCGTGTGGAGCAGGGCCGGGGCCTTGCTCCGCCGGATGGCCCGGGCCGCCGCCTCCACGGGCTGGACCGCGCCGGTCTCGTTGTTCACCAGCATGACGCTGACCAAAATAGTCTCCCCGTCGATGGCCTGGGCCAGGGCCTCTTCGCTCACCCGCCCATCCGGTCCGGGGCGCAGGTACTCCACCGTGAAGCCCTGGCCCTCCAGCCCGGCCATGACCCGCAGCACCGAGTCATGCTCCACCGCTGTGGCGACGATCTTCCGTCCCAGGCGCTTTCTGGCATTGGCCGCGCCAAAGAGCGCCAGGTTGTTGGCCTCGGTGCCGCCGCTGGTAAAGACGATTTCCTCCGGCTGAGCCCCCAGCCGCGCCGCTACTACGGCCCGGGCGGCATCCAGCTCCTTTTTCGCCAAAAAGCCCCGGGTGTGCAGGGAGGAGGGATTGCCAAAGCAGTCCAGCATCAGCCTGGACGCGGCTTCAGCGGCCTCCCGCAGCACCGGGGTGGTGGCGGAATTGTCCAAATAGTGCTCCGTTCGCATAATTCCAATTCCTATCTATAATGTGTAATGCTTAGAACCCTTTTTGAAAAAAGGGTTCTAAGGACTCCCAAAAACTTTTACACGCCATGCTCGGGGAGAGGGGCAGGCCCGGGAACGGTTTGAGGCTTGGGCGCTCCCGCTTAGAACCCTTTTTGGAAAAAGGGTTCTAAGAACTCCCAAAAACTTTTGCACGCCATGCTCAAGGAGAAGAGCGGGCCCGGGAACGGTTTAAGGCTTGGGCGCTCCCGCTTAGAACCCTTTTTGAAAAAAGGGTTCTAAGGACTCCCAAAAACTTTTACACGCCATGCTCAAGGAGAAGAGCGGGCCCGGGAACGGTTTAAGGCTTGGGCGCT
>CAOKRG010000036.1 GCA_948471095.1 uncultured Oscillospiraceae bacterium
GAAATGGCCTTTAAGATCGCCGGCTCCATGGCCTTTAAGGAGGCCATGCGCAAGGCGGACCCGGTGCTCATGGAGCCCATCATGAAAGTCACGGTCATCACCCCCGAGGAGTATATGGGCGACATCATCGGCGACCTGAACTCCCGCCGGGGCATGATTCTGGGCATGGACGCCCTGCCCGGCGCGCAGCAGGTCAATTCCGAAGTGCCGCTGTCCGAGATGTTCGGCTATGCCACGGACATGCGTTCCAAGACCCAGGGCCGGGGCCAGTACACCATGGAGCCCGCCCACTACGCGGAGGTTCCCAAGAACATTTCTGAGAAAATTATCAGCGACCGGGGCAAAAAGTCCGAGTAATTGGTAAATATCTCTTGATTTTTCACGGCTTTGCTGGTACAATGAGAGCAAGGCGAAAGGTTCGAAAATAACGATTGCAAGGAGGCAATTTTCCCATGGCAAAGGCAAAATTTGAACGCAACAAACCTCATGTCAACATTGGCACCATCGGCCACGTTGACCATGGCAAGACCACTCTGACCGCCGCCATCACCAAGGTTCTGGCGATGAAGGGCGATGCGGACTTTATGGATTATGCCAACATCGACAAGGCTCCCGAGGAGCGCGAGCGCGGCATCACCATCAACACCGCCCACGTGGAGTATCAGACCGAAACCCGCCACTATGCCCACGTTGACTGCCCCGGCCACGCCGACTATGTTAAGAACATGATCACCGGCGCCGCTCAGATGGACGGCGCAATCCTGGTGGTTTCCTCCGCCGACGGCCCCATGCCCCAGACCCGCGAGCACATTCTGCTGGCCCGTCAGGTGGGCGTGCCCAGCATCGTGGTCTACATGAACAAGGTAGACCAGGTGGACGACGACGAGCTGCTGGAGCTGGTCGAGATGGAAGTCCGCGAGATGCTCAGCGAGTATGACTTCCCCGGCGACGACATCCCCTTCATCAAGGGCTCCGCCCTGCAGGCCCTGGAGAGCAGCAGCACCGATCCCAACGCTCCCGAGTACGCTTCCATCCTGGAGCTGATGAAGGCTGTTGACGATTATATCCCCACCCCCGAGCGCAAGGCTGACCTGCCCTTCCTGATGCCCGTTGAGGACGTTATGACCATCACCGGCCGCGGCACCGTTGCCACCGGCCGTGTGGAGCGCGGCCAGGTTAAGATGAGCGAGGAAGTGGAGATCGTCGGTCTGACCGAGGAGACCCGCAAGTCCGTCATCACCGGCATTGAGATGTTCCGCAAGACCCTGGATTACGCCGAGGCCGGCGACAACATCGGCGCTCTGCTCCGCGGCGTACAGCGCAACGAGATTGAGCGCGGCCAGGTTTTGGCCAAGCCCGGCTCCATTCATCCCCACACCAAGTTCAAGGGCCAGGTTTACGTGCTGACCAAGGACGAGGGCGGCCGTCATACCCCCTTCTTCAACAATTACCGTCCCCAGTTCTATTTCCGTACCACTGACGTGACCGGCGTGATCTCCCTGCCCGAGGGCACCGAGATGTGCATGCCTGGCGACAACGTGGTCATGGACGTGGAGCTGATCACCCCCATCGCCATCGAGGAGGGCCTGCGCTTCGCTATCCGCGAGGGCGGCCGTACCGTTGGCTCCGGCGTGGTTACCGCCATCAATTCCTAAATGATAAAAATGGGAGGCCTCCAAAAGGGGGCCTTCTTTTGTTTGGCGGTAGGACCTTGGGGCTTTGCCCCCAAACCCCACCACTTTTAAAAAGTGGACAAAACCTTTTATCGGTATTTTGTCGATTCCGCACCGTTATCGTTAACGCAGTCCAAAAGAGGTATTACTTCTGCGCGAAACGATAGGAAAAGAAAGTCGGGACTTATGACGTTGGCTGCGCCAAGTCGTCCCGAAGGGGCCTAACAGCCCTTTTAAGTACGGTTAAGGCCTCCGGCGGCTTAGGGGCTTTGGGTCTCGCCTACCGGCTCGGTCGGTTCGCGGCATGTCTGCCACTGGCAGACGCTCACCCCCTAAGAACCCTACCAGGTGCCAACTTCGCGAAGCGAACGTTGTAAGCCCCTGGACCGCGTAATTTTCCTACCATTTGATTCTGAGGTAATAGAAGTCCGGGGCAGATCGCTTTATCTGGGAACTGTCCGGGCTTCCACTTGCCTTGACAGATTTTAGAATTTATGATATAATTAGGTACAACAAAAATGTAAAAGAGGGCCCTCTTTTCTTATGCAATTCAAAGAGACGAATTGCATAATCTACCATTGTTCACCCAGGACAAAGGGCCCGGAAGGGGCAAGATATGGCAATTGCGACTAAAATTATTAAAATCGGGAACAAAATATTTCCAAAAATTGTGCATCCATTCAATTTGCAGAACCAGGGTGTGGAGACCTACGCCCAGTGGCAGTATCGAAAGGGGAGAGACACCATCCAGTTCTTCCTGGAGGCCAGAGGGGCGGAGGAAATCTTTCAAGGCAAGCGTGTGCTGGATATGGGCTGCGGGGCCGCGGGAAAAAGCCTTTACTATTGTTCCCTGGGCGCAGAACAAGTGACCGGCGTGGATATTGTGGAGCACTATTGCCAAGAGGCCAATGAGCTGGCCCGGCAGCTGGGGTATCAGGACCGGTTTCGGTTTGTCTGCGCCTCCGCTTTCGCGCTGCCTTTCCCAGACGGTTCCTTTGACGCCATCATCATGAACGATTTCATGGAGCATGTTTCCGACCCGGCCCGTACGCTGAAGGAGGCTTGCCGCCTCTTAAGCCCGAAGGGCGCCATTTATATCAATTTTCCTCCTTACTACCACCCCACCGGCGCGCATCTCAGCGATGTGATCAACATTCCCTGGGTCCACCTGTTTTTCACGGAAAAGATGCTGGTGCGGGCCTATAAAGAGCTGGTGCGGGGCCTGCCGGATGAGCGGGAGCGCATTGCCCTGCGGATTTCCACCAACGAAAAGGGCCAGGAGTATTTCGGCTACATCAACCGGATGACCTTGAAAAAATTCCATAAAATCCTGTCCAGCCTTTCTATTACGCCTGCTTATTACCGGGAAGTCCCCCTGCGCCCCTGGATGAAGCCCTTAGTGAAGCTCCCCCTCATGAAAGAGATGTTTGTGAAAATGGCAGTGTGCATCATCGAGAAATAACGGCCATGAACTTGACAGGAGAAAGGGGATGATGTATAATCAGGGAAATAGGAGGGGGTTGGCGTGAGAAGAAGGAAGATGATTCTATGGGGCGCAGTGGCCTTTCTGGCCGTGGCGCTTATTGCCTGGCGGCTCTGGCCCCTTTCTTTGGAGCGGCTTCTGTCCGCGCGGGCGGAAGAGGTCACGGAAGCATCCTGCTACCTGTCGGTATCCCAGTACGAGGAGGGCCTGCCTCATTTTTTGAGCTATGAGTTGACGGCCCGGGAGCCGGAAGAGATTCAAGCGCTGCTGGAGATCCTGGACGCCAGCCGATACCGGGCGGACTTCCGCAATCTGTTCCCCTGGACCTGGGGAAGCCTACAGTCCGGGCGGGATTATGACGGCCGGGTGCTGGAACTTACGCTCTTTTTTGGCGACCGGTCCGGCCAGGACCTAAAATACGACTTCCTGACCTGCTTCGGCAGCGACACCATGAGGTTGGGCGACTGGCGGATCCACCCGACCGACAAGGAGATGTTCGGCCGGTTGGCGGACTATGTCCAGACCCATGGCAGGAGAATGCCCTATACGGGAAGCGAAATAGTAGGGGAGCTCTCCATAGGAATTACCTGGGGCATGCAGATTTGGGCCATGTCGGAAGGATAGCGCGTTCTGCTTAGAACGCAGAAAAACCCACATATGCGGTATGGCCGGGAGGTCATGCGCATATGTGGGTTTTGTGTTTTGAAAATGTCCAGGCGAATGGACCGGCGGGCGTTCAGACGCGTAACTGGGAAGGTTTTGCACGGCCGGTTTCTGCCAATAAACAACGGCGGGGTCGGGACTTATGACATTGGCTTCGCCAAGTCGTCCCGAAGAGGTCTACGGCCTGTTTAAGGAATGGTATTGGGTCTCGCCTCCCGGCTCGGTTGAGTTGGCTTCGCCAACTCATGTTCGCAGCTTGGTCTGCTGTACTTGGCAAGCCAAGTACCCGGCAGACGCTCACCCCCTAAGAACCCTGCCAGGTGCCAACTTCGCGAAGCGAAAGTTGTAAGCACCTGGACCGCGCAAATTTTCCTACCATTTGAGTCTGAGGTAATACTATCAGAGTAACCGTTCTCCGGCTGTGTACAGGTTCTTAGCCCTCCACCTTCTTCACGCCAAAGCTGGTTTCCTCGCCGTTCACGTCCCATTTGGCGGTAAACCCGGCCAGCTGGCCGTATACGCAGCCGTCGCCCAGCACGTCGCCCAGAATGGAGGCCTCGTTTCTCTTTAGGATTTCCTCGATTTTGGCGCTGCCCTGGTGGCTGACCCTGATGTGGTCCGTGACCACAAATCCCGCGTCCTTGCGCATGGATTGGAGCTTCGAGACAATCTCCCGTACAAAGCCCTCCTCCACCAGCTCTTCGGTCAGGGCGGTGTCCAGCACCACGGTCAGGCCCCGGTCGGACGCGGAGGCATAGCCCTCCTTTTGGCTGGTCTCGATCAGCAGCTCCTCCGCGGTCAGGCTGACGTCTCCGTCTTCCAGGGCCAGGGTCAGGGCGCCCTGGGCGTCCAGCTGCTTCTTGGCGGCTGAGCCGTCCAGCTCCTGCAGGGCCTGGCGCACCGCGCCCAGGCGCTTGCCCAGCTTTTTGCCCAGGAGCTTCAGCTGGGGCTTGAAGCTGTAAGCGGTAAATTCGGACATGTCCGTCAGGAACTCGATGCCCTTCACGTTAAGTTCCTGCTTGATGATGTCCTGATAGAGCCCGCTCAGGCCGGGGTCCGCGTCCGTGCACAGGCGGGGCAGGGGCTGGCGGTTTTTCAGGTTGGCCTGGTTGCGGGCCGCGCGGCCCAGCGTCACCACCTTGAGCACCTCGTCCATGTCCTGTTCCAGCTTTTCGTCAATCCAGCTTGCATCGCACACAGGGAAGCCGGAAAGATGCACGCTCTCCGGCGCGCTTTCATCCACCGAGCGCACCAGGTTCTGGTAGACGTCCTCGCTCATAAAGGGGGCCATGGGGGCCAGCATTTTGGCGGTCGTTACCAGGGCGGTGTACAGGGTCATGTAGGCGGCGGTCTTGTCCGCGGCCTCCCCCTGCACCCAGAAGCGCTCCCGGCTCCGGCGCACGTACCAGTTGGAGAGCTCATCCACAAAATCCTGGAGCACCCGGGCGGCTTCCGGCACCCTGTATTGGCTGAGGTTTTCATCCAGCTCCTTCACGGCGGTATTCAGCCGGGAAAGCAGCCAGCGGTCCATAACGGTCAGCGCGCAGTCTTCCAAGCGGTACCGGGTGGGGTCGAACCCGTCGATGTTGGCGTAAAGCACGAAGAAGGCGTAGGTGTTCCACAGGGTGGAGAAGAACTTCTTCTGGCCCTCTATCACAGCTTTCTCTGAAAAGCGCTTGGGCAGCCAGGGGGCGCAGGTGGTGTAGAAGTACCAGCGCAGGGAGTCGGAGCCGAACTTGTCCAGAATCTCGATGGGGTCCACTGCGTTGCCCTTGGACTTGCTCATCTTCTGGCCGTTTTCGTCCAGAACATGGCCCAGCACCAGCACGTTTTTATAGGGCGCCTTGCCGAACAGCAGGGTCGAAATGGCCAGCAGGGAGTAGAACCAGCCCCGGGTCTGGTCCACGGCCTCGGAGATGAACTCCGCCGGGAACTGGCTCTCGAACAGCTCCTTGTTCTCAAAGGGGTAGTGGTGCTGGGCGAAGGGCATGGCCCCGCTGTCAAACCAGCAGTCGATTACCTCCGGCACCCGGCGCATCTGCTTGCCGCAGTGGGGGCAGGTGATGGTCACCTGGTCCACAAAGGGCCGGTGCAGTTCAATGTCCTCTGGGCAGTTGGGGGACATCTCCCTGAGCTCGGCGATGCTGCCCACGGCGTGGCGGTGGCCGCACTCGCACTCCCAGATGTTCAGGGGCGTGCCCCAGTACCGGTTGCGGCTGACCGCCCAATCCTGTAGGTTTTCCAGCCAGTCCCCAAAGCGGCCCTTGCCGATGCTCTCGGGCAGCCAGTTGACGGTGTTGTTATTGGCGATGAGCTGGTCCTTCACCTTGGTCATCTCAATGTACCAGCTCTCCCGGGCATAGTAGATGAGGGGGGTGTCGCAGCGCCAGCAGAAGGGGTAGCTGTGCTCGAACTTGGGCGCGCTGAACAGCAGGCCCCGGCTCTCCAGGTCCTTCAGGATCTCCTTGTCCGCGTCCTTGCAGAACACCCCGGGCCACTTGGTCTCAGGGGTCATCTGGCCCTTCTGGTCCACCAGCTGCACCAGGGGCAGGCCGTATTTGCGGCCCACCTTGGCGTCGTCCTCGCCAAAGGCCGGGGCGATGTGCACAATGCCCGTGCCATCGGTCAGGGTGACGTAGTCGTCGCACACCACGTACCAGCAGCGCTCCTTGGGGCTGACGAAGTCAAACAGCGGCTCATACTCCTTGTTTTCCAGGTCCGCGCCTTTGTATGTCTCCAGAACGGTATAGCTGCCTTCCCCCAGCACCGCATCGCACAGGGCGGCGGCAAGGTAATAGGTTGACGCCCCCTCCTCTATACAGTGCTTTACCTTTACATACTCCTCTTTCGCGTTGACGCATAGGGCCACATTGGAGGGCAGGGTCCAAGGGGTAGTGGTCCAGGCCAAGATGTAAGCGTCTTCCCCTTTACACTTAAACCGGGCAATGGCGGAGCGCTCCTTTACATCCTTATACCCCTGGGCCACCTCGTGGGAGGAAAGGGGCGTGCCGCAGCGGGGGCAGTAGGGCACGATTTTAAAGCCCTTATACAGCAGGCCCTTTTCCCAAATCTGCTTGAGGGCCCACCATTCGGACTCGATGAAGCTGTTGTCATAGGTCACATAGGGATGCTCCATGTCCGCCCAAAAGCCGATGGCCTTGGAGAAGTCCTCCCACATGCCCTTATACTTCCATACGCTCTCCTTGCACTTTTCAATAAAGGGGGCGATGCCGTACTCCTCAATCTGCTCCTTGCCGTTGATGTGCAGGAGCTTCTCCACCTCCAGCTCCACCGGCAGGCCGTGGGTGTCCCAGCCGGCCTTGCGGGGGACCATCTTGCCCTTCATGGTCTGGTAGCGGGGGAACAGGTCCTTAAAGGCCCGGGTCTCCGGGTGGCCGATGTGGGGCTTGCCGTTGGCCGTGGGGGGGCCGTCGTAGAAGACATAGGCGGGGCTTCCCTGGCGGACCTCCACGCTCTTTTCAAAAATCTCGTGCTCCGTCCAGAACTTTACCGTTTCTTTTTCCCGGTCCACGAAATTCATATTCGCGGAGACCTCCCGGTACTTGCTCATGCTCATCATCCTTTCCACAAAAAAGCCTCCGCCCCAAACGGGACGAAGGCACGCTTCGCTCTACCACCCATTTCGCTATCCATCAATAGCTCCCCGGTAACGGCGGGGCCCGGCTTCCCTACTAACGAGGCCGGCAAAGCCGGGCCCCTGTTCAGCTCGCAACTCAGGAGGGATGCAAGCCCCGCATTTGCCGCCGGTTCGCACCAACCACCGGTTCTCTGGGGCCATGGGCGCGGCCTGCCTGTCTACATCATCGTTTTTATGGCGTATTATATTGGCTACACTATAGCACAGGTTCGCGGAAAAGTCAAGTGGCAAGGGGAAAGGGGAATGCCCAAAGGGCGCGTTTTTATGGGAGTGTTATGGAGTGGGGTCTCGCCTGCCGGCTCGGTCAGGTCAGAACGCTTGCCACTGGCAATCTTCCCCCTCCGGCGGCTTAGGGACTCATGACGTTGGCTTCGCCAAGTCCCCTAAGAACCCTGCAACCTTTGCAAAGGTTGACGAAACTTTTACTGTTGCGCTTAGGAAGCGTTCTCCTTTTAAAAACGCGCGTTTGGCCACACCCCCTCTGGAGGAAGCTATTGACACAAAAATGAAGAATATAGTATAATAGTAAAAACCCCTGGACGAAGGCCGTCCTGGGAAGAACAGCGAGTTTTCCAGCGAAAGGACCTAAGCGCCGCACGCCAAAAGCGCCGGCGGGGAGATTGCCTATGAAAAGGAAGCCAAGCAAACGGAAAAGCCGGAAGAGGGCGAACCTGCTCCTCTCCATTGTATTGGTTTTTAGCATTTTGGGAGCGGTGGTCTACACGGTCTCGCAGAAGACGTCCCGGGAGATGTCCGAGTCAGCCATCCAGAACCTGAGCGAGAGCCTGGACCTGATTCAGAGCGCCATTGAGGCGATTCTGCGCAGCGAGGGGGAGTTCCTGACCCTGATTGCCCAGGAAATCGCCCGGGCGGAGGACCCGGAGGCCTATATCCAGGCCTATGAGAAGAACCAAACCATTTCGAAAATGTCCCTGATTTTGGCCGGAAAGCGGGAGGGCGTCTCCAACGAGGGGGAGCGGTTCACGGAGGAGGGCCTGGATTTTTCCGCGGGCGGAACCGTTATGGGCATGCCGGTGTCCCAGTCCTACGTCAACTATATGGGCACCTGGTCCTATACCGTCAAGTGCCCCGTGGAGCGGGACGGCCGGGAGATAGGGACCCTGTATGTGGAATATATTTACGACGCCATCGACAAATCGCTGCCAACGGGATTTTACAATAAGCAGGCCAGCCTGTATATTATGGACGCGGAAAGCCAGCGCTTTGTTCTAAAGCCCAAGGGCATGGGCCAGCGGAGCGCGGGGCACCTGAACCTGGAAGATTTTTACCGCGCCAACGACATTGTGGACCCGGCCATCCGGGCGGAAGTGAACGGCTGCCTGGAGGCCGGCCGGAACGTGCTGTTCTATCACAATATCCGGAACGTCCAGGCCCTGAACTATATGTGGCCGGTCAACGGCGGAACGGTCTTTCTGGTGGGCTATGTGCCCCTGGAGGCCATCCAGCAGGAGGGCCGCACCGTCAACCAGAGCATTCTGTTCGTCGTGGCCTCCATGCTGGCGGCCTTCTTCCTGTGCCTTCTGCTCTATTATTGGAACGACCGGCAGCAGGAGAAGCTCCGGCGGGAGCGGGAGGCCGAGCGCAGGCTTCACAACCGGCAGCTCTCCGAGGCCCTGCGGGCCGCGCAGATTGCCAGCCAGTCCAAGACCGTATTCCTCTCCAATATGTCCCACGACATCCGCACGCCCATGAACGCGGTGCTGGGCTTCGCCTCGCTGCTGGACACGGAGGCGGAGAACCCGGCCAAGGTGCGGGAGTATACGAAAAAGATTATGGCCTCGGGCCAGCACCTTCTCAGCCTGATCAACGATGTTTTGGACGTATCCAAAATCGAGAGCGGCAAGGTGGTGCTCAACCTGGAGCCCTTTGCCCTCAGCGAGGTGACCGCCTCGGTGGAGGCGATCATCCAGCCCATGGCCAAGGCCAGGCGGCAGGAGTTCCGGGTGGAGGCTTCGGGCCTGCGGCACGAGTACCTGGTGGGGGACGAGACCCGCATCAACCAAATTTTGATCAATCTGCTTTCCAACGCCGTCAAGTATACGCCGGAGGGAGGGCGCATCTGGCTGCGCATCCTAGGCCTGCGGCAGCGGTCCAGCCAGTATGAGCACCTGCGCATCGAGGTGGAGGACACGGGTTACGGCATGACGCCGGAGTACCTGGAGACCATTTTCGACGCCTTTACCCGGGCGGAGAACAGCACCACCAACAAGGTTCAGGGCACGGGCCTGGGCATGGCCATTACCAAGAGCATAGTGGAGCTGATGGGCGGAACCATCGAGGTGGAGAGCCAGGTGGACAAGGGCTCCCTGTTCCGGGTGGAGCTGGAGCTGCGCATTGCGCAGGAGCGGGCGGACCGGCAGTTCTGGGCGGAGCGGGGCATCGTCCGGGCGCTGCTGGTGGACGCGGACCCGGAGGACCGGGAAAATGTCCGGTCCCTTCTGGAGGACGCGGGCATTGAGCTGGATGCGGCCGTAAGCCTGGAAGAGGCCCTGCGGCGCGTACGCAATGGCAGGGACTGGCAGCTGGCGCTGCTGGACTGGCGGGCTTACTGCCCGAAAGAGGCCGCGGAGCTTCGAAAGGCCCTGCCGGCGGACGCGGTCCTGGTCCTTTTGGCGGAATATGACGCGCAGGGCACGGAAGAGGCCCTGAAGATGGAGCATACCCTGCTGCTGGCAAAGCCCTTCTTCTTGTCCGCGCTTCGGGAAAAGCTGCTGGACCTGTGGGCCGGACCCAAGGAGAAGGCCCGGGCCGAGGAGCCGGAAAAGGCCGGCGCGCTCAAGGGCCTGCGCTTCCTGGCGGCGGAGGACAACGAGATCAACGCGGAAATTTTAGAGGAGCTCCTGGAAATTGAGGGGGCCTCCTGCGAGATCGCGGGCAACGGCCGCTTGGCCCTGGAGCGGTTCCGGCAGGGGCCGGAGGACTTTGACGCGATTTTGATGGACGTGCAGATGCCGGAGATGAACGGCCACCAGGCCGCCAGGGCCATCCGGGACCTGGAGGGCCAAAGCGGCCGCCATGTGCCCATCATCGCCATGACCGCCAACGCCTTTGCCGAGGACGAGAAGGCGGCCCTGGACGCCGGCATGGACGCCCATGTGCCAAAGCCCCTGAACATGGAGCTGCTGCGCAGGGCGGTTCAACAATGCATACGAGAAAGGAAGAACTGCGATGAAGAGTCGACGGAGCGTTCTTAGGCGGGCGGCTTTCTGTTTGGCGGCGCTTATGCTGCTGGCTTCCTGCGGCGGCTCGGAGGAGCCGAAGAATCTGATCTCTCAGAAGGAAGAGGAGAAGCGGGTGGTCAATCTGTTCAGCCCCATGGAAAAGACCGACCCGGACGCGGAAAACGTGGCCCGCACCGCCGCGGACCGAACCGTGGCCATGGCGGAGGAGGCCCTGGGCGTGGCCGTGGCCTATAAGACCTATACGGCGGAGGACTATCAGGACAAAACCTACGACGACGTAGCCCTGGACCGGGCCCGCAGCAACATGGACGATTTGTACCTGTTGAACCCGGACACGGTTCTGGCCTTGGGCGCGGAGGGAAGGCTGAAAGACCTTTCCGGCCTGGAAAGCGCCAAAAACCTGCGGGATATTATCTGGACCGCCAATACCGTGGACGGAAAGCTGGTGGCCATCCCCCAGGAGGTGGTGGCCTACGGCCTGTTCGTCAATAAGGACATGTTCGACCAGTATAAGCTGGACCTGCCGGAAACGCCGGAGGATTTTCTGGAGTGCTGCCGGGTCTTTCAGGAGAACGGCGTCGAGACCCCTGTGGGCGCGAACCGCTGGTGGCTGGAAACCTTTGTCTTTGCCCAGGCCTACGCGGACCTGTACAATGGCGGGAACACCGAGGCGGAGATCGCGGCGCTGAACAGCGGCGAGGCGAAATACAGCGGCTATATGCGGCCGGGCTTCGAGTTTTTGCAGACCCTCATCGACCGGGGCTATGTGGACGCGGAGAAGGCCCGGGTCAGCGAGGCCATCGAGGGGGAGAGGGAGGACTTCCTGGCCCAGAAGACCCCCATCGTCATGGCGTATTGGGGCGCGGCCAACACGGAGACCGCCTATGGCAAAACGGACTTTACCATGCGGGTGATCGGCTTCCCCAGCAGCCGGGGCCAAATGCCGGTGGTGCCCATAACCGGCTGGGGCGTTGGCGCGGGCGCGGAGCACGAGGAGGACGCGGCGCGGGTTTTGGACTTTATTACCTCGGATGAGGCGCTGCGGGTTTATTCGGAGACCAACCGGGTGATTTCTCCCTCAAAAAATGTAGAGGTGGACTGCGTCCCCGCCCTCAGGCCCCTGAACGACCGGATTGAAGAGGGCGTTTACGTTTTGGGCTCCAACGCGGGGATGAAGGTGGAGCAGTGGGGCAACACCTGCCTCATTGTGCGCCAACTGCTGGAGGGCGCCACAGTGGACCAGTGCATGGAGGCCTTCGACCGGCTCCAGGCCGCAGCTCTGGAATAGCGGCCTGGCAGATGCCGGGCCAGCCATGAAAAATTCCGGCCGTCTTTTTCGGCGGCCGGAATTTTTTGCGCTTTTTTGGCGGAAGTATGGGGAACAGGTACTAGAATCCCGTGTTCATCCGCACGGGAATGCCGGATGGGCGAGGCCGGACTTAGAACCTGTATTCATAAATTGCTGTACCAATAGATAAGGGGGAATGTTTGGGTCGGGACTACGTCCCGAATGGGGACGACTTCGCGAAGCGAAGGTCGACGGCCCTTATAAGTACTGTTAAGGCCTCCGGCGGCTTAGGGCTCTGCCCTAAGAACCCGCCAGGGGCCTAACGCCCCTGGATCGCGTATTCAGGAGCCGTTCGCTGGTTGTGAATACAGGTTCTTAATCCTCGCGCCCGTCCCAGCAGTAGGTGCACAGCCTGCACTTGGGGATGCCCACCGACTCCACCATGTCGTCCAGCCGGTGGTAGCGCAGGCTGGTGAAGTTCATCTGCTCGCCGATGCGCTTGACCATGGCGTTGTACTCGGCGGTTTCCGGGTCGCTGTAGCGGTCCAGGTTCTCCGGGCTGCTGCTGCCCTCAAATTCCGCGATGACCCGCCGGGAGATCAGATCGTCCTGGGAGGCGGAGCGGGAGAAGTTCAGATACTTGCAGCCGTACAGGGGCGGGGGGCAGGCCGGGCGCACGTGGACCTCCCGGGCCCCGCTGCGGTAGAGAAAATCCGTGGTCTCCCGCAGCTGGGTGCCCCGGACGATGGAGTCGTCGATGAGCAGCAGGCTGTGGCCGTCGATGAGCCCGTGGACGGGAATCAGCTTCATGTGGGCGATCAAATTCCGCTGGCTCTGGATGGTGGGCATAAAGGACCGGGGCCAGGTGGGGGTATACTTGATGAAGGGCCGGGAAAAGGGGATGCCCGAGGCGTTGGCGTAGCCCACCGCGTGGGCGGTGCCGGAGTCGGGCACGCCGGCCACGGTGTCGGGCCCCGCGCCGTCAAAGTGGTCCCGCTTGGCCAGCAGGGCTCCGCAGTGGTAGCGCATTTCCTCCACGCTGACCCCCTCGTAGGAGGAGGAGGGGTAGCCGTAATACACCCACAAAAAGGTGCAGATCTTCATATCCTTCCCAGGCGCGGCCAGGGTCTTGACCCCCTCGGGCGTGACCGCCGCAATCTCCCCGGGACCCAGCTCCCGCAGGGTGGTGTAGCCCAGGTTCAGGTAGGCGAAGCTCTCAAAGGAGGCGCAGAAAGCCCCCTCCTTGCTGCCGATGGCAATGGGGGTGCGGCCCAGCCGGTCCCGGGCGGCCAGAATGCCCCGGGGGGTGAGCAGCAGAATGGACATGGAGCCGTCAATCTGCGCCTGGGCGTACTGGATGCCCTCGATTAGGTTGTCCCGCTGGTTGATCAGCGCGGCCACCAGCTCCGTGGCGTTCACGTCCCCGCCGGACATCTCCATAAAGTGGGGGTGCCCCGAGGCAAAGAGCCCGTCCAGCAGCTGGTCGGTGTTGTTGATTTTCCCCACGGTGACGATGGCATAGGCCCCGTGGTGGGAGCGCACGATGAGGGGCTGGGGCTCATAGTCCGAGATGCAGCCAATGCCCAAATGGCCCCGCATGGCGGAAACATCCTTGTCAAACTTGGTGCGGAAGGGCGAGTTCTCAATGTTGTGGATGGCCCGGTCAAAGCCGTCCTCCCTGTTATAGACCGCCATGCCCGCCCGGCGCGTGCCCAGGTGGGAGTGGTAGTCGGTGCCGAAAAAGAGATCGAAAACGCAGTCTTCCTTTGAAGCAACTCCAAAAAATCCGCCCATACTGATTTTGTCCGCCTTCCATTGAATGTTGTAGACAGCCCCGCCGCATCCGCAAAAGCGGGGAGGGAAAATTCTGAACGCATACTTCGCGTACATTATTACCTCGGAAGTTAATAGTAGGAAAATATTGCGCGGTGCAGGGGCGTCAGTGTCTCGCCTGCCGGCTCGGTCGGTTCGCAGCTCGTCTGCCACTGGCAGACGCTCACCCCCTGGCAG
Organism: uncultured Oscillospiraceae bacterium; assembly: GCA_948471095.1. Taxonomy (GTDB): domain Bacteria; phylum Bacillota; class Clostridia; order Oscillospirales; family Acutalibacteraceae; genus Acutalibacter. The sequence goes on from CAOKRG010000036.1 coordinate 13,979, forward strand.
GGTGTGAGGTGACTTCGCGTAGCGAACGTCATGAGCCCCACGGCCTTGCCGGAGGCCACCTATTACTCAACACAAATCTATTTTCGCAAGAGGTCTATTATAAATCTGCAATGCACGCCTCGCGTACATTATAGCATAAATCCGCTTTGAGTTTTTGCCGGATTTTTGCGAAGCAAAAACGAGCGCTTCGCGCGAAGGGCAAAAACTCGTAATGTACGCCTCGCGTACATTATAGCACAAGCCCCCTGGATAAGCCAAGTGGGAAAATGCCAAAACTCTTTTGACGGGAGCCGCGGGCTTTTTGTAAGCCCCGGCCTAGCCCAGCCGCCCCGCCTCCCTGGCCTCTTCCGCCGTGCAGGGCTCCGGGCCGTAGCGGGCCTTTTCATAGAGCTGGTGCAGGCGCTCCTCCCGCAGGCCGGCCCAGGCCTCCACCTCGGCGGGGGTCAGCGCCCTTTGGGGCGGCTCCTTGCCGGATTTCAGCACCGCCCGCCGGTACCGCCGCCGCACCGCCGCGCTGGGGGAGCGGTCCCAAAAGGCCGGACGTTTGTGGACGCCCTCCAGGGCCGCGCTTTGGTCCCGCTCCTCTTTGGTCAGACGCTGCACCAGGTCCCGGCTGTCCGTGTAGCTGCGGGAGAAATCCTTAAAAAAGCGCACCACGCCAAGAATTACCACCACGGCGGTCCCTGTGCCAATAAGCCCGAAAAAGAGGTAGGACACTATGGGCGGAATCTGCCAGGAGGGGCCCTCCAGCTCCCCCAAAAAATCGGGAGGCTGCTCCTGGTTCAGCCGCAGGGGCGCGTCCTCCTCCGCCCGCTGGGCCGGGGTCTTGCCCGTCTGGGTATGGCTGGGCAGCTGGATGCGCACCCCGCACTCCGAGGTAAACGCCGGCGGGAGCAGCAGAACCGCCCCGGCCAGCACCACTGCCGCCACCGCCGTTCCGGCAATGCGCTGGATGCGCCGGGCGGGGAGGTTGCGCATGCCCTGATTCAGGACCAGGTAGCCGTCCAACCGGCTTAAGCCGTGAAAGCCCAGGCACACCAGCAAGTACAGCGCCGCCCCCACCAGGGAGAGCCTCTGCAGCACCGCCAGCCCGGCCACAGCGCTGGCCAAAAAAGCCAGGGCGAAAACCGCCAGGGCCGGGTAGGCGGGCTGGTCGAAGAAGGAGGCGATGGGCCCCTCCTCCTCTTCCTGTAAGCGGACGCGCACGCGGAACAGGCACATTACGGCCATCAGGGCCGCGCCGCCCCAGTGGCCCGCCAGCAGCCAGGAGAGGGCGCAGAGCCCCAGCGCGGCCAGCAGGAACTGCCACAGGGCCTTCAGCCTTTTAATGGCGTAATAGCACAGGGCGGCAGGCACGGCCAACAGCAGCCCCCGCAGAAAGGCTTCCACAGGGCCGGTGCGCACGGAAAGGGAGACCGCCGGCAGCAGCGCGAACACCGTGGCGAAGAGCATGGCCGCCAGCAGCCCGCAGTGCAGCCGCGCCAGCCCCCGCAGGAGCAAAGTCCGGCCATTGGCATGTAGAAGATTGATTTTCTCTTTCATATTGTCACCTAAAACTCCATCCATACGGTGTCAATGCGGCTGAACTGGGGCAGCTCCCCGTGCTCCGCGCCGCAGGGGACGACCCGGACGCCCCGGCCCTGGCCCACGGCCTGGGAAAAGGCCTCCGCCACCTCGGCCCGCTGGCTGCGGGAGACCAGCACCAGCAGCCCGTCCGGCCCAAGCCCCTGGGGCAGAAACCCGCACACGGGGGGCAGGCCCGTGCCCAGCCCCAGGCAGGCCAGCTTTTTTTTGAGGAACAAGGTGCTGCCCGCGCCGGAGACCCCTTCCAGCTTCCAGTCGCCGCCGGTGCGCACGTCCCCGCCGTTGCTGTAAAGGCTCAGCTCAACGCCCTCGGCCAGCAGCCGCTCCGCCAGGGAGCAGGCCGCACGCACGCCGGCCTCGGTGAGAAAATCCCCCTGCAGGCCGCCGCCCTCCATGTCGATGGCGATTACCACTTGCTGGGAAAGGGTGGACTCGTGCAGGTTGGTCAGCAGCCGGCCCGCCCGGGCCGTGGCCTTCCAGTTGATGTACTTCATGGGGTCGCCCCGGGAATACTCCCGCAGCCCGCCGAACTCGAAGGGGTCGTCGCAGACCCGCTTCCGGCTGAGCACCGCGCCCATGATCTTGGAATAGGGGATCTGAATCTGCCCCGTGGGCACGGGCCGGGGCAGCACGTAAAATTCCGTGTTCTGGGGGCGGCTTCCCACATATTTCCGGGTGAGGAACAGGTCCTGGGCGGCAAGGCCCGCCTCGTTGATGCGGAAATACCCCCGCCCGGCGCAGTTGAAGTCCAGGGTCCGGGTGATCTTCTGCCGCATGGCCGCCGCGAACACGTCCCGCCGGTAGGTCTGGTCGCTGAGGGAGGCGTTTTCGCCCGCGCCGAACTGTAACCGCCGGTCCATGTGGAAGCTGATCTCCAAGGCGGGCAGGGGCAGCAGCTTGTCGTTGGTGATGACCTCCAGCAGGGCGGAGTCCTCGTCCTCCACCGCATAGTCCTGGGTGAAGCTGATCTTGCAGTCCAGCCCCTTATCCCAAAAGCGGTCGTACAGCCGGGGCAGGGCCCAGAGGGCCAGAAGCAGAATCCCGGCGCAGAGCAGCAGCGCGGTCAACGGGACCACTCCTCAGTGGGCACGGGCACGCTGCCCAGCAGCCCCTCCGCCGCCTGGACCTGGGGCGCGGAGCCGCCCATGCCGGTGACGGACAGCCGGTGGGCCAGCACGGGCACCCCCACGGCCTTTACGTCCTCCGGGGTTACAAACTCCCGGCCCTGGACCAGCGCATAGGCCTGGCTGGCCCGCAGCAGGGCCAGGGTGCCCCGGGGGCTTACGCCCAGCTCAATGCCCTTGCGGCCCCGGGAGGCCTGGGAGAGGGCGGCAATGTAGTCCAGCAGCACAGGATGCACAAAGAGCTTCCGGGCCTTTTGCCGCAGGGCGAGGATATCCTCCTTCCCGCAGACCGGGGCCAGCTCCTCCAAGGGCTCCGCGTCCATAAAGCGGTTCAAAATGGCCACCTCCTGGCTCTGGCTGGGCGGGGCCATGGAGACCCGCATCAAAAACCGGTCCAGCTGGGCCTCGGGCAGGGGATAGGTGCCCAAAGTCTCCACCGGGTTCTGGGTGGCGATGACGAAGAAGGGCGGGGGCAGCTTCCGGGTCACCCCGTCCACCGTGACCTGGCCCTCGGCCATGCACTCCAGCAGGCTGGACTGGGTCCGGGGCGTGGCCCGGTTGATCTCGTCCGCCAGCAGAATGTTGCAAAACACCGGGCCGGCGTTGAACACGAACTCTCCCTTCTGCTGGTGGAAGAAGTTCAGGCCCGTCACGTCCGTGGGCAGCAGGTCCGGGGTAAACTGTACCCGGCCGAAGTCCGCGTCCAGGGACTTTGCCAGGGCCCGGGCCATAACCGTCTTGCCCATGCCGGGCACGTCCTCCAGCAGCACATGGCCCCCGGCCAGCAGGGCGGCCAGCAGCAGGTCGGTGACGCGTTCCTGGCCCACCAAAACCTTGGCGATGTTGTCCTTTACCGCTTGCAAAATGTTTTCCATGGTTGACCCCTCCTTATTTCATCAAGTTTCGAACCGCCGCGATGTTCTCCCGCTCCACCTCGGAGAGCCGCCGGGTTTTGGCCCGCAGCTCCTCCCGGCGGGGCAGCTGGGCGTAGGCCCGCTCAATGGCGCCCATCAGCCACTCCTCGGTCACGTCCTTCAGGTCCACGCACTCCCCATAGCCCAGGTACCGCAGGTAGGAGCCGATCTTCGGGTCATAGCTCACGCCTACCAGCGGCGTGCCGGTCAGGGAGGAGAAGATCAGCCCGTGCAGCCGCATGGAGACCGCCACGCTCATATGGCTTAAAAGGGAGATCAGCAGCTCCGGCGAGGATACTCCCTCCAGCACCTTGCCGGGGGCCTCCATGTGCTCCAGCACCAGCTGGGCGGCGGATTCGTCCTGGAAGGGGTTGATGGAGATGAACACCGGCTCCAGGCCATAGCACTCCCGAGCCTGCCCGGCGCAGCGGGCCAGCACCGGGGCCTTTTCCCCAAAGCCCCGCCAGCTGCGCAGCAAAAAGCAGATATACTTTCCCTTCGGGTCCAGCCCCTGGGACCGGAGGAAGCGCTCCGTCTCTTGGGCCCCCGCCGGGGGCAGCACCAGGGCCGGGTCGGAGCTCAGGCGCGCCTGGGGACCGCTTACCCCGTAGCTGGTAAGCTCCCGCAGGGAATCCGGCTCCCGCAGGGTGATCATGTCCACGGAGCTGTCCAGCACCCGGCGCACCAGGCTTATATTCCGCTTTCCCGTCACCGGGCCGATGCCGCAGCCGTACATGTCCACCTTGCAGCCCAAAAACTTGGCGGCCCGCAGGGTCATCAGGTAATACCACAGGCTCCGGTGGCTGGTGGCGTTCTGGATGAGGGTGCCGCCGCCGTTGATGTAGAGCCGGGAGCGGCCCATGGCCCGCAGAATCTTGGGCAGGTTAAAGGTGTAGATGGAGTTCACCCGGTAGCGCTTCTTAATGCTCTGGGGGTTCTTGGCCAGCACGGTGATGGGGATGAACCGGTCCAGCTCCCGCACCGAGTGGATGATGGACTTTAAGATGGCCTCGTCCCCGGCGTTGCCATGGCCATAGGCCCCGCAGACGACCACGCCGTCCCGCTTGTGGATGAGCTGCCGGGCCTCCCGCTGGAGGATGTTGTTGTAAATCTCCAGCTGCCGCTCCACCATGCTGTCGATGGACAGCTCCCGGCTGGCCTTTTCATAGAGGCGGTTGCCCATCTCCCGGCGCTGGTCCGGGTCCTGGCCCAGCTCCACCAGCAGCTGGGCCAGCCGGTCCACGTCCTGGGGGGTGAAGAGCAGCCCGGTGTCACCGTCCTTAATGAGCGCGGGAATGCCCCCCACATTGGTGGAGATCACCGCCTTGCGCATGCGGGCCGCCTCGGTGAGCACATAGGGGAAGCCCTCGGAGAGGGAGGTGATCAGGGACAGGTCGATGGCGTTGTAAAAGGAGTTGATGTCCTTGAGCCAGCCGGTGAAGCACACCGCCTCTGAAAGGCCCAGCTGCCGGGTGAGCTGCTCCAGCTTTTCCCGGTCCTCGCCGTCCCCGGCAATGGCCAGCTTCAGGTTGGGCATGGCCTCCCGGGCCTTCTTCACGGCCTTGAGCAAAGTGGGGATGTCCTTTACCGGGGTGAGCCGGCCCACGATGCCCGCGATCACGTCGCCGGGAGCGTAGGGGAAGCCCAGGGAGCGGAGAAACTCCTCCTTGGGCAGGTAGGAGAGGGGCGTCTTAAAGTCGATGCCGTTGTAAATGGTCTCGATGCGGTCTGCGGGGAAGTTCCGCTCGATGAGGATCTCGGAGATGTTGTCGCACACGCCGATGTAGTAGTTCACCCGCCGCAGGGCCACCAGGTTGGTGGTGCCGTAGCTCAGCCGGGCCACCGGGCGGCCCAGGTAGTCCAGCCGGTAGTCGCTGTGCACGGTGGTGACCACCGGGGCGTTGACAAACTTTTTCAGCAGGTTGCCCATCAGGTTGCCCCGGGCCCCGTGGCAGTGGATGATGTCGATCTTCTGCCCGGCCGCCTGTTTTTTCAGCTCCGCCAGGCCCCGGATGGGGTCCCCGGTCTCGATGACGTGGATGGGAATCCCCATTTTCTCCGCGTCGGCGGAAAAGTCCCCCCGGCGGAAGCAGAAGAGCTGGGCGTCGATAAAGCGGTTCAGCTCCTTGAGCAGGTTGAGCACATGGGTCTTGGCCCCGCCGGTGTCGCCGCCGCCGATAAGATGGATCACGCGCATAGTCATCATTCCTTTGCAGTTTGTGAAAGCCCCGGTTTTATTACTCAGCGAATGGTGAGCAACATTCGCGGTCAAGGAGCTTACAACATTCGCTACGCGAAGTTGGCCCCTTGCAGGGTTCTTAGGGGGTGAGCGTCTGCCTGTGGCAGACATGCCGCGAACTGACCGAGGCGGTAGCCGAGACCCAGAGCCCCTAAGCCGCCGGAGGCCAAACCGTACTTTTACTAGGGCCGTAGGCCTCATCGGGACGCAGTCCCGACCTCAGCATTCCTGCCGCGTATTAACCCAATTTCAAAAACTCCTCCATAAACCATACCTCCCGAACCTGAAAGTCCCGGCCGTTCAAATACTCCAGGACCCCTGCCGGGCTGGTGAACCGGAACCCCAGCCGGTAGGAGCACAGGGCCTGGTAGGGGAAAGCGGCCCCCTTGGCCCGGGGATTCTTTCCATATTTCCCGTCTCCGGCCAAAGGATGGCCGATGGAGGCCAAATGGGCCCGGATCTGGTGGGTGCGGCCCGTGAGCAGTTCCACCTCCAAAAGGGAGAAATCCCCCCGCTCCTCCAGCACCCGGTAGCGGGTCCGGATGGTCTTGGCCCCCGGGCAGGAGGTCCCGCGCACATAGACCCGGTTTTTCTTTTCGTCTTTAAAGAGGTAGCCCCGCAGCTCCCCGGCCTTTTGGTCCAGCCGCCCGCGGGCCACGCAAAGGTAGAGCTTTTGCAGCTCCCGGTCCTTCACCTTCTGGTTCAGCACCCGCAGGGCCTCCGCGTTTTTCGCCGCCATCACAATGCCGCCGGTGTTCCGGTCGATACGGTTCACCAGGGCTGGGGCGAAGCTGTTTTCCTCCTGGGGCCGGTATTCCCCCTTGTCATAGAGGTAATGCTGCACCCGGGCGATCAGGGAGTCGAAGTGGTAGTTCTCGTCCGGATGGACGATAAGCCCGGGCTTTTTGTCCAGCAGCAGGATATTTTCGTCCTCATACACGATGTTCAGCTTGGCGGGGGCTTTGAGGAAGTCGTATTCCTGGGGCTTCTGCTGGAAAAATTCCTCCTGCCAATACAGGCTCAGCCGGTCCCCGGCCGCCAGGCGGGATTCCGGCCTGCACCGGGCCCCGTTGAGCCTCACGTCCTTTTGGCGGACGCACTTATACAGCACCGCCTGGGGCAGGTTGGGGAAGGTCTTGGTCAGGAACTTGTCCAGCCGCTGCCCGCCGTCGTTTTCGCCGATTACCAATTCCCTGCGGGGCATGGCCTCACCGTCCTTTCCGCTTAAAGCTGAACAGCGCCTGGGGCAGAGAGAGCACGATGCCGATGCCCAGGGCGATGGCCACGGCGATCTTGATGGTTTCCAGGCCCTTGTCCAGGGCCTGGGCGTTGCTGCCCATAAAGAAGTAGTAGCCGGTATAGTAGATGCCCGCGCCGGGCACCAAGGGGAAGATGCCGCAGATGAGAAACACCGTGACCGGCGCCCTGCGGGCAAAGGAGAACATGCGGGAAAGGGCGGTCAGGGCCAGCGTGGCCAAAAAGGAGGCCCCCACCGCGCCGCTGCCAAGGCCCGAGGCCAGCAGGTACACCAGCCACCCGGCCCCGCCGGTCAGGCCGGTGTAAAGCCACTCCCGCCGGGGCGTGTGGAAGATGACGGCAAAGGCGATGGTGGACGCAAAGGCCACCGCCGTCTGCAAGAGCAGGTGGAGCGCGGAAAGTCCGTTCACAACAGCGCACCTCCTGTCAGGGTGGAGAGCAGCTTTACCACGAAGCCCACGCCCACGGCAATGCAGCCGCCCACCAGCACCGCGTCCAGCATACGGATGGCCCCGCTCAGGTAGTCCCCGTGGAAGAAGTCCCGGATGGAGGTGGTAAGGGCCACGCCGGGCACCAGACGGATGATGGAGCCGATGATGATCTTATCCATATTATGGCCCAGCCCGCAGAGAAACAGCGCCCCGCCGCACAAAGTGACCAAGGCGCTGGCGGAAAGATTGGTCAAAAACTTGGACATGCCCCGCTTTCCCGCGAAATGCAGGTAGAGCTCCAGCGCCACCCCGCAGAAAAAGGCCACAAAGGCGTCGAAGGGGCTGCCTCCGAACAGGTAGCTGAAGGCCGCGCTGCCCACGGCGCAGCTGAGCACCGCCAGGGGCAGGGGGGGATAGGGCAGGCGGGAGGCCTCCTCCAGGCGGGCGGAGGCCTCCTCCACCGTGTGCCCTCCCTGGGCGATCTCCCGGGAGAGCTGGTTTACCGCGCAGATGCGCCCCAGGTGGGTGCTGGTGCTGGGCACATGTTTGAGCTTGGCGGCATGCTCCACCCCGGCCTCCGTGCCGGTGACGAAAATGGCGTTAGTGATCACATAGACGTTGAAGCTCTCCACCTGATAGGACTGGACCACCCGCTCCATGGTCTCCTGGACCCGGGAGATCTCCGCGCCGTTTTCCAGCAGGGTCTCGCCCATGCGGAAGGAGAGCTCCAGGGCGCTGTGGGTTTGGGGCATAAAAATCATCATCCTTTCGGAACATATGGCGCAGAGGCCATGGCGCAAAACCGGAAAAGCGGGGCAAAAGGGGAGTGTCCAAAGGGAGCGGTTTTTGAAGTTTTACGGAGTGGGGTCTCGCCTACCGGCTCGGTCGGGTCAGAACGCTTCCCACTGGGAAGCTTCCCCCTCCATGCGCAAAGTTCGCGCATTACGGCAAGACCGTGGGGCTCCGCCCCACACCCTGCCACTTTTGAAAAAGTGGACAAAACTTTTACTGTTGCGCTCAGGGTGTTTTCTTCTTGTTAAAACGCGCGTTTTGGACATTCCCGCTAATGGTGGCAAATGTACGCGGTCCAGGGGCGTTAGGCCCCTGGCGGGGTTCTTAGGGGCAGAGCCCCTAAGCCGCCGGAGGCCACTCCGTATTACTCTATCAAAAACTGCGCCCTTTGGACAGTCTCCATTAGCTGAGTGGTAGTTCTTCGGTTGTGAATACAGGTTTTAAGACCCGCCCTGCCAGACGCATTTGCCTTTCAGCAGAAGAAAGGCCTCTTGATAGGCCCAGAGCTCCCCGTCCTTTAGGTAGGCCTCCAGCTGGGGGCGCAGGTCCCACAGCAGCTCCGCGGCCTTTGGGGCCAGCCGGGTTCCGGCCTCGGCCCGCACCCGTTCCAGGGCCTGGTCCAGGGTCATGGGCTGGTTAAAGAGGAACACCCGGTCCTCCAGCAGCCGGACCAGATGGGCGGCGGCGCTGATCAGGTCGGTCATGGCGGGGCAGGGGTCCTGGGACCGGTCGTACCCCGCCGGGTACCCGGTTTTGCCGTCGTAGCCCCGGTGGTGCCCCAAGGCCGCGTGGACGTACGGCTGGGTGGAGGGGCTGCGGGAGAGCAGGTCCATGCCCGCGTCCACATGGAACTGGTAAAGCTCCCGCTCCTCTTCCAGCCAGCTGCGGCCCAGGCGGCGCAGCAGGTTGCTGAAGTTGAACACGCCCACATTGTGCAAAAGCCCGGCCTCCATGGCAAAGCGCCGCAGCCCGTCCCGGCGGGCCAGCAGGGCTTCGGCGGTCTCGCAGCCCAGGGCGCCCAGCAGGTACGCCGGGTCCGTGTCCAGGGCCCGGTCCACCAGCATGCGGGCCACCTCCCCGGTCATGCGGGAGGCCACGAACACGTCCAGGTTCCGGCAGACCACCAGGTCCAGCAGAAAGCCCTTTTCCTGCACCCCGTCCGGGTACTCGATGAAGGACTGCAGGCACCCCAGCAGCCGCTGCATGGTGTGCTCGCTGAGCAGGTTGTCCGGCATGCCCCGCACATAGGCGGATATCCGGCGGTACATCAGGCTCAGCACTTCTTTTTTCTTGGCCTGGAATTCCGGGTTTTCCTCCAGATACACCGCGTACAGGGCGGGCAGGAACATGTTCTGGTACAGCCCCCCGTCCGAGTAGTTCCCCTCGTCCCGGTCCATATAGGCGGACTCCATCCACCCCAGCAGGTAGGAGAGGGGCCGGACGCCGCAGTGGTATTGGGCCGCCTCATAGGCATAGCGCCAGCGCAGGGACACTTCCGCGCCCCGGGCCAGGCTGCTCTCCCGCTGGCGCTCGTACACATACCCGGCGGACTCCATCACCTCGCCCAGCATTTGGGGGTCGGCAATGCCCGCCCGCAACAGGCCCAGCACCGTGGTGCGCTCCTGGTGGGACTTATAAATATACAGGTCCCAGGGCAGGTCCGGCGACTTCTCCTGGTAGGCCGGGTCGTTGAGAATCCGCAGGGACCGCCGGATGGCCGTCAGCTTGCGCCGGCCGTCCTCCTCGGTGAACTGGTTGTATACCAGAGCCAGGTTGGCCATGGACCGGTGGATGTAGCCCCGGGTCTCCTGGTCCTCAATCTCATCATAGCGCTTGATGTAGGAGGCCGCCTCCCCAAAGAGCATGGCCAGCTTGGTCCGGTAGGGGTACTGCTTCACCCGCACGGCGGACTCCTCCACGTAAAACAGGGCCATGGCCGTCTGGTACAGCTCCCGGATGAGCATGTCCCGCCTGTCCCAGCGGCGGGCATAGACCAGCAGGGCGTTGTGCAGGTAGTAGCTGAGCACCATGTCCAGCTGGGACGCGCCCTCCACCAGGTGGGCGGCGAAGTCCTCCAGGCTGGCAATTTCCTCCCCGCTGGCGGAGACCACGTCGTCCAGCAGGGGGAAGAGCTCCTGGCGGAGCAGCTCCGTGTTCTCCTGGGCCAGGGCCCGGGCCTGGGCCCGCCGCTCCCTCCGCTCCCGGGCGAAGGCCTCCACGTCTTGGGGAATCTGCTCCGGCGCGGCGTTCAGGGCGAAGATCTCCTTTAGATTCCGAATGTACTTTTCCTGGTACTCCCGCATGGTCAGCGCCCCCTCAGCAGAGAATCGATGGTGGAGAAGACCTTGTCCATATCCAGGGGCTTGGAGATATGGGCGTTCATCCCCGCGTCCAGGGAGTTCTTCACGTCCTCCACAAAGGCGTTGGCGGTCATGGCGATGATGGGCACGGCTTTGGCGTCCGGCCGGTCCAGGGCCCGGATGGCCCGGGTGGCGTCCAGGCCGTTCATCTCCGGCATCTGCACGTCCATGAGCACCGCGTCGTAGTAGCCGGGGGCGGAGCCCTGGAACATCTCCACGGCCATGCGGCCGTTTTCCGCGCACTCAATGGCGCACCCGGCCTCGCCCAGCAACTCCTGGGCGATCTCCCGGTTCAGCTCGTTATCCTCGGCCAGCAGCAGGCGGCGGTCCCGCAGGTCGCAGGCCGGGGCCAGGGCCGCTTCCGGCGCGGCGGAATCCTGGGCGTGGGCCAGCAGCCCGGCGGCCAGGCGGCTCTGGAACAGGGGCAGGGGGATGAATCCGTCCACCCCGGACCGGGTGAACATGTACTCGATCTGGCTCCAATCGCTGGCGGTGAGCAGCAGCATGGGGATCCCGGCGCCCAGCCTGCGGCGGACCTCGGGCAGGAACAAGGTCAGCTCGGTCCCTTCCAGCTTCTCGGCGGTAAGGAACGCGTCGTACTCCACGCCGTCCAGGTCCGCGTCGTTGATGAGCAGGACCAGCTCGTCCGGGTCCCGGGCCCAGCTGGCGGAAAGGCCCAGGCTTTCCAGCATGTCCCGGGTAAGGCGGGCCTGCTTCTCGTCCCCTTCCAGCAGCAGGACCCGGCGGCCCCGCAGGGCTTCCCAGCGCCCGGTGGAGGCCGGAGCCTTGTGGAAGGGAATCCGCAGGGTAAAGAGGGAGCCCTGGCCCACCTGGCTCTCCACGGCGATGCTGCCGCCCATCAGCTCCACCAGGTTTTTGGTGATGGCCATGCCCAGGCCCGTGCCCTGTATTTTGTTGACCACGGACCGGGACTCCCGCTCAAAGGGGGCGAAGACCTTGGTCAAAAACTCCTTGGTCATGCCGATGCCGTTGTCCCGGACCCGCACGTCCATCCACACCTGGTCCGGCTCCGGGCCGGGCTCTATGGCAAAGTATAGTTCCACCTTGCCGCCAGTGGGGGTATACTTAATGGCGTTGGAGAGCAGGTTTAAGCACACCTGTTTTAGGCGCACCGCGTCCAGCATAAGGTTCTCGCTGGCGATGGGCCCCATATCCAGGCAGAATTCCAGCCGCCCGCCCTCGGCCTGGGGCCGGGCCACGATCAGGATCTCGTAGAGCAGGTCCGCCACGTTGGAGGGCTCCTCCTGCAGGGAGATGCGGCCGCTTTCAATGCGGGACATGTCCAGCACCTCGTTGAGCAGGGACATCATGTGCCCCGAGGCCACCTTGATCTTTTCCAGGCTCTCCTGAACCTTCCGGGAAGAGTCCAGATGGGCCAGGGCGATGTCCGTCAGGCCCACGATGGCCCCCATGGGGGTGCGGATGTCGTGGGACATTTCCGAGAGAAAGTTGGTTTTGGCCTTGCTGGCCATAATGGCCTCGTTCAGGGCGTCCTGGGTGCGGTTGTAATAGCCGGTGACCCGGTGGAGCAGGCAGGCCAAAAACTCCCCCTGGGGGACCAGCACGGCGGAATAGACCTCCCCGCCCAGATGGCAGAAAAAGGGCGGGTCGCCCAGGCCCTCCACCGCCTCCCGCAGGGCTTGGGCCTCCGGGGCGGGCAGGGCGGCGAACAGGCCGCCCGGCAGCAGTCCGGCGGCGGGGGCGTTTTCGTAGACCGGCGTGGAACGGCCTTTTTGAAAAACCACCACGGGAAGGTCCGCCGTGCTCCATATTGTTTCCAGGGCTTTTACGTCCATGCCATACGCTCCTTCTCGCCGGGCGGGCCGGCCCCGCGCAAGGACTCGTTTCAAAGAGTCCGCAATGTCAGTGTTTCTTTACGATGGAAAAGCTTGTCCGAGCCCCGGGCCCCGCCTGGGGAGAGACACAGAAATTATACCATGCCCCGCGGGTTTTGTACAGGGGTTTTTCTCTTGGATTCCCAAGTCCGGCCTACTTTTTGAAACTTTATTTCAAAGGACGGCCTGGGAGGGCCGCGAGGGGGCTTTGGCCGCAAAAAGCGGGAAAGGCCCCTTCATGGGGCCGCTTCCCGCTCTCAGATTTCCCCTTGCCTTTTTCACCCATTTCCCTTATAATAAATAAATAGAATACTCAATCGAGAATGGAGGGGCTCTATGAATTTTGCCAAATGGAAATCTCAGCTCAAGACCCTCAGGCTCCGGAACTTCCTGCTGCTCACTTTGGCCGGCGTGGTCAACGCGGTGGGCGTCACCCTGTTTATCGCCCCGGTGCAGCTGTACGACAGCGGGGTGTCCGGCACGTCCATTTTGTTTTCGCAGATCACGCCGCCGTTCCTGTCCCTGTCCTTCTTCCTCCTGGTGCTCAACATCCCCCTGTTCCTGTTCGGGCTCAAGCGGCAGGGCGCGGCTTTCACCCTCTATTCCACCTACGCGGTGCTGGTCTACGCGGTCAGCGCGTTCCTCATCACCGACGTGCTGCCCGTGGATGTGAGCCTGGCCTCGCCCCTGGCCGGTACCGACCTGCTGCTGTGCGCCCTGTTCGGGGGCATGATCTCCGGCATGGGCTCGGGCCTGGCCATCCGCTTTGGGGGCGCCATGGACGGCGTGGAGGTGCTGGCGGTGATCTTCGCCAAGCGGCTGGGCCTGACCGTGGGCACCTTTGTGATGCTCTATAACGTGGCCCTGTATATTTTCTGCGGCATTGTCCGGGGAAGCTGGGTGCTGCCCCTCTATTCCATTGTCACCTACATGGCCGCCCTCAAAACCGTGGACTTTATTGTGGAGGGCCTGGACCGCTCCAAAGCCGCCATGATCGTCACCGGCAGGCAGGAGGAGGTCTGCGCCGCCCTGTCGGAGACCTTTGGCTGCGGGGTCACCATCTTTCCGGCAACGGGGTATTACTCCGGCGACGCCAAATGCTGCGCCTATATCATCCTCAACCGCTTCCAGATCGGCCGCATGAAGGAGCTGGTCCACGAGTGCGACTCCAAGGCCTATATCACCATCACCGAGGTGGCCGACGTGTTCACCAATACGGTCCAGCTTCCGAAACGGTGAACCGGCAAAAGCGCCGCCCGGCTTCCCGCTACTCCCCATTCTCTTCCGAAGCCATGTGCCGGCGGATCTCCCCGGCCATTTTCGCAAATTCCCGCAAATGGGCGCGGGCCTTTTGCAGATGGCGGCAGACGGTGGAGGGGTTCACGCCCAAGGCCCGCGCGGCCTCCTCCAGGGTAAAGCCCCGGTATTACTTCTGAAAAACAATCTAGAAAAAAGATGCAGAAAGTGGTAAAATAGA